>CAJUII010000008.1:0-53440 GCA_910586405.1 uncultured Lachnospiraceae bacterium
GAATTTGGGCGTAAGCACAAATTTGCCGTGTGAAAAATTTATTTTTCACACTACCCCTCCATTCCCATTAAACAATATAACATCATTTTGACAAAAATGCCAACTTTTTGTTTATCTATATTTGGTTTTATGATAAAATCAAGATAGAATTGCAAACAACAATACAACAAACAGGAGGATTTTGCATGAAAAAATATAAGGTATTGCTGGCTGGAAACAGCAAAAAACTTATCAGTAATTTTTTTCTTCAGATGGACTATTCCTTTGAATGTATGACCTCATCCGTGGTCTTTGACGATCTTAAAACACATGTTCAGTATTTTGAACCGGACATTTTTATCTTTTGTATGCGCGCAGAGACAAGGGAGGATCTGATCACCATCGCTAGTTTTCACGATGTTCTCGGCAAAAAGGATATTCCCTTTGCCGCCATCGGCGATTCGGTGAGTCTGGATTTCGTGGCTAAGATTCCAAACTGTACGCCGGAGTTAAGCATCAAGCTCCCCATATCTACCTCTGACATGGAGGATGCAATCATCAAATACATCAAGGAACACCAGACCCGCTTATCATCCATGGCAAACTCTCCGCTCTCCATAGCTTTAGAGTCCAACGCGAACAGTGTATTCAATACCTTGGCACAGCTTGACGCAGTTTTTGAGGAGGCGGAAAAAGCTCCCGACGAGACGGAGGATTCTGGCAGACAGCCCGAATCGGACCGCCGCCGCATTCTTGTCATAGACGATGCTACCATCATACATAAAACCATCAAGGGTTATCTGGATCCCAAGTACGAAGTCGCAACCGCCATCAGCGGGAAGGTTGCGCTGCGTTTCCTAAAGGCCAAAGAAGTCAGCTTGATTCTGCTCGACTACGAGATGCCTGAGATGAATGGTCCTGCCGTTCTTGAGGAACTCCGCGCAGACCCTTACTTGACGACCATTCCTGTTGTTTTCCTCACTGGCATCAACGATGTGGAAAAGATCAAGAGTGCACTCGCCCTGAAACCGCAAGGATACCTGCTAAAGCCCGTAGAGAAGGAAGCGTTACTCGCTAAAATCCGCGAACTGATTGATTAGTATATTTTTTGGAGGCATTGATATGAATAATGAGATTACCCTCACTGACCTATTTGAAGTGGAAATGCTCCAGCGTCTACAGGACTCTTTCTCGAAAATGACGGGCTTTGCAGCCATCATCACAGATGCCGAAGGCGTTCCAGTCACAAAAGGAACAAACTTCACTGACTTTTGCAGCAAATACACCCGCAATTCGCCGATTGGCTGCCTGCGCTGCCAGCAGTGCGACAAGCACGGCGCCGAGCTTGCACTAAAAGTAGGCTCCTCTGTGACCTACTATTGCCATGCAGGGCTCATGGATTTCGCCGCGCCGATCATGGCCGGCGACAAAATGGTCGGGTGTTTTGTCGGGGGACAGGTTCTCACCTCTCCCCCGGACATTACGCGCATCATGCAGGTTGCCGCTGAGATTGGAATCGATCTGATCAACTACCTGCAATCTGTCATGAGCGTCCCTGTCATAGAAAAAAACAAGCTGGAGAATGCCGCTTTTTTCCTGTACACGCTCACCAGCGCCCTCTCGAGTATCGCCTATCACAAATACATTATGAAGGAAGCCAACATCGAGATCGAGAAGGCTGCAAACATGAAATCGGATTTTCTGGCAAACACCAGCCATGAACTGCGCACGCCCATGAATGCGGTGATCGGTATGGCTGAGATGGCACTCCGCGAGGAGATGAGTCCGACAGCCAAAAATTATCTCAATCAGATCAAGGCTGCCGGCAAATCACTGCTCACAATCATCAATGACATTCTTGACTTCTCGAAGATCGAGTCCGGCAAAATGGATATTGTGGCGGGCGATTATGAGCCAGCTTCCTTAATTTATGACGTTGCAACTATCATCAGCACCCGCATTGACAGGGATGATGTAGAGTTTGTGCTGGATATCAATCCCAACATCCCGCGGATGCTCTGCGGTGACATGGTGCGCATCAAACAGGTTATCACCAACCTGGCAAACAATGCCGCCAAGTTTACCAAAGTGGGACAAATCTGCCTGAAATACGACTATGAGATGGTGTCGGACGACACGATCAATTTGATATTCTCCGTTTCGGATACTGGAATCGGTATTAAACCCGAAGATATCGGCAAGCTTTTCAAATCCTTCCAACAGATTGACAGCAAACGGAACCGCAATATCGAGGGAACAGGTCTGGGGCTTGCCATCAGCAAACAGTTGGTCAACCTCATGAATGGTACGATCTCTGTGGAGAGTGTCTATCGCGAGGGCTCTACCTTCTCTTTCACAATCCCACAGAAGATTGTTGACGCGGAGCCGAGCATCCTGCTGACTGAGACACCGCCATGCCCCGCAGCAGGATTTCTCAACAACACATATGCCAATATTCAGTTGAAACGGGATATGCACAAGCTTGGCATCGAATACACCGACCTCAAAGGTACGAATATCTTATCTTACCTGACAGAAAATCACGATTCCGTCACGGATACATACCTTTTTATACCTTATAAAGATTTCAGCCAGGAGATAGAGGATTTCATGGGTGCACACCCTAAACTCAACACGATTGTGGTCACGCCTTATGATGTATCTGTACATTATAATCTCCCCAATGTATCTGTCATGCACAAACCGCTATCGGTTCTCTCGCTGGCAAGCATCTACAATCACGAAGCATATAACCAGTTTGACAGTCAGACATCGGACGAATACTATGACTTTACCGCAGAAACTGCCAAAATCCTGATCGTAGACGATAATTCGATCAACCTGACCGTCGCGCAGGGACTTCTCGAACCGCTGAACATGCAGATTGACACGGCGCTCAGCGGCAATGAGGCAATCAGCAAAATATCCGAAACAATGTATGATCTGATACTGATGGATCACATGATGCCTGAAATCGACGGCATCGAGACCACACATATCATACGGCGTTTTCACTCAGAGTATGATAATGTGCCCATTATCGCCTTGACCGCCAATGTGATCGGCGATGTTAAGAAGATGTTTATCACGGAAGGCATGAATGATTTCGTGGCAAAGCCCATCGAGGTCCGTATGCTCATCAATACGATCCGCAAATGGCTGCCGGAGTCCAAAATCAAAAAGCATTCCGGCGCCATACGACCAGCCGCTCCCAAAAAGACAGTCACCATCCCGGATCTCCCTGAGCTGGACATCAAAGAGGCATTGAAGCTGCTTGGCAGCGAGGAACTCTTTATGACAATCCTCGCAGATTACTATCATGCAATCCCTAAAAAGCTCAAGCTGATACAGACCTATCTGGAACGAGAAGACTGGCGTAACTACACCATCGAGGTTCATGCACTTAAGAGCGCTTCCAAGCAGATTGGCGCGGAAGAGCTCTCCGACAGGGCAGCAGCGCTTGAGGCTGCCGGAAATGCCAACAATATTGACATGATTTTACAAAATACCGGCGAAGCGCTTGCCATGTATCAGCACTATCATGACATCCTAAGTCCTTTCTTCCCTGATAAGCAGGATGTAGATGGCAAACCGCCCATCACAACAGAAGTCCTTATGGATGTCTTTACTGAGATGAAGCTTGCGATTGATGATCTCGATATGGACAAAATGGACGACGCGATCCACACGCTTGACGGATACAGCTTTCATGATGAAAACCAAGAACTGTATTTAAAGCTCTGTGAAGCCGTTGCGGACATGGACCCCGATGCCTGTGAGGACGTCATGTCAGAATGGAAAAATATAATTTAAGCTAAAAAATACCCAGTAATGGGTATTTTTTAGCTAACCAGCAATCCAATAATAACAAAATCGGTATTGAAGGATGCGGGATTTTTGACAATTTTGATCACATGATATGCTTTCCCGCCATCCGGGGACGCAAACAGCTCCTCCGCCTCCGTCTCAGTGCCATAAAATTCTACATAATTGCCATCAAGTGTTTTAACATACTGGTCATCAATATACACATCATACTGCCCGAAAGTCCCCTCAACGGTCCTCTGGTACAGAATTCCAATATTACTTGCTTCCACCACAAAGGATATGTATGAACCATCCTGCATGGAATACCAATTATCACCAAAATGATAGTTAAAATCATAGACATCGTATCCGAGCACCTCAAGCGGTGTGATCGTCGCCGCATTTTCAATATGTGCATTCTGGTAGACCTGCATTGTCACTGGCTCAGGAAGCTCATACTGCTGCAAGCGCGCTGCATCGACCTCGATCGTGTCAAGCTTCGCGCAGAGATCTTCGAGATAGGTCGTGATCAAGCCAGCAAAAATCGAATGCCCCATATTGTTTGGATGCACAATATCCTCTGCAATCTGAAACCATGTAAAGCTCCCTGCCTCCACCTCCGGCGTGACTGCTTTTCCGTAGCTGATCATCGGCAGATCATAGTACTGCCCCAGCGCCGCCTGGACTGCCTGCGAGCTGTCACCGACCGCGTTTGTGGCAAACAGCAGAACCAGTGCTGGATTGCTCTCTGACATAAGGATTTTTCGAATCAGATTCTCATAACTGTTCATACAAAATTCTGTGAACGTATCATTGACTGCAAACTCCATAAACACCAGATCTGGCTTGTGCACCAGCAGCTCGGCATCGACACGGTGCACACCCAGATAGGACGATGTACCGCCCACACCTGCGTTGATCACATTGATCTGCGCAAGAGGAAACGCCTCATACCACCACTTGTACACCTGCGACACATAACAGTCCTGTACGTTTGCCGCTCCGCGCCCCTCCGTGATCGATCCACCAAGAAATCCAATGTTAATCTCTCCACCTGCCTGCGCTTTTCTGATAACCTGCGCGAGTCTCGACAAGTCTCCCTGCGGAAAATCTACTGCGCGCTGGTACATTGGATAAATTGCCGCATCGGCTGCCCTGACCTGCATCGGCAAAACCGCAGCCAAACAAACTAGAAGTACAATGCTCATCAGCAAGGCACAGCGCTTCTTGATTCGGTTGTCATTGTAATATAACATAACGGACCGCCTCCTACAATATAATAATACTAGCGTTCTCAATCAGAGACAGATCATAGATTTTTCCCGACTTTAATCCGATCACCTTGGGACGCAACACATATTTTGAATTATTCTCAATCACTCTTGCCTGCTCTCCTGTACTGAGCTCCACATCCGTACCGACTGGATAGAGAATCACACTCTCCAGAAAGCTTTTCATGACATCAATGTCAAGCTCCTCCGTCAAAGACATGATCATCTCCACCGCATCTCTCGGTGAGAACGGCTTTTTGTACGGCCGCTCTGTCACGAGCGCATCATATATATCTGCCACAGATATGATACGCGCAAAGAGATTGATCTTCTCTGAAGGAACCCCCATGGGATACCCTTTGCTGTTCATCTTCTCATGATGCTGTAGTACCCCAAGCTTGATCGAGTTGGACAAATCATCCTTGTCCTTTAAAATCTGATAACCAAACAGCGAGTGCTGTTTCATCATCGAAAATTCTTCATCGGTTAGCTTGCCCGCCTTGTTCAGCACCTCATTTGGAATCTTGGACTTGCCGACATCATGAAGCAGACCAGAAATGCCAAGCTCATAGACCTCCTGCTTGTTGAGTCCATGCTTTTTCCCGACAATCATTGCCATTGTCGCCACATCCACGCTGTGCTTGAACGTATATTCGTCGCTAATTTTCAGCGTGCTGATATCCACAGCGATCGCGTCATTATCTGATATCGCCTTCATCAGATCATCCGTGATGCTTCGGGTCGTCGAAGTAAAGCCTTCTGAAACCGTATCATTATATAGAAACTGTATTCCCTCTGCCACTCTCGCCTTCACACTCTCAGACAGATTGACCTTAGCGCGGTCCTGCACGGTCCGTTTATCAATCTCCTTCTGTACTGCCGGCGCGACCACAATGTCCCCCGGAATGTTGTCCTCTGTCTCCTCGTCGTCCTCCCCTTCGTGTATATACACGCCAGGAATCCCCATCTTGATCAGGGACATAATGTGATATGCATCAAGCACCGTATTTCTTGATATCAATATCCTTCCTGCCCGATCCACAATCGCCTGATCAATTACCATATCGTCCTTTAATGAGCGTGATCTCACATATCTTCTCTTTACCAGTGTTCTCACTCCTTTGTAACTTTTACGTACTTAATTTTAGTTTACACTAAACAACAGCAAAAGTCTACACAGAACTGACTTTACACAATTATTATTTTTATTTCATTGACTCATAAGACATAAATTGTTATAATAATAACAGTTTACTGTTCTGTTCGAAAGGAGTTATTATGAGTATTTTTAATGATGATCGTTCAACGCTGAATCCAACAGGTGCTGCATTTGATGCAGATCTCTCCGGCACGGGATTTGACACGGCACTCCAAAAGGCGTTTGACGCTGGAATGAATCTTGATGAGATTTTGTACACAGTGATTGCTCACACCGACCGGGTTGTAAAGAGATATACTGTGCAATATCAGCTAAAAAAAGCTGCCAACAAGGACCGCTAACTTTTCGATGAAGCTTCATCAAAAAATAATGAAAGAATAATGAAAAAAGTTAAAATAATACTTGATTTTTCATATCAGTCTATGATATACTATAATTCGTCAGTGAGCAGTTTATACAGCTCACCTATAGGGGCATAGTTCAACGGTAGAACAGCGGTCTCCAAAACCGTCAATGCGAGTTCGATTCTTGCTGCCCCTGTTAAAATGCAGATGATTCATCTGCATTTTTTTTGTGTTCTCTCCTATTTGATTGCACTTGGGTCTTCTATATGAACCTCCATGACTCTGCTCACAAAATCCCAAATCAAGATGAAAAACGCCTGTCTTTTGATTCATAAGAATTTTCAAATATTTGTATTGACACCTGTAGACTATTATGATAGTCTAATAGTATCAACAGACTATTAGAATAGTCTACAGATTTGATTCTTGTGCAGGACACCTGTCGCTGACAGATTCCATCCAGCGCCCTGCACATCAAAAGGAGGCATTGATATGAAACTATTTGATTCTGAACTAAAGGTCATGGAAGTTTTATGGGAGCAGGAACCAAAATCCGCAAAAGAAATTGTAGATGTGCTCTCAAAACGCATTGGCTGGAACAAAAATACGACCTATACGGTCATCAAGAAATGTATCGAGAAGGGCGCGATTGAGAGAAGCGAACCTGGTTTCATCTGCAAGCCGCTTGTGAGCCGCGACGAAGTCGCCCAGAGCGAGACGGAGCAGTTGATTGACAAGATGTTTGGCGGCTCAAGTGAGCTGTTCTTCTCCTCATTCCTCAAAAACCAGGGAATTTCAGAGGAAGATGCCGCGCGGCTTGCAAAAATGATTAAGGAGGCGAATTAAATATGCTGAGTTTTAAAATGAATATGCCCTTTTACCTGATGGTTTTTTATGGAAGCGTCATGATCATAGCTGTTTTCATACTGCGTGGTCTGCTTCGAAACAAGCTGCCCAAGTTTGTATTTCCAATTTTATGGGGCGCAATCCTGCTGCGCCTGCTCGTACCATTCTCACTGAGCAGCCCGCTGAGTATGCAAATTCCTGAATTTTTGCTGACAATCTCGAATGATGAGATTGCTTATGCCGGCGCTATCACAGAGGATATTCCCGCAGTACAGCCTTCCTATGCGACAGAGGCCGTTGAGGGAACCGCAGTGCACGCCGCCATCACGGAGAATATTCCCGCAGAGCAGCCTTCCTACGCGATAGAAACTGTTGAGGAAACCGCAGCGCGCACCATCGCGATTGGCTATAAAGATGTCTGCTCCACTGCGTTGCCGTATCATGTATTTATTTACATCTATATCGCTGGCATCTTTGTCACGGCTGGCATTCTGCTCTCGCAGAAATACCGCTATACAAAATGTCTGAAAGGCTCCCTCTTAATAGAACACAATGAGATTATCAACACACTGCTGCGCGAGATGGATATGGGACAAACTCTAGTCTTTACCAATGATGAGATTGCATCCCCGCTGGTGAGCGGTCTGATCGCACCGAAGCTTTATCTGCCCACGCGGATGGATTTTGACAGCACAGAGCTGCTACGCCACATCCTCTGTCATGAAACCATGCATATCCGCCGCAGAGATAACGTTGTCAAGGCCGTCATGCTCCTTGCGCTCTGCGCACACTGGTTTAATCCGTTGGTGTGGCTGATGTCCAAAGCACTGTGTTCTGACCTGGAAACCGCATGTGACGAGGCGGTTCTGCGCCTGTACAACGATGAGGACGCACGCAAAAGCTATGCATACAGCCTGCTCGCCATGGCAATCACCGGAAACCGCCCAACTCTGCTCTACAGTGCTTTCTCCAAGACAGAAGTCGAGCGGCGCATCCAGAGTGTGCTGCATTACCGCAAAGCCTCCGTCTCCATGCTGGCACTTTCAATCTGCCTGGTGCTTAGTGGTTCCGTTGTGTTTGCCACTGCTGGCCAAGCGCCCTTCTCGCCCTATCTGACAGCCTTTTGTTCCTCTGACAGCTCCCGCTGGGGTGTGAGGGTCACTCTAACTCGGGGTGTCTCTCTGGGAAATGATGCACAATCGCGCGCAGAACAGATCATCTTTGACGTGATGCACGCAGATCAAACAAACGACCCGGATGTTCTGACTGCCCAGATTACCGCCGCGCTATCTGAAGCATTTCATATTGAAAAAACCGCGTTTTCTCTTGAGCTTTCACTCTGTCTGAACCGGGAGGAGCTTTTTGAGGAGTACGCCCGCTGGGGACTTGTCCGCATTGAAAAAGAAAATGACACCATGCTGTACAACAAAGAAACCATACGAACCTATTCTGATAAAGCCCTCGGAAGATACATGTCTCAGCCCAAAGGAGATGTCGATCTCACGGTTGTGCGCGATCGGCTAGGCTACATCACGGCTATTGATGCCGTCCGCGAAGGAGACGCCGCCTACGATCAACGCACGCGAGAGATTGATCAGCACATTCGCCGATATGACGATGTTCCTGTCACGCAGGAGAAAGAAATCTCTGCAAATACAAGAGTACAAGAGGCTTATGCCTACTGAGCAAAGAACAATGATGCAAGACGGGTCAGAGCCATAATATCCCTTGTGCCGCCTGTCTCATACGCAGAATGCATGGCAAGCTGCGGCAGTCCGATATCTGCCGCTGCCATGGAAACCTGCGTCATCGCTAAATTTCCAAGTGTCCTGCCGCCAGGAATATCTGAATTGTTGGCGTAAATCTGCAACGGGATATCATTATCCCTGCATAATCGTTTCACATATGCCGCTGAGAAGGCATCTGTCGCATACTTCTGTCCGCCATGGTATTTGAGCACGACACCATTGTTCAGATAAGGACGATTGGTTGGATCTGCCTTTCCTCCCTGATTGGGATGACAAGCATGTCCATTGTCCGCGCTGAGCATCAAACTATCTGCCATCCATGTGCGGTAGATTCTGCTGTCCACACCAAACCCCGCGGCGATATTTTCCAATGTATCCCTAAAAAATGTAGAATCCGCGCCCTGCCTGGTGAGGCTTCCTACCTCTTCGTTGTCAAAGACCGCAAGCACATCAATATACTGCGAAGGTTTTCCTTGGAGGAGTCCTTGGAGTCCGGCAAAAACGCAGGCGAGATCGTCATACCGCGGTGTCATGATAAATTCATCCTTCGCCCCGGCAAGAACTGCTCTCTCACAATTCTCAACATACAAATCATAGGAGAGAATATCCTGTGTTCCCAGGGCATCCGCAAGGAGTGCGCACAGAGTACCTTTTGATGCGCTGCCTCTGTGCGCCGGGTCCCCCATCGTCAGCAGCGGCAGCATATCACTCTGCGCGCTGAATGCCACACCACTGTTCATATTCGCATTCATATGAATCGCCAAGTTTGGTATCATGCAGAGATTGTCTTTTAACCGGACAGTCTTTGTCACGATTTCTCCTGCCTCCTCCACACAGACCCGCCCTGCGATTGTGAGCGGTCTGTCAAGCCATGTGGAGAGAATCATTTTGCCATATGGTTCCGTATTGACGCTGACATAGACGCCCTCTCTGTCCAACTCTGGATTCTCCTTGACCTTAAAGGCAGGCGAATCAGAATGCGCCGCATACACATGAAAGCCCTTGATCTGGCCAAGTTCACAGTCCGGCAGCCGAAACGCCATCACAGACGAATCATTGCGCGCCACAAAATAGCTGCCGCCTTGATCAAGCGTCCAGAGCTTTTTCTCCGAAAGCGCTGTAAACGCTGCCTGCAAAAGAGTTTTCTCGATATTCTCTACTGCGTGGTAGCTTGTCAAACTGCTGTCCAAAAAGTTCATTAATTCCTGTATCAATCCTTCTGTCATTTCCATTATACAAGTACCTCCTATATCACATCGATGGCCTCCCCAATGCCACCGACGCCTATCACTCTGATTCCATCTATCATATCCATTCCCTCAAGATTTACCCGCGGCATGATGACTGTCTCATAGCCAAGCTTTCTCGCTTCCTGAACACGCTGCTGCGCCATTGTCACAGCGCGCACCTCACCGCTTAATCCCACCTCGCCAAACACGATCGTTTTCTCATCGACAGGGCGGTTTTTGAAGCTGGAAACAATCGCCATAATCAACCCCAAATCAATCGCCGGTTCACTGATTTTCATACCTCCTGCGAGATTCACGTAGGCATCACAGTCCCCTATCTGCAATCCAAGGCGCTTCTCTAACACCGCCATCAACAGATTGACCCTGTTGAAATCCGTTCCCGTCGTCTGTCGTCTGGGAATCCCAAAGTTCGTCCTGCACACAAGCGCTTGTATCTCGATCAAAATTGGTCTGGTACCTTCCACTGAGCAGACAACGACAGAGCCGCTCGCACCTACAGGTTTCCCGCTCAGCATGTACTCCGAGGGATTTTCCACCTCGATCAGTCCCTCCTTGCGCATCTCAAACACACCGATTTCATTGGTGGAGCCAAAACGATTCTTGACCCCACGCAGGATTCTGTATGATGCATATCTGTCACCCTCAAAATACAAAACGGTATCTACCATGTGCTCCAACACTCTTGGTCCTGCCACCGTTCCTTCCTTTGTCACATGTCCCACAATAAAGATCGAAATTCCCATCCCCTTTGCCAATTGCAAAAATACATTTGTTGCCTCCCTTACCTGAGAGACACTGCCCGGCGCTGAGGTCACTGCCTCCTGGTACATCGTCTGAATCGAATCAATAATGACCACCTCCGGTTTGGTGTGGCGTATCGTCTCCTCCACGACACCAAGATTTGTCTCACACAGCAAAAACATCGTGTCACGAAATTCGCCAATCCGATTGGCTCTGAGCTTGATCTGTTTGAGTGATTCCTCCCCTGATATATAGAGAATCCTCCTGCCCGCATTCGCAAGCAGCCTGCACATCTGCAATAACAATGTTGATTTCCCAATGCCGGGGTCGCCGCCTACCAATGTCAGAGAACCCTGCATGATGCCTCCGCCCAGCACACGGTCAAGCTCAGCGATGCCAGTGTGCAGACGCTCCTCCTCCCGCATAGAGATAGCGCCAATCTCAACAGGCTTTGCCGCTTCCCGAAAAGGAGTGATCTTGGAGCCTCCTGTCACATTGACCTTCTCCTCCACAAAAGTATTCCATTTTTTGCAGGCAGGACATTGTCCCATCCACTTTGATGATTCATGTCCGCACTCCTGACAAAAAAATACAGTGGTGCTCTTTTTTGCCATGTCCCTCTCCTTACAGAAGGATACCCCCTCATTTGAGGAGGTATCCTTCTTTCATCTATAAAATATTTACTTTTTTACAATTTTTACTTCGACCTCACCTGATCCCTCAAGCTCCACACTGACGCTGAGCTTTCCTGACAGGTTCGTCTTCATGACGCCTGCGCTCTCTCCGGCTACAATCACCTCATATTCGGAATCATCCGCTGCGCCCACAGTAATCTGTGCATCCTGGCTTCCTTCCACGGTAAAAGACATGCCACCCTCGCTCTCACAAAAATCATGAACAGAAGTACCGGGAACAGATTCATATAAAAACAAGCCATTCTTCTCCAGCTTCGTCATCGCCTGATACGTCTTTACCTTGTACAAGTCCCCAGCATGTTCATAATCCTCAAGCTTTGCCTTCGCTGCCAGCTCATGATTACCAAAGCTGATATTTCCGTTACTCTCAGAGCGTAGCAATTCATCAATTACTGCCATTTCATTTGTCCTCCTAAAAGTTCATAAGAATTAATTTTTACCTACTCTAACATCATATACTATATTCTGAACTTTTTCCAGAAATTTTTCAAACTTCTTTAGACTCCTTGACCGTAAAAGTCACTTTATCGCCGCGCACGCCAGCGGATACCGCATCGCCCCTCTTTACCCTGCCTTCCAGGATTGCCGTGGCGAGTTCATTCTCCACCACATTCTGTATCGCACGCTTAAGCGGTCTGGCGCCCATTTTCAGCTCCGAATGGTTTTTCACCAGATACTCCTTCAATGTGTTGGTGAAGGACAGATCGATATCCATCTGTGTCCTGCACCGCTCACAGAGGTTTTTGGAGAGCAGTGTGACAATCTGTTTCATATCCTGCTCTGTCAACGGGTGGAACACCATGATCTCATCAATACGGTTGATAAACTCTGGTTTAAACAGGCGCTTCACTTCCTCCATAACACCGGATTTCATCTTATTATAGTCCGCCTCTGCGTCCCTCTTGGCAGCAAATCCAAGATTCTTGGGATCTACAATGCGCTGCGCCCCCGCATTGGAGGTCATGATCAATATCGTATTCTTAAAGCTGACTTTTCTGCCCTTGGAATCTGTGATATGACCATCATCGAGCACTTGCAGCAGGATATTAAATACATCTGGATGTGCTTTTTCGATCTCATCAAACAGCACGACCGAGTACGGCGACCGGCGCACCTTCTCACTGAGCTGTCCACCCTCCTCAAAGCCTACATAGCCCGGAGGAGAGCCCACCATCTTAGACACGGAATGAGACTCCATATACTCTGACATATCTACACGAATCAGCGCATTCTCAGAGCCAAACATCGCCTCGGCAAGCGCTTTGGACAGCTCTGTCTTGCCGACACCTGTCGGACCGAGAAACAAGAATGACCCGATGGGTCTGTTCGGGTCCTGCAATCCCACACGACCGCGCTTCATAGTCTGTGCCACCGCAGTGACTGCCTCCTCCTGACCGATGACACGCTTGTGAAGAATCGACTCGAGCTTTAGCAGGCGCTCACTCTCCTTCTGTGTCAGCTTTTTCACAGGGATCTTCGTCCAGTTTGCCACCACCTCCGCGATTTCATTCTCTGTCACGACAAGGACCTTTTCCTCTTGATTTTTCTCATACTTACTCACTGCCTTGTCATACTTCTTAATCAACTCATCCTGCGCTTTGCGGAGCTCTGCCGCCTGTGTGAAAGCTTCCATTCGAATCGACCGCTCAATCTGAAGATCATATTTCTTGATCTGCGCTGTCATCTCCTTAAAGCTGTCAGGCACATTCATATTCTTAATCTTGATTGCCGCCGACGCCTCATCGATCAGATCGATCGCTTTGTCTGGAAGATTTCTGTCATTGATATAGCGGTCTGAAAGCTTTACTGCCGCCTCGATCGCCTCCTGTGTGATTGTCACCTTATGGTGTTCCTCGTACTTGTAGGCAACACCGTTCAGAATCTCAACAGCTTCACTCTCGGTTGGCTCCTCCACCATCACTGGCTGGAAGCGCCGCTCCAATGCCGCATCCTTCTCAATATACTTGCGGTACTCTGCGATGGTCGTCGCGCCAATGAGCTGTATCTCTCCTCTTGACAAAGATGGTTTGAGAATGTTGGAGGCATCGATCGCCCCCTCCGCACCGCCTGCGCCGATGAGCGTATGGATTTCATCCAGGAACAGATAGATATTGCCCGCATCGATCACTTCCTTGATCACTCTCTTGATGCGCTCCTCAAACTCTCCGCGGTATTTAGACCCCGCCACCATGCCCGCAAGATCAAGCGTCACTACCCGCTTGTTCCGAACGGTATCTGGCACATCACCATTGACAATGCGAAGCGCCAGCCCCTCCGCAATGGCAGTCTTGCCCACACCAGGCTCACCGATGAGACACGGATTGTTCTTGGTGCGCCTTGACAAAATCTGCACAACGCGCATAATCTCTGTCTCCCTGCCTACGACAGGATCAAGCTTCCCCTCCTTAGCCAGATAAGTCAGATCCCGGCTGTACTGGTTCAAGGTCTGTGTCGTGCCATAGCTCTTCTTTTTGTTCCTGTTCTTGTTCAAATCATCCTTGTGCTGGTTGATATCCTCTCCCATGGCAATCAATGTATCCATATACAGCTTCTGCACATTGACGCCAATCGTATTTAGCAGCCGCAGTCCAACGTTCTCACCCTCTCTGATAATCGCAAGCAGGATATGTTCTGTTCCTGTCTGCTGGCTCTTGAACTTTTCTGCCAGTCTGTGACTGTCCTCAAGCACCTTCGCCGCCCTCGGCGAATATCCGTCCCGCTCAAGCAGGGCAACATTTCCCTCCGGTGCGATCAACTCCTTGATCATGCTGATTAGCTGCACCTCATCCACACCATTATCAGAGAGCACCCTCGCTGCGACTCCTGTCTTTTCCTTCAAAAGTCCTACCAAAATATGCTCACTTCCGATATAGCTTTGATGCAAGTCCTTTGCCGCCTTTGCCGCCTTCTGTAATGCCACCTTTGCTTTATCTGTAAACTGCTGCATTTTTCTATGCCTCCATGTTATATTAATTCTTACAGTTCTGTTTCATAGCCCTCGTATATCTCGTCGATCAGCGCATGGACTTCCTCCCTGGAAATCTGCTTGCAGCTACTCTTTGCCAGCAGCACCTGCATATCCCGCTTCAAGTCCTCTCTCGCCTGCATCTTGTCAATATCAATGGCGATCACAGCACCTTTTCTTCTGTCTACTTTCACAAAGCCTTCCTGCTTCAAAACAGAGTATGCCTTATTTACAGTATGCATGTTAATGCCGATTGTATCCGCAAGCTGTCTCACAGAGGGAAGTGTATCTCCCTCCTGAAACTGAGACGTGGCAATCCCGATGATAATCTGATTGCGCAGTTGTAGATAAAGGGCCTCATCACTGTTAAAATCAATCTCTATATACATATCTACCCACGCTCCTTTACCTGCTGTTATATAGATTGTAGCACAATGAACCTGTGCATACAAGCGTTTTTTAAAAAGAACCTGTCTGACTACAGTGATCAGACAAGTCCTTTTATCCTTTAATCGTTATCTATATCCATCATATCCA
Source organism: uncultured Lachnospiraceae bacterium (assembly GCA_910586405.1). Classification (GTDB taxonomy): domain Bacteria; phylum Bacillota; class Clostridia; order Lachnospirales; family Lachnospiraceae; genus COE1. The sequence goes on from CAJUII010000008.1 coordinate 15,343, forward strand.
TATCATCATCCAGAAGGTTCTTTGCCTTATATCCCTGACCTGGCTGTGGACCTGCGCCGCCCTGCGGACGCCTTGCGGGCTGTGGCGCACCCTGCGGACGCCTTACCGGCTGTGGACCTGCCCCTGGCTGCGGTCTTGCGCCGCCGACAGATGGACCTGCCCCCTGTGGACGTCTTATTGGCTGCGGCTCCTGCGGTGCCGGTCCATTCTGCGGACGTCTCATTGGCTGCGGACCTGCGCCACCCTGCGGATGTCTGATCGGTTGTCCCTGAGACATTGGCCGCTCCGCCGGATTTCCCTGCGGACGTCTAACTGGCTGCGGACCTGCTGCACCCTGCGGACGTCTGACCGGCTGCGGGCCTGCTGCACCCTGCGGACGCCGAATCGGCTGCGGTTCCTCCTCCATCTCCTCCAAGTCCTCAATGTCATCATCGGAATCCTCGTCCTCGTCATCATAACCCTTATAGGAATCTCCGCGCTCTCTGGACTTGAGCAACAACAATCCTATCACTGCCACCAATATGATAATGATAACCACCAGCACAATGACAGAGATCAGCCCTCCCGGCACACTCTTTGGCGTCTCTATGCCTTCCATCGCATAGACATATGGCTGGCAGATATTCATACTTATATTGACAAGACACCAGCCTTCCTCTCCGCTTGGCATCTGCGCATAGCAAATGATATATCCCTCGTCATTTTGATATCCGTCATACTCCTGATCATCGCCAGGCAGCTTAAACTTAAACGCCTCAAATCCCTGCATGATATAGGGCGGCTCCTCATCCACGTTTATAGGCTGAAAGCTGCTACTTGGCTGTTGATCTGGTTCTGGCTGCTCCTCCGGCTGTTGGTCCGGTTCTGGCTGCTCCTCTGGCTGCTGCTCTTCCCCCGGATTCGCCTCTCCATTAATCTCAGAAGATACTGAATCTGCGGGAATATTGTCGGATGTAACCAAATCAGACCGGACATACCCTGTCACCTCTTTGTCCTGATAAGTAAAAGACACTTGATACCATTTCATGCCATCGCTTCCTGTCGTCTCGCCCTGCACTGTCAAAACCATTCCGCGGTTTGCAGTGGCTACCGGATCGCCATTCGTAGAGGCGTCTTTTCTGATATTCGCCTTGTTGATTACAGCTACTTTTTTGGCATCTGCTGAGGTGTTTGTCGATGCCGACGCATCCGATCCCGTCGATCCCGCAGAGCCATCAACAGTCTTTAGCGATGCACCATCCTTGAGCTTCACAAGATTTCCACGGATATACCCTTTGGTGTTCGAATCCACATAAACCTGATACCACTCCTGTCCGTCCGTACCTGTTGTCTTGCCTATGATATCGACTGTCTTCCCCTGTGCCACACTTCCAAGCTGCTCACTGTTTGGATCTGCCGAAGCCCTGATCCGCGCACTTTTCACAGATATTGTTCCCTGTTCATCGGCAAAGCATACCATCCCGATACTCATTACCATACAGAACAGCACTGTCATTAATGCCGCAATGTGCTTTAATATGTTTCTTTTGTTCTCTCTCATCCCTATACTCCCTGTCTACGCCTCATCGATCGCTTTGCCGATATCATGGCGCATGTACTTATTGTCAAAGTCAACCCACGCCGTCGCCGCATAAGCGTTCGCCCTTGCTTCTTTTAGATCAGCGCCCTTTGCCGTCACTCCCAGCACACGTCCGCCGTTTGTGACAAACCTGCCGTTCTCGTCCAGCTTTGTCCCTGCGTGGAAACAATAATAGCCATCCTTCCCATCAAACTTCTCAAGCCCTCTGATTTCAAGTCCCTTCTCATAGCTGACAGGATAACCATCACTCGCGAGCACGACACAGACTGCCGCATTGTCCTCAAACTGAAGATCAACCGTGTCAAGCTTTCCATCAATGCACGCCTCCATAACATCAATGATATCATTTTTCATGCGCGGGAGCACAACCTGCGCCTCAGGATCTCCAAACCGGGCATTGTACTCTAGCACTTTCGGTCCGTTTGGCGTCAGCATCAACCCAAAGAAGATAATTCCCTGAAAGGGTCTGCCCTCTGCTGCCATGGCATCCACCGTCGCCTGATAGATCTGCTCCTGACAAAATTTATCCACCTCATCCGTGTAGAACGGGCTTGGCGAAAAGGTACCCATACCGCCTGTATTTAATCCCTGATCGCCATCCTGCGCGCGCTTATGGTCCTGCGCGGAGGTCATCGTCTTGATGGTCCTGCCATCCACATAAGACAGCACAGATACCTCGCGCCCTGTCATAAATTCTTCGACAACCATTCGGTTCCCCGCTGCGCCAAACTGCTTATCCAGCATGATAGAGCGGACACCCTCCTTTGCCTCCTCCAGCGTATTGCAGATCAACACGCCCTTTCCGAGTGCCAGCCCATCCGCCTTCAACACAATCGGATACTGTGCTGTCTCCAGATAGGCAAGTGCTTCGTCCGCATTCTCAAAAGTTTCATATGCTGCCGTCGGTATATGATACTTTTTCATCAAATCCTTGGAAAAAGCCTTAGACCCTTCGAGAATCGCCGCATTCTTCCGCGGTCCAAACACCCTCAGTCCGGCAGCTTCAAACGCATCGACCACACCGGCAACCAGTGGATCATCCATGCCAATAATCGTCAGATCGATCTGCTGCTCTTTCGCGAAGGCAACAAGCTTGTCAAACTCCATGGCGCCAATCGCCGCGCACTCCGCAATCTGTCCAATCCCTGCATTGCCGGGCGCACAATAAATCTTGTCCACCCGCGGGCTTTTGGATACACTTGTGGCGATTGCGTGCTCCCGACCACCGCTTCCTACGATTAAAACTTTCATTCTGGTATTCTGTCCTTTCTATATAAATCAGGTACTTGTCCGTTTGCGATCATATGGATCGCCTGCGGCAGTATCACCCACTCTGCCTGCTCCATCACACGCCGCTGAAGTGTCGTTGGCGTGTCGTTTGGCAGTACATCCACCGCCTTCTGCAACAAGATTGGTCCCGTGTCTGTCCCCTCATCTACAAAGTGCACCGTGGCACCTGTCACCTTGACGCCGCGTTCCAATGCCGCCTCATGCACCCGCAGCCCATAATAACCTTTCCCGCAAAAAGAGGGAATCAGTGAGGGATGAATGTTGATGATGCGCCCTTCATACCGCTGTATCATCTCGGGAGGAATCACAACCAGAAATCCTGCAAGCACAATCAAATCCGGTCTAGCCTCCTCCACACACCGCAGAAACGCCTCGTTAAAAAGCTCCCTACTGTCATAATCCTTAGGGGATACGGCAACAGCGTCAATTCCCTTGGCCCTTGCCCGCTCAAGCGCATAGGCGCTCTTGTTGTTGCTGATCACCCTGACAAGCTGCGCATTGGTGATCCTGCCCTCATCCATCGCGTCCATAATTGCCTGTAGGTTCGTGCCGCCGCCGGACACGCACACACATACGCTTAGCATATCGTTACTCCTTTTTCGCCGTCTTTGATCTCACCGATGACATAACAGTTTTCGCCGGCATCCCGCACAGCCTGCATCGCCTTGTCCACCTCAGCGGCATCAACCGCAACGATCATGCCAATTCCCATATTGTACGTATTGTACATCATATGCTCCTCGATTCCGCCCTTTTCCTGCAACAGCTTGAAAATTGCCGGCACCTCATAGCTGTCCTTCTGAATGACGGCATGTACACCGTCATGGAGCATCCTCGGCACATTCTCATAAAATCCGCCGCCCGTGATATGGCTGCACGCCTTGATGGTCACACCGGCATCCCGAATGCCCTTTAGCGCTTTCACATAGATGATTGTCGGCTCAAGCAGCGTCTCTCCCAGCGTCTTACCAAGCTCCTCATAATAAGTATCCAAGCTCTCCTTGGTCATCTCAAACACCTTTCTGATTAGAGAGAATCCATTGCTGTGCACTCCGCTTGACGCGATGCCAATCAACACATCCCCGGCCTTGAGATCTGCCCCTGTGATCAGGTCCTTCTCGTCAACCACACCGACCGCAAAGCCTGCGAGATCATACTCGTCCTCCGGCATCAATCCCGGATGCTCTGCTGTCTCGCCGCCAATGAGCGCCGCGCCGCACTGCTTGCAGCCGACTGCCACCCCCTTGACGATGCTCGCAATCTTCTCAGGCTCATTCTTTCCACACGCAATATAATCCAGGAAAAATAATGGCTCACCGCCCGCGCAGGCGATATCGTTGACACACATTGCCACACAGTCTATGCCAACCGTGTCATGCCGATCCATCAAAAATGCCAGCTTTATCTTGGTTCCAACTCCGTCTGTACCAGAGACAAGCGTTGGCTTTTCCATGCTCTTGATCTTCTCCAGAGAGAACGCTCCCGAAAACCCGCCAATCCCGCCAAGCACTTCTGGACGCATTGTCTCTTTCACATATTTTTTCATCAACTCCACGGACTGATATCCAGCTTCAATATCAACACCTGCGTTCTTGTAATCCATAATTTCCTCCTTATTCTATATGATCTGTTATCATTTACTTCTTCAGATATTCCTGACAGCCAATCTCCTGAAGCCTTGCATCCTTTGCCAAGACCTGATCTTTTAGTTTCGCAGCATACTCCTTCACCTTTTCCAGCAGCGCGCTGTCCGATGTCGCGAGAATCTTTGCCGCTAGAAGTCCTGCATTCGCACCGCCATTGATCGCTACCGTCGCCACTGGGATGCCAGACGGCATCTGCACGATAGAATACAATGAATCGCGTCCGCCCAGCGATGTCGTGTGCATCGGGATACCGATGACAGGCATCGGAAAAATCGCTGCGCACATGCCCGGCAGATGTGCAGCCATCCCCGCTCCGGCAATGATCACCTTAAAGCCATTTTCCTCCGCCGACTTTGCATACGCATAAAACACATCTGGCTCCCTGTGGGCTGAGATGATTCTCATCTCATAGGAAATGCCCAGCTCATCTAGGATTTCTGCCGCCTTTGCCATAATGGGCATATCTGAATCAGACCCCATCACAATACCAACCTGTGCCATAACAAACCTCCTTTTCTATAACCTCTTATAGAGTACAAACAATACCTTCATCTGTCAATAAATTCTTCTAAATTTTGACAAATTTAATCATTTTCAAAGGGTGCATTCAATGCCTGTGTGCCCTCCAGCACAAATCTGCCGTTTTCGATGATCGTATATGCCGCCCCGTCTCTGTCATATGCCGTGATCGAACCCAGCTCATCATAAGGAATCGTGATGTCTGTATGACAGGCAAAGTACGCTTTTGACGAATCCGTTTTTCTGAGGATCGAGATGGCATTGTCCTTCGCCACAATCTCCTTGCCATCCTCATTGTACACTCTGACCTCCTCACTTCTGACATAACAGGTATCACCCACCGCAAAATGCGGACCGGTCTTCTCAGCGATCAGTATCGGGAAAAGATTGGCGATATCGTATTTCTTGGCAGTCATATAGGCGGTCGTATTCGTTCCGATCGCAAACTCTCCCATCGGTAAAGACTCGTGATTATAAAAAACATTTTCCTTGATATACGACTGATTCTTTTCCTCCTCGTCAAAATTCTTACAGGTATATGCCGCTGTCATACCATCCTCAAAATCAATCTCTAAATCATGATATTCCAGCCCATTCAAAAATACACGGCTGACATGAAGCTTTCCGTTTGTCCCCTTAAGCACAGGTGTAGTAAATACCTCGCCGACAGGGATATTGACATCGGCAACACAATTCTCAAATATCGATTCCTTCTCAGGATTCGAAAGCTCATAGAGTGCGACACGCAAATCCGTCCTATTGCCGTTCATCCCCCTGATCTCCACATAAGACGCCTTGTCAAGTGTGGCGATGATCGTTGACTGTATGCGCTCATAGGTCTTGTAATCCAACGTATTTAATCGGATTGTCTCGTCAAATATCTCTGAAAAGTGTTCGCCAATATCTGGAACAGGAAATGCAATGATCGTAAAACTCCGCTCCTCAAAGTTGATGTATCTGCTTAAGATGTCCTGTGATGCTCCCTGCAATTCAGCAGACATTTTCTGTTGTTCTGGATTCAGCTTGCATGCCTCACTCTTGGCCACAGGCGCAAACGGCGTCTCACCAAACACCTCGATCACCGCCGGACCTGCGTACACTGCCGCCTTTTCTTTCTCCTGCTCACACGCAAACCGAAGCGCCTCAAGATTCCTGTTCATCAGCTTTTTATCCATAAACAGCGCATTGTCATCCTTGTGGTCATACAAAAACTGTTTGTTTGCATCTGCGCCAACACAACCATTCCTGCCCATCTTTGATTTATTAAAAATATTGTACCTGCCTCTGGAAATCGTCGGATTCAATCCCAACCGCTCAAAATTTTGAATCGCAGCCCGCACCACGCGCTCAAACCCTAACATATAGCGGATATCCACGGTCTCCTTTGTACTCAGGTCCACATGCGCCTTGACAAATCCCATGCGGTATCCCTCTGTGTACGTATCCGCCATCAACTGTATGCGTTCCTGCGGCAGTGCATTCAAATACAAAGCCATCTTTTCAATCTCCGGCGACACGTATTCTCCATACCGATATAGATATGTCAAATCGTCCAAATCACTGTCCATCACAATCCTGATCAAAAAGTCACAGTCCGTATCGACCAGACAGCGCACTTTATCCCGGTAAGCTGCCTCAGAATAATCACTCACAAACCAGTACATTGTATCCCTGATATCATCTACGCTTGGCACTGCGGTTTCCTCCGGCAGTGTGAGCAGCTCTGTCTCAGACTCCAGATATGCAAACGCATTGTAAATCTCCACAAAAAGCTCCATGCGGATAACCATACCCTCATAATCCTTTTCAAAGGCACATGGTATCATCGCCCGCATCTCTGTGTACAAAAAAGACAACAGCCTGCCCATGTCCAGACCAAACTTCTCGCAGGCAAATGTCGGATTTGCATAACTGACCTCATAATTCGAGCCTATAATATCCGCATACAAAGCCTTGTTCTCCGCCCGAAGCTCCTCTAAGCTGGTCCTCTTAGCCCTGTTGTCACAGGCATCTGCCACCAGCAGGATAAACTCTGCCGTCTTCTTGAAAAAATCCTTGTAGTCCAGCGCTACATCCTGCATCGCTGCAATCTCGCGGACTCTGCCGCAGGAAAGCGCATATCTTTCTTCTAAAATATCCATCTCTAACTCACTCCTAAATATAATATCAACCCACTTGCTACCATTGTCAGTACATTCAAAAAAATACCTAAGATCGGAAAAATCCTGAAAATATCTTTCTCCATCAATGAACGTATCCCCAAAGCCAGACCTGCCGCTGCATAGATCATAGAAAGCAGCACCACTGCACCATGCTGCATTTGTGCAGCTCCATCATTCAGATAGGTCAAGTGCACTGCCAGACAGACAGAGCTGGCGGCGATCAGCCCCAATATGGATGACATGATGCCCCACTTGGGATTTTTCTTATCTGTAAAAATATATCCCTCTTTACTAAAAATCCTGAACATTGAACGCCCTCGCTATATCTGCATGGGAAATGGGCATTCCGTCTGAAATGCCCACCATGCTAAGGAATTTTCCTAAAATAATATCTTTGATTTGCCTGCCAGAAGTCTTCCGCCGCTGATTAGCAGCATTACACCGCTCGTCATTCCCACAACAATTGATATCACTCCCAGCACGATCGATAGCGCACCCGACCGCCCCATGGTCTTATAAATTCTCTCGTCCATCCTAATCCCCCATTCCTTATTTTGCACCATACTGGGCATAGTAGGTGTCAATCGCTTCCTTCATCGCATCATCAATGAGCACCCTGCCGTTATATTTCCTATTATACAAATGTTCCACAACCTCTTCCATCGTGACGATCGCCCCTGTCTCAATCCCGTAAACCTCACGAATCTCTGCAAGTGCATTCTTCTGTGTCCTGCCGCGTTCCTGCCGATTCAGGCTTACCATCAGCCCGACAACATCCACATTTGCCTGTTCTTTTAGGATTGGAAAGGTTTCCTCAATCGATTTTCCCGAAGTTGTGACATCCTCGATGATCACAACCCGATCGCCGTCATTGAGGTCACTGCCTAGAAGGATTCCCACATCGCCGTGATCCTTGACTTCCTTTCTGTTTGAGCAGTAGCGGATATCCCTGCCGTACAGTTCGCTGAACGCCATGGTAGTTGCCACCGAGAGCGGAATCCCTTTGTACGCTGGTCCAAAGAGCACGTCAAAGTCAGTGCCATAGTTATCATGAATCGCCTGTGCATAATATGCGCCGAGTTTCCTGAGCTGAGAACCTGTGACATACGCCCCCGCATTCATAAAAAAGGGCGATTTCCTTCCACTCTTTAGCGTGAACTCACCAAACCGCAGTACGTTGCTGTCCACCATAAACTCGATAAATTCTTTCTTGTATTGTTCCATTTTCCCCTCTACCTCCGTATCTATTTATCTGCCGACACCAGCAAATGCCTGGTCTATATCCGCGATCATATCCAGCACTGCCTGCCTGGAAGCATCTGCAAAATTCTCTGCACCAAACTGGCTGTACTTCTCACTCTGATATGCAGCGATAATCCCTCTCGAGGAATTGACGATCGCGCCAAGCCGGTTCTCATCAAAAAAGTGTATCAGGTCTTTTCCTGACGCGCCCTGTGCACCGTACCCCGGCACAAGGATAAACGCGTGCGGCATCACTTTGCGCAGCACCTTTCCCTGGTCAGGGTATGTCGCCCCAACCACTGCACCCACTGCGCTGTATCCCTTCTGCCCCATGAGCTGTTCGCCCCACTCGGCAACCTTCATGCCGACAATCTCATATAAAGTTTTATCCGAAAAGGTAATCCCGCCAGCGTTACCTGTGGTATCTCCAGTGCGCACCATTCTGTCCTGGAACTCACCGCTGCTTGGATTGGAGGTCTTGACCAACACAAAGATCCCCTTCTTTTCCTCGCGGCAGACATCGATAAAGGGCTGTACCCCATCTGATCCCAAATATGGATTGACTGTCACAAAGTCTTCGTCAAAGGCGGTACACAGACTGCCGCCCACCTGCACCCTGCCGAGATGCGCCGCCGCGTAGGCTGCGGAAGTGGAACCGATATCGCCCCGCTTGATATCACCGATGACAACAAGCCCCTTCTCTTTACAGTAATCCACGGTTCTCTTGAACACCGCCAAGCCAGGTATCCCGAACTGTTCATACATCGCTATCTGCGGCTTGACTGCTGGAATCAAATCATAAATCTTATCGATGAGTTCCTTATTGTACAGCCAGATTGCCTCCGCTGCACCCTCGAGTGTCTCTCCCTTCTCTGCAAATGCAGTCTTCTTGATTGAATCCGGCACGAACCGCATCATCGGGTCCAGTCCCACCACAATCGGCGCACCCGTCATTTGAATTTTTTCAATGAGTTTATCTATCATGTCCCTGCTCCTATCGATTTATCACTCTGCTTTTAAAAGCTCTGCATATTTCCTTATATTAGATACATTAACATACTTTTGCTCTGATTGTCCAGCAACAATTACAAGAGTCGGTGCCTGCCTGACGCCAAATCGGACTGCCAAATCCATATTTTCCTCTGCATCTACAATCGTATAGTCCACATTTTGCAGGTATTTCTTAGCCAGACTGCAATTCGGACAAGTCTTTGTCGTAAACAGGTATGTATTATTTTTTTCTGCACACGCCGTCTGTGCCGGCGTCTCCTCACACTTCTCACTGCGCGGCGCAATCTGGTCAATCTGATTTCCCATGCGGTACACTGTCCGGTTCTGATACTCCTGTAGTTTCCCGTCGTTCCAATTCTGCACAGGTCTGTAATAACCCGTGATACGGCTGTACACCTCCGTCACACTGCCGCAGTTCGGACAGGTCTTTTGCTCCCCAGGCAGATAACCGTGCACCCGGCAGATGGAATAGGTAGGCGACATTGTGTAATAGGGCAGCCTGTAATGCTCGGCAATTGTCCGAACCAGATTGGCCGCCGCCTTCCAGTCTGGAAGCTTCTCCCCCAGAAATGCATGAAACACCGTTCCTGATGTATAGAGTGTTTGCAGTGCATCTTGTATGTCGAGCGCGTCGAAGATATCCGTCGTATAGTCTACCGGTAGATGGGACGAGTTCGTATAGTACGGCTTATCGCCCGCATGTCCTGCGGTGATGATATCGCTCCACTTCTCCCTGTCATGCTTTGCCAGTCTGTAGGTCGTGCTCTCCGCAGGCGTCGCTTCAAGATTATACAAATCTCCATACTGCTCCTGATAATCAGACAGACGCTCGCGCATATGATTCAGAACATCCTTTGCAAACTGCTGCGCTTCCTTATGCGAAAGGTCTTTTCTGAGCCACCTTGCATTGAGCCCAGCCTCATTCATGCCAATCAGACCAATGGTCGAGAAATGATTGTCAAACTTGCCAAGATACCGTTTCGTATACGGATATAACCCCTCCTCCAAAAGCCTTGAGATCACGTTTCTCTTGATTTTCAGTGAGCGCGCGCTGATGTCCATGAGCCTGTCCAGGCGCCTGTAAAAATCTGCTTCATCCGCGGCAAGATAGGCGATACGCGGCATGTTGATAGTGACTACCCCCACACTGCCTGTGCTCTCCCCTGAGCCGAAGAAACCGCCCGTTTTCTTGCGCAGCTCGCGCAGGTCCAGGCGAAGCCTGCAACACATGCTGCGGACATCCGAAGGCTCCATATCCGAGTTGATATAATTCGAGAAATACGGTGTTCCGTACTTTGCCGTCATCTCGAACAGCAGGCGGTTATTCTCCGTGTCTGTCCAGTCAAAATCGCGCGTGATCGAGTATGTTGGAATTGGATACTGAAATCCCCTGCCGTTGGCATCCCCCTCGATCATGGTCTCGATAAATGCCTTGTTGACCATATCCATCTCCGCTTTACACGCTCCGTAAGTAAAGTCCATTTCCTGACCGCCCACGATCGCCGGAAGGTTTGCAAGGTCATTTGGCACAGTCCAGTCCAGCGTGATATTGCTAAAGGGCGCCTGCGTCCCCCAGCGGCTCGGCGTGTTCACACCATAAATAAACGCCTCAATACACTTCTTGACCTCACTGTAAGAGAGGCTATCTGCCTTCACAAAAGGCGCCAGATAGGTATCAAAGGAGGAAAATGCCTGCGCGCCTGCCCATTCATTCTGCATGATTCCCAGAAAATTCACCATCTGATTGCAGAGTACGGACAGATGCTTTGCCGGCGCCGAGGTAATCTTGCCTGTTATGCCGCCAAGCCCTTCCTGGATGAGCTGTTTGAGGGACCAGCCTGCACAGTACCCCGTAAGCATTGACAGGTCGTGAATATGGATATCCGCATTCCTGTGTGCATTGGCAATCTCCTCATCGTAGATTTCAGAGAGCCAATAATTTGCCGTGACTGCCCCTGAATTGGACAAAATCAGTCCTCCCACAGAATAGGTGACTGTGGAGTTTTCCTTCACGCGCCAGTCTTCCACCTTCACATAGCTGTCCACAACCTCCTTGTAATCCAAAATGGTCGATTTCATATTGCGCATCTTCTCGCGCTGCTTCCTGTACAGTATAAATGCCTTCGCTGTATCTGTATAGCCAGCCTGCTCTAGCACCTTCTCCGCACTGTCCTGAATATCCTCCACATGGACGCTGCCGTCTTTCATCTTCCCCTGTATGTCCGCTGTTACCCTCAGCGTGAGCAGATCAATGATATCCTGATCGTACTGCATCTGTGTCGCCTCAAACGCCTTGATGAGCGCCCCGCTGATTTTGTCCAGACAAAACTTCGCCTCACTGCCATCTCTTTTTATAACCTGAAACATTCCGTGAACTCCTTCGCATATAAATTTTGCTTTTTCACAAAAGCATCGATGAATAAATCATAGCAGATAGCAAAATCGAAGTCAATCGAACACTACTAAATATCATGTGTTCGTTTTCACTTAAATACAATATCTAGTGTTTTTAAGGGTTTTAGCGCGATTTTAAAAATTCATTTTCTTTTTTGGCGCGGGCGTCATCCGGGTAGGACTGCAAGTACTCCTGCATCATCTTCTTGGCCTGTGCAAAGTTTCCAGAATACTCATTTGCAACGATCAGATTAAACCGTAATTCCTGTAAATTGTCCGAGGCACCCATCTCAATGCCGCTCTCAAATGCCTTCATTGCCTCGTCATACTTCTCCTGGTGCATCAGGCAGACGCCAAGACTGTTGTAGATCGCTGCGTTCGGTTCATTTGCGTCGAGATAGCTCTGATATACGATCGCCGCATAGTTCATGTCGCCAAGCTTTTCATAGGTCTGTCCCAGGATCATAGAGAGCTTTGGGTCTTTTCCATTGACAAACGAATCGAGATAAATGCGCGCATTCTCATAATCCTCAAGATAGTAATACAAAATCCCGCGTTCCCCCTCCGAAAGCTTTTTCCCTTTTTCAGTCATAAATTCCTGTAAATAGGTCTGTCCCTGCTCGCTAAATCCCGCCGCCTGCATCTCCACATAGGCGTCTGTCAACAAATCAAGATTGTCAGAATCAAAGGAGAATGCCTTCTCGAAATCCGCAACCGCCTCGTCATAACGATTCTGGCGCAACAGCGCACAGGCGCGCAGATAATACGCATCCTTCTCCTTTTTTTTGAGCGCAATAATTGCCGAGTAGATTTCCTCTGCCTGCGCATACTTGCCCTGCTTCATATATGCCGCTGCCAAATAATAGTTCGTGTCATACTCGAGCGCGGTGAGATGCCGCCCTGCACTCTCTATGGATTTGAGAAATGCAGTCTCTGCGTCCGCATACTTGCCAAGTCCCATACAGGCAATTCCCTGCCCCCTGTAGGCAAGCTCCATGTCCTCGTTATTCAGAAGCGCCTGCTCAAAATATGATATCGCCCCCTGGAAATCATACTGCTCTACCAACTCCATTCCTGATTTAATATTCACACTTTCTATTTTTTTGCTACATCCGCCTGACAGCAGCACCATTCCAAGCACCATCGCGCCCATCCTGGCAGTCCGCACCATTTTCCTGACATTCAGTCCTACCTTCAATGAAAAATATCTCCTCAGCTTTTCTACATCTGCATCCCGAAACAGACGATACTCGTATTTTCTGATTCCAGAGTGAATCCTGCGCTCGTCCACCTCGCTTAGGATTCTGCGCACAGCATCCGCTGCGAGCGCCCTCTTATATATATCCGCCAACGCTTTCTTATTGTAATGGTACTCCCTCGCATACGCCGCGAACAAATTTGTGATTTCCGAGAAATAATACACTGGAACACAGCCTGTCAGCGCGCTGTCATTGCAGCGCCTCACCGCATCCATATGAAAATCATACCGTATCCCCAAAAACCCAAGCCGCTCCCCCATACTATAGTTTTGCAGCCTGTTCTCATCCCTGGGCATACAATACAGGAGCATCGCCTTTGTCAGCAGAAACGTCTCACAATGCTCAAAATACTCCACGACAAAGAAAAAATCCGCACTGCCCGGCACATCCGTCCGAAAAGTAATATGGTTATCTCTGACCACATCGCTTCGAAACAGCTTTCCCCAGCAGGTATCCAGCACAACTTTCGCAAACATGAGTCGTCTCGCCTCCTGCACATCCGTAGAAACCACCTCAGAGATGGGCAGCATCTGCGCCCTGAGTTTTCCCTTTCTGTTCATTGTGATATGGCTAAATGCCACAAAATCCGCGTACTCTTCCTCCACTGCCGCCTCAATCTGCTCCCATGCATCCTCACACAGCCTGTCGGATGCGTCCAACAATAAAATATATTTTCCAAGTGCCAGCTCAATTCCCTTGTTGCGCGGATCAGAGGAATCCTCACACGCTGTCATAACCAGCCTGATGCGGTTGTCACGCTCAGAATACCGATTCACTATCGCTGCTGTCTCATCTTCATTGCTGTCATGTACCACGATACACTCCAGATCGATATACTCCCTCGAACATCTAGTGACACTTCTGAGACATGCCGCAAGATACCTCTGCATACCATATGCAGATATGATTACACTCAAATCCATATGTTTACTCCTTTGATCACTTGTGAAAATGCTCCAGAACATCTCGGATGGTCTCCTGTAGTTCTTCAATCTTAATGGGTTTAGGAATATGTGCATCCATACCAGCCTCAATAGACTTCTTGTAATCCTCTACAAAAGCGTTCGCCGACAACGCGATAATCGGTATATTCGCTAATTCTTTGTTCTCCAAACTACGTATCGCCTTCGTCGCTTTATGCCCATCCATGATCGGCATCTGAATATCCATCAAAACTAAAGAATAGTACTCCGGTTGTGAATTTTTGACCATCTCCACGGCGACGATGCCATCGTTTGCTGTCTCAATGATATACCCCTCGTCAGTGAGCAGCTCCTGTGCAATCTCGCAGTTGATCTCATTGTCTTCGACCAACAGTATCCTCTTACCTCTCAGACTGCTGCCCGATGAAGCGGATTGCCCCTGTGCCTTTTGGGGCTGCTCAGTATGCACCCTGAGCAGTAAATTGACAATAAACCGGCTGCCCTTGCCTTCTGCACTCTCTACTTCAATGTTTCCCTCCATCAAATCTACAAGATTTTTGACCACACTCAGCCCCAGTCCCGTCCCCAGTACACCGCTCATCGTCGTATTGCGCTCCCGCATAAAAGGCTGAAACAGCTCCTTTCTGAACGTGTGCGATATTCCTCTTCCATTATCCTCCACAATAAACTGAAATGGCGCATACTGATTCAGCTTCATCTCATTTTCTATAACGGTCAGTTTCACGCTGCCGTTCGGCTCCGTGTACTTCACTGCATTGTCCAGCAGTTGATACAACATCTCCTTCATCCTGTCATAATCCATGTGCACAGCATTGTGACGCACCTGTGAACTGTCAATTTCAAACTGGATCGATTTCAATTCTACGGGATCTTTCATAATTTTCTCAAGCTCTGTCAGCAAATCCTCCATCATCGCAACTCGTTCCACCAGATACGCCTTGCCGGACTCCATGCGCGTAACCTCCAAGGATTCGTTGACAATCTCAAGCAATTGTTCGCTTGCCACGCGAATCTGATTCAGGTAATTGTCGATTCTGCTGCTTTCTAATAGATGCTTTCTGGCAAGCTCTGTATATCCTATAATCGCATTGATCGGCGTGCGGATGTCATGTGACATGTTCTGCAAGAATGTCATCCTTGCGATATTGGCTGTCTGTGCCTGATTCAGCGCGGACTTGAGCAAATTCTGCCGCTGAACCTGGTCTGTCATATCCTTTGTGATTGCCATCGTGACCACATCGCCTGTATACTCATTCATACCCAGCAGAAATGCATAGTGATACAAATGTCGGATTCCCGACGCATCTGTCATCCATCCGTCATACGTCTGTTCCAACTCCCCTTTACTATAACACCGTATCAGCCGGTCAGAATCAATAAACTGCACATATTCTTTGGACTCTTCCGAGTCCATATTTTTCATCCAATACTGTACATATTCCGAATAGTTTGCAAAAGGCGGAATGCCCAAATACTCAAAAAAATCTTTTAACTGTCCATCAGGCATCTGTATATACGCTGACAGGAACTTGTCCTTTGTCAGATTCACTTCAAAGAACGCTATGGCATCATACAAGATTGCCTTACGATACTGCGTCTCCCGCGCAT
This sequence comes from uncultured Lachnospiraceae bacterium, assembly GCA_910586405.1. GTDB lineage: Bacteria > Bacillota > Clostridia > Lachnospirales > Lachnospiraceae > COE1. The sequence continues at coordinate 30,997 of CAJUII010000008.1, forward strand.
AGATATTGCGCAGCTCCTCATTCATCTCCTCCAATTCATTCATACGGTTCTTCAGCCGTTCTGTACTATCATCAATAAATACATAGAAAATATCACCGTACTGCTCTGTATGTATAAAGTGCCCATAATCCTCAATCCACCGAATCGTACCATCCTTCTGGATAATGCGATACTCTACATAGTCAAAATCATAGATACTGTTTGCAATCTGAATCTTGATGCTCCGCTCTACCTCATCGATATCCTCAGGATGCACCATTCCCTTGAAGGTGTATCCCGTAAGCCTGCGAAATTCTTCCTCTGTATCACACCCAAAAATACGCAGCACAGCACTGTTTAAATACAACAGCTCCTCCTTTTCATCTGCGCGGTATATAAACAGCCCGCCGGGCATCCCCTCCAAGATCGGTTCAATCGTTGCAAATATATGTTCATTAAAAGCAAATACTTCATGACTCATAAAGAATCCTCCGCTTCCATCCTATCGTTATTTTTTTTATTATATAACATTTTATCCAGCAAAAAAACCATAAAATACAAAAAATCTCTGACAACACATCAGAGATTTTTGCATTTTACTTATGTAAACTTCTTGTTGATTCTTTAATTTTTAATTCTGCCTCATATATGATATGCTGGTGCTGTGTCTTTCCTGCAATAATATCAAAGAGCAGCCTCGTCGTATCCTTCGCCATCTCCTCCACGGGCTGACGCATCGTTGTGAGGCTGGGCACTGTATAGTCTGCCATGTCAATACCATCATATCCAGCGAGCGAGATATCCTCCGGCACGCGCAGCCCTGCCTCATAGAGCGCCCTCAGCGCGCCGATCGCAAGTGCATCTGCCACCGCGTACAGCGCTGTGAAGGATTCGCCGCACTCCAACAGCTTCTTTGTGGACTGATACCCATTCTCCATAGAAAAATGACTCAGCTCATCTCTTGTCTCACAGATAAGCTTTGGATCCACTTCAATCCCACGTGCCCTCAGCGCATCGCAGTAGCCTTCCAGACGCAGCTTACCGATGCTCTGCTCCTCCGCCTCCGCCACGAGAATCGCGATCTTCGTGTGCCCCTGATTAATCAGATAATCCACAATCTTTGCGCTTTCCCTGCGATCATCCACGCTGATACTCGAGTACACATTCCTGCTGATATTTTCAGGAATAGATCCTGCCGTACTGAACACAAATGGCACACTGAGCTTCTTTAGCTTCTCATCCGAATGAGAGAACAAACCGCCCAGGAAGATAATTCCACGCAGCCGTTTCTCCTTGACAACCTTCTGTGCCACATCTACTTCATCCTCATCGGCCTCAATATGGGACAACTCCATCGCATAGTGCTTTCGCTTGCACTCCTGCTCGATCACTTTGATCATGCTGGTGAAAAACGGGTTTGCGATTCCCTTAATGAGCACTGCAATCGCCTTTGCATCCGACCTTTTCAGATTTCTCGCACTGTTGTTCGGTATATACCCGTATTCCCTGATCGTATTCATAATCTTCTCTTTTGTCTCTGGATTGATATCAGGATGATCATTGATCGCTCTCGAAACAGTACTGACACCCACACCACATAGTTTGGCTATATCTTTAATTGTCGGCTCAAACACCTTCCATCACCCCTGTCGATGATTCTATTTCGTCTTTTTCCTGCTGCTATCCCGAACGATTCTGGCGTACGTCCACGTCAGCTCCAACATGTGTTTCGCAAGCTCCTCCGTACACGCATCCCGCTCCATACGCCACTCCCAGTTTCCACCTAATGTCGAGGGCGTATTGATTCTCGCCTCACTTCCAAGTCCAAGATAATCCTGCATCGGTATAATCGCCGTATCCGCCACAGACCCAAGCGCCGTCCGAATTAAAGTTTCGCATATCTCTGAGGACCGTTTGACATGAAGATATCTCTTGGCAAAAGACATATCCTTCTTGTTCAGGGAAGTTATCCAGCCATTTACTGTATCATTGTCATGGGTTCCAGTGTACACCACACAATTATTCGTATAATTATACGGCAAATAATCGCTTTCCCCCTGCGCGTCAAAGGCAAACTGCAAGATCTTCATTCCGGGATAGCCTGTCTTCTTCACAAGCTTTAATACACTGGGCGTCAAAAAGCCCAAATCCTCCGCAATCACCGCTCGGTTTCCAAGCGTTTTTTTCATGACTTCAAAGAGCTTATAGCCCGGTCCGGGCTTCCACTCGCCGTTCTCTGCCGTCTCGTCGCCATAGGGAACCGCCCAGTATTCATCAAAGCCCCTGAAATGGTCAATACGCACAATGTCATAAATGTTAAAGCAGTGTGCAAGCCTTCTCATCCACCACGCAAAGCCTGTCTCCTCATGGTAGTCCCATTTATATAACGGGTTCCCCCAGAGCTGTCCCGTCGCCGAGAACGCGTCGGGCGGACAGCCTGCCACCGCGATCGGAACATTCTTCTCATCCAACTGGAACAGCTCTGGATTTGCCCATGTATCTGCACTGTCAAACGCCACATAGATTGGGATATCCCCCACAATAAGGATGCCTTTTTTGTTCGCGTATTCTTTTAACGCCGTCCAATGTTTTGAGAAAAGGTACTGTTGATAGCTATAAAATGCGATATCGTCGGCGAGTGCTTTCTCATACTTCTTCATCGCCTTCGGCTTTCTAAGCCTGATCTCCTCGTCCCATTCGATCCACGACACCCCATCCAGAGAATCCTTGACAGCCATATACATGGCATAATCCTTAAGCCACTGTTTGTTCTCTTCGACAAACACATTATACGCCACATCATCGTTTACATTCGCCCTCTCAAACGCTTTTCGAAGAAGCTCAAACCTCGTATAATAGATCTTCTCGTAATCTACCCGCTTGGTATCGTTACCAAAATCGACCGACGAGCACTCCTCCTCCGTGAGCAGCCCCTCCTCAATCAATGCATCCAGACTGATATAGTATGGACTGCCTGCAAAGGTTGAAAAAGACTGGTACGGTGAATCTCCATATCCCGTAGGTCCCAGCGGCAAAATCTGCCATAACGACTGTCCTGACGCTGCCAAAAAGTCCACAAAGTCATAGGCTTCTTTTGAAAAGCCGCCTATTCCAAATCTTGACGGTAAGCTGGATACCGGCATCAATACGCCACTTCTTCTCATAACTATCTCCTTTTCTCCACAATACGTTAAACAATTACCCTTTTACAGCACCCGCTACAACACCTTCAATGATGTATTTCTGACAAGCGATATAAAATACAATGATTGGGATAATTGCCAAGATAATCATCGCCATCATCGCACCCATGTCAATTGCACCATAACCGCCTTTCAGGTACTGAATTGCAATGGGAATGGTCTTGTATTTCTTGATGTCCAGCACGAGATAAGGAAGCAGATAATCGTTCCACACCCACATCGCTTCAAGAATTGCCACGGAGATTGCCGTCGGCTTCATCACCGGGAACACAATTTTGAAGTATGTCTGAATCGGAGTACAGCCGTCGATCATGGCAGCCTCCTCGATCTCTAGCGGAATGGATTTCACAAATCCACAGAACATAAAGACCGCAAGCCCTGCCCCAAATCCCAGATACACAATCACGATGCCGACAGGGTTCCCTAAGTGTAGTATATCAGCTATTTTGGATAATGTAAACATTACCATTTGAAAAGGTATAATCATTGAGAACGCAAACAGCATATACATCGCGGAAGTGACCTTATTTTTCACGCGTGTAATGTACCATGCACACATCGAAGTACACAGGATAATCACAAACACAGACGCCACGGTGATAAACAGCGAGTAGCCAAACGCCTTGGGAAGCTCGATCTTCTCAATACCGCTGATGTAGTTTTCCATTCCGACAAAAGATTTGCCGTCCGGCAGTGCAAATGGTCTCTTGCTGATAAAGATTTTTTTCTTGAACGAGTTATATAAAACAATAATAATCGGCATGACATAGATCACTGATATAATCGAAAATATTATGGTCAAAAGTCCGCCGTGTTTTGCTTTTCTTACCTCTGACATTATGCCTGCACCTCCTTATCTCTTGTCGCTCTGAGCTGTACGATCGCTATGAGCGCCACCAATATAAAGAACACAACTGCCTTCGCCTGTCCGACACCTTCCCACCCGTTTCTGCCATAGAAAGTATTAAAGATGTTCAGCGCGAGCATTTCTGACTTGTTACTTGGTTCCCCGGCGGTCAGCGCTAAGTTCTGGTCAAATAACTTAAATGAGTTGGTCAGTGTCAGGAACGAACAGATGGTGATGGAAGGCATGACCATCGGAAGTGTCACATGTCTCAATAGCTGTGTGTTGTTCGCGCCGTCAATCTTTGCCGCCTCAATCAAATCTCCCGGAATATTCTGTATGCCTGCAATGTAGATGATCATCATATAGCCGACCTGCTGCCAGCACATCAGAATGACAAGTCCCCAAAAACCATAGGAGGAACTATAGGTGAGTGTGCGCTCCATGTTTGCTAAGATACCGTTTAAGATCAGCTGCCAGATATAACCAAGGATAATTCCACCGATTAAGTTTGGCATGAAAAATACAGTTCTGAATATATTCGTTCCCTTGATCCCCTTTGTCAACAGCATCGCCACTGCAAAAGCGAGGATATTGATCGCCAGCACAGACACAATGGTAAACAGCGCTGTATACCAAAGGGAGTGTATAAATGTGTCATCGCCCCAGATCCTGATATAGTTTTTGAATCCTACAAACTTCGCATCTGTAACCGTGGTAAATTCACACAAAGACAAATATACGCCCAATATAAACGGCAGTATAAAACCGATGGTGAACGCCAGAAGCGTTGGTAGTGCAAATATTGGAAAATATCTCTTGATCGCCTTATCCATAATCTCATCCTTTCTATAGATCAAATTCATGATCGAGCAGGTACAGTTCCTTCTCCATGCTCGCGCGCCGGGCACCCGTCAGCTTCTGCTGACATGCTTCCTTGGGGTGCCCGTGTGCATAAAAAGTGCAGCCAGATGCCTCCGGCTGCACCTAAAATCCATCGATTAGTTGTTTGTTGCTGCGTATTCAGAAGCCCATCCATCGACAAATGCGGTCTCCACTGCGGACCATTCGCCAGTTCCCTGCGCATACTCTAACAGTGCACTTCCCACGCCATTCTTCCAATTCTCAGAAGGCATTGTTGTAAAGGTCCATGCAACCGGAGTCTTGCCGGATGAAACATAGTCATTTGCAATTCTTACCAGTGGATTCGCTGCCGGATAGTTCTCAAATTCCTTGAACGGACATACAAATCCCATCACATAAGACAGAGAATCGCATCCCTCATGAGAAGTTACACACCAGTTCATAAAGTCAAGCGTCGCCTGGATATCTTCCTCGGATGCATTCTTGTTGACACACCAGTAGTTCTCGCTGCCTGTGCAAAGTCCCTGATTCTCCTCGCCGTCTGCACCAATATAAATAGGAAGCATTCCAAGGGATTCATCCTCCATGCCGTTCGCGCTCAAATCCGTGTATGCCCATGTACCATTCTGATAGAACACTGCCTCTCCGAGCGCGAAGTCTGCTGTTGCATCCTCACCAGTCTTGCTGGATAACATTGAAGGTGCACAGACAGAATCTGTGATGTACATATCCCATACATTCTTATAGTTCTCAAGATATGTACCCTTGATCGCCTCTGTAGCGCTGATGCCGTCAGCCTGATACTCATAGTAGATCGGAAGATTTGCAAGATGTGTCTTGAATCTCCAGTCAGAGCTTGAATCCATACCTGCGGATGTGAATGCGCCCTTTACGCCAAGATCGTCTGCATTCTCCTGAATGCTGTCTGCCACTGCCTTGAGATTGTCAAAGGAGTTAATCTCCTCCACACTCTTAACAACCGCATAATCCTTTGTAAAATAATCGTTTAAAATGTCTGCATTATATATCAAACCGTACGTCTCAACTACGTATGCGATTCCCTTTACCTCATCGCCGTCCTTCAATGCGAACTCATCGCTTGTAAGCTGCCCATAAACCTCTGACCCTGACAGATCGTAGCAATAATCCTTCCATGTCGCGAGTCCTACTGGTCCGTTAACCTGGAACATCGTCGGTGCTTCAGTCTTTGCCATCTCGGACTTTAAGGTGGACTCATATGTACCAGAAGCCGCAGTCTGTACAACGACCTCCACGCCTGTCTCCGCAGTGTATGTAGCTGCCAGCTCCTCCCAATCGCCTGCCTGCTCCGGCTTGAAGTTCAAGTAATAAACCTTGCCGCTTCCTGACGCTGCACTTGCATCTGCCTGTGTGTCATCTGCTGCTGTGTCATCCGCTGCTGCATCATCTGCATTGGTGTCTGCCTTCGGCGTGTCCTCTGCCTTTGTATCTGCCGCAGGCGTTTGTGTCTGCGCCGAATCATTTCCACCACACCCTGTAAGCATAGTCGCCAGCATTGCTGCACTGAGTACTGCACTCAATAACTTTTTCTTCATAAAAATACCTCATTTCTTTTATACATACCTAATAGTTATATCTGTCCACAGAAGTATTACCGATCAAAGATTTCCGGTAACGTTGTCGGCAACGATATCGGTAACGTTTCCAATGAACAAACTCATAATATCACTTTGCAACATAATTGGCAAGGAAATTTTTAACATTCTTTGAACTTTGGCGAAAATATCCGAATTATTTGAGTATTTTTACAACAAAAGCAACAAAAAAGCTTGAGATTCTCAGCGCCAAATCCCAAGCTCTTTTGACAGATTCACTATATTTTTTCTACAGGAAATTTTAGTCCCTCCCGTAGATATCCCTCGTATAAATCTTCTCCTCCACATCCTTTAACTCTTCTGTCAAACGGTTCGCAATGATCACGTCCGACATCTCCTTAAACGCTGCAAAATCGCGGATCACTCTCGAGCGGAAGAACTGATTTTCTTTCAGCGTCGGCTCGTACACGACCACTTCAACTCCTTTTGCCTTAATGCGCTTCATGATGCCCTGTATGGACGACTGGCGGAAATTGTCGGAGTCCGTCTTCATCGTAAGCCTGTACACCCCTACAATCTGCGGTTTCTTTGCCAGAATCATATCCGCGACATGATCCTTTCTCGTCCGGTTCGCATCCACAATTGCCGAGATAATATTGTTCGGCACATTCTCATAGTTTGCCCGCAGCTGCTTTGTGTCCTTTGGCAGACAGTAGCCGCCATAACCAAAAGACGGATTGTTATAATGGTTCCCAATCCTAGGGTCCAATCCCACGCCCTCGATAATCTGCTTTGTGTTGAGTCCCCTCATCTCCGCATAGGTGTCCAGCTCATTAAAGTATGCCACCCGCAGCGCCAGATAGGTGTTTGCAAACAGTTTGATTGCCTCCGCCTCTGTGGTATCCGTAAACAGTGTCGGGATATCCTGCTTGATCGCACCCTGTTTCAACAAATCTGCAAAGATCTTCGCGCGCTCCGACTGTTCTCCCACAATAATGCGCGACGGATAGAGATTGTCATACAGCGCCCTCCCCTCCCTCAGAAACTCTGGCGAAAAGATGACATTATCGATGCCAAACCGCCTTCTGACAGCTTTGGTATAACCAACCGGAACTGTAGACTTGATAATCATCACCGCATCCTTGTTCACCTTCAGGACAAGCTCGATAACCGCCTCGATCGAGCTTGTATCAAAATAGTTCTTGTCTGGGTCATAGTTTGTCGGCGTCGCGATAATGATGTACTCTGCATCCCGATATGCAGCCTCGCCGTCCGTTGTCGCCGTGAGGTTCAGCTCCCGGTTTGCCAGATAGTCCTCGATCTCCCTGTCAATGATCGGCGATTTTTTGTTGTTTATGAGATCTGCCTTTTCCTGAAAGACATCCACCGCTGTCACTTCGTTGTGCTGTGCTAACAATATGGCATTGGAAAGACCTACGTATCCGATGCCTGCCACTGCAATTTTCATAATATACCTCCACTTTATCTGAATCTTTTCACTGTTTTTCAGTATAACATACCCCTTTTTACAATGCAACAACATCCAACAGCTCCTCACAGCCATTCATTCCAGAAGCGCTCGACTTTCTCCGAGATTCCAGAAACGCTCACAACCTCATACTGACTCCACTCCCGCGGAAACATGCGCCTGTACTGCGGCTCCAAAAAGCGCTCATCGAGCAGCGCCACCACCCCGATATCCTCCGCGGTGCGAATCACGCGCCCTGCTGACTGTAACACCTTATTCATGCCAGGATACCGATAGGCATAGTCAAAGCCGTTCTCCCCCTGCGCATCAAAATGCTGTCTCAAGAGCTCGCGCTCACAGCCCACCTGCGGAATCCCTGTCCCGACAATGATCGCGCCAATCAGGCTGTCATGTTTCAAATCAATTCCTTCCGAGAAGATACCCCCCATGACACAAAATCCAATCAAAACTGACGCAGTTGTCACATTCTCCTGGAATCGAAGCAGAAACTCCTCACGCTTCACCTCGCTCATGTAGTCCTCCTGCACCATGCACTCTATCAATCCCGCATCATAGTGAGCTTCCATAAAACAGCGGTAGACCTGCTCCAAGAAGAGATGTGACGGAAGGAACACCAGATAATTGCCATGGCGCTGTCGCACCACCTGATAAATATACTCCGCAATCCGCCGAAATTCCGACTCGCTCCTTCTGGTGTATTTGCTTGTGACATCCTTGGCGATCAAAAGTGCCTTTTTCTTCTCATCAAAGGTTGATTTCGCATAGACCTCATAGTCCGTCGGCTCTCCCCCCAAGAGTTTCTTATAATATTGTATCGGGAGCAGCGTCGCAGAGAACAAAATTGTACTCCGTCCCTTCTGCATACACTGACGCAGGTTCCGCGCCGGATTGACACAAAAAAGCTTCAGCATAAAATCCCCATCGTCCAAAAGCTGACTGTACACCACATAGTTTTCATCCATAATTTCGTAGATATTCAAAAAATGTGCTGTCTCAAAATAAAATTCTAATAATTCCTTCTTGCCTGGAAAAGTATCATATTCATCCAGAAAGTCATCAACCGCCGCATACAGACGGTTCAATGCCATCACAAAGCCGTCGATCGCCTCCTCCCTGCGATAGCTCTCACACTGCCGCTTCATCGTAAGCAGCTCCTTATTGCACTTGTCGAGCAGCTTTGCAATCTTCGGTGAAAGCTCTTTCATCAATCGTTTTGTATCCAGAAAGGACTCTTTGAACAGCGCAGCACTGTACATCTCCCTGCCCCGGTCAAGCAGATTGTGCGTCTCGTCGATCAGAAATACATAATCCCGCTTCCCCAGTCCATCCGCAAAAAAGCGCTTGAGATACACCCTTGGATCAAAGACATAGTTGTAATCACAGATCACCACATCTGAAAAGAGGCTCATGTCAAGACTCAGCTCAAACGGGCACACCCGATGCTTTGCCGCATATGACTGTACTTTCTCCCTGGTAAAATGCTCCTCATGCGTCAACAGGTCATACATGGCGTCATTGATGCGATCATAATGCCCATCTGCGTAGGGACAGCTCTCTGGATTACACTCTGCCGCCTCCTGATCTCCTCCCTCCTGCTTCATCAAACAGATTTTGTCCTTTGCCGTCAGTACGATGGTCTTCATATGCAGCCCATTATCCTGCAAAAGTCCGAAGCATTCCTGCGCGACAGTACGGGTGATGGTCTTTGCTGTGAGATAAAAGAGTTTCTCTGTCATGCCCTCCCCCATGGACTTCACTGTCGGAAAAACTGTTGATATCGTCTTTCCAACCCCTGTAGGCGCCTCCAGAAACAGCTTCTTTTTGTGATAAATTGTTTGATATACATAGGTGACAAGGTCCTTTTGTCCCTCACGGTATGGAAAAGGAAACGCAAGTTGCTTGATCGACGTCGTGCGGACAGTATTCCATGTGAACTGAAAATCTGCCCACTTTTTATACTCGGACATCAAGTCATCGAACCATCCTTTTAAATCCTCAATCGTATAGTCCTCATGAAAATATTTGAGCTCCTCTGTCTCTATATGGCAATAGGTCATGCGCACGCCAATCTGATCCAAAAAATGTTCCGACGCATACATATATGCATAACATTTTGCCTGTGCCAGATGGACACCCACAGGTGCTGTAATCCGCTTCAAGTCCCTGTATGTGCCTTTGATCTCATCGATGATTACCTTGTCCTCCTCCGCTGCGGCGGGCAGACATATCTCCTCCCCTGCACACTTTGGTGTGTGCGCCCCCCAATTACGGTCGATGATTCCATCTGCTCTTCCTTCTATTATAATGTCATATTGATCTGTCGTCCATGTGCAGCTTAGTCCGATTTCAGCATGATACTCACTGCCCATACGCCGCTGGAGCATCCTGTGAATGCGGCTGCCCTCTTGCATCGCGGTGTCCGAACCACTTGATTTTCTGTTGTCAATGCTGCCCTCCCGCAGTATAAATTCCACAAGCTGACGGACTGATACACGTATCTCCATTTAATTCCCCTTTGTTTCACTGTTCTCTATCTAAATGTATACAAATTCTTTTTGCCGTATATAAAAGCGCTCTCTAAATGACAGTTTACCCCATCATTCAGAGAGCGTCAATTTTTTCTTTCAAAGCTTTTGATTATGCTATGGCCAATCTGCTCACATAGCGCTCAAACTCGTCATTGTGCCCCGCGTACTGCAAGGTCAGAATTGAACGGAAATCCAGTCCCATCACGCCAAGAATGGATTTGGCATCCACAATATAGTGATTGTAGGAAATATCGATATCAAAGTCGCACTTTGATGCCTCGTTTACGAAATTCTGAACTTCCGCAGGTGTCATTTTGATTTTGCGTTCTCTCATAATATCAACGTCCTTTCTACACATATTTTTCATATTCGCTGCGCGCAGGCAATGCCTGTCTGCATCAAACAAAAGATCACTGCTTTCCAGTATCTTCCGTTTCAGGTATTATAGTATACTATATGTTCAAAGTAAAGCGTTTTGCCGTTTTTTGGCACTTTTCGTCAATTTAAAGAAACACTCTTTTTGGGCTTTGTGTAATCTATATAATTCATTGTTTCCATATTTTTTATCTTTATACACTTTTCATCTTCATTATTTTTCAATGTCTATTTTCCACTTTCGCAATTTTCAGTAAAATACCTCCACAGCGCTATACGACAATATTATCGTTCAAAATTCTCATCAATAATGTTGTTCAACTATTCCTAAGAGAATTTGACAATTATTGTATTCATTTATACTACATTTTCTACCGTTTTAGATTATACTGAACTGAATAGCTGTAAATCACAATACCAATGAAAAGTGAGGTGCAAAACATGACTGCTATGAGGTGGTTCTACTCTTTTCTCAAAAAACACAACAAAAGTATGGCACTGGGGCTTGTGCTGGTGACGGTCATCTCCGTCCTCGCCATTGTCAAGCCGATTGTGTCCGGCTCGATTGTGGACGACGTTATCACCGCGGGAGACTACAGCCTGCTGCCGGGACTGATCGCACTTTTGATACTCATCACGATACTTCGGGGCGTGCTGCGCTACTGGTCGCAGGTCATCTTTGAAACCTGCTCGCAGGATGTTCTGTACTCGATGCGGGATACAGTCTACCGCAAGCTCTTGCAGGAGGATTTTAATTTCTATAACAAAAAGCGGACTGGGGATTTGCTGAGCCGCCAGACGGGGGATATGGATGCCATACGGCACTTTATCGCCTTTGTGATCTATCAGGTGTATGAAAATGTCTTTCTGTTTTTCTTCGCGCTGGTCATGATCTTTACAGTCAGTTGGAAGCTTGCGCTCTGTATGTGCGTGGTGCTGCCCTTCGCGCTGCTTGTGACGCTGAGCCAGACCAAAAACGGGCGTCCCTGCTTCCAGAAAATACGCGAGCAGTTCTCGTCCCTCAACACCTTTGTGCAGGAGAATGTCAGCGGAAACCGCGTCGTCAAAGCATTTTCCAAGGAGGAGTACGAAATCGGAAAATTTAATAAAGAAAATGACGGCTACAGGGATGCCGAGCTTGCCGCCGCTGAAATCTGGACAAAGTACGTGCCGCAATTTGAGTTTCTCTCCAACATGCTCACGGTGATACTCATGCTTGTCGGCAGCATCATGGTCATTCAGGACAGTATGACACTTGGAAATTACGTGACAATCAACGGCTATCTGTGGATGCTCATGAACCCGCTGCGCCAAATCGGATGGCGCATCAACGACATTCAGCGCTTTACGACCTCCGTAGAAAAAATCTATGCCACTTACAGCGAAGAGCCCGCCGTCAAGCACCCCAAAAAGGCAATCCCCTGCCGCAAGCTGCAAGGCGATGTCGAGTTTCGAAATGTCTCCTACAGCGCCGATGACGAGGACATTATCCACAATGTCAGCTTCAGCGTAAAGAGCGGCCAGACGGTCGGAATCCTCGGCTCGACAGGTTCCGGCAAATCCACTATCATGAACCTGCTCTGCCGCTTCTATGATGTCACAGACGGCGAAGTGCTGGTGGACGGCAGAAATGTAAAGGACCTTGACCTCTACAACCTCCGCCAGAATATTGGTATGGCGATGCAGGATGTCTTTCTCTTCTCGGATACAGTCGAGGGAAATATCGCCTACAGCAAACCCGACTGTCCCTTTGAGGAGGTACAGAAAGCTGCAATCATGGCAGATGCGGACAGCTTTATCCGCGAAATGCCAGACGGATATGACACGATTGTCGGTGAACGAGGTGTCGGGCTCTCCGGCGGTCAGAAGCAGCGCATCTCATTGGCAAGAGCGCTTTTAAAACAGCCTTCGATCTTGATTCTCGACGACACCACATCCGCTGTGGATATGGAGACCGAGAGTTATATCCAACAACAGTTAAACAAGATTGACCACGCCTGCACCATCTTTATCGTCGCCTACCGCATCTCCTCCATCAAGGACGCTGATCTGATACTGGTGCTAAATGATGGTAAGATCGTGGAGCAGGGAACACATGATACACTTCTTCAAAATAACGGTTATTATGCCACAGTATTTCGCCATCAGTATGGCGACTATGAACGATACATTGGCGAAATCAGCCAGACTACACGCAAAGGAGGCGGCAGACATGGCACGAAATAAATATGATATTGATGAATTGATCGAAGATAAATTTGACTTAAACCAGTTAAAACGTGTCTTTCAATATGTGAAGCCCTACCGAAGCCAGCTTGCACTCGCGCTGTTTCTCATGCTGTCCGCCTCCGCACTCACCATGCTCTTTCCCTTGTTTATCAGCGAGATCATGGACACCTATATTCCAGAAAAAAATATCCGGGCGATTGTCATCATCACACTGCTGTCCCTTGTGATCGTACTGTACACTTGTGTGTGTATCCGTCTCAAGATACGCATCACCAGCCGCATCGGCCAGACCATCGTGCACCAGCTCCGCGCTGATATCTTCTGTCATTTGCAGGAGCTTCCGTTCTCTTACTATGACGACCGTCCCCACGGCAAGATACAGGTGCGCGTGGTCAACTATGTAAACAGCCTGAGCGACCTGCTCTCCAACGGTATCATCAACACCATCACGGACATGTGCAACCTGATTTTTATATTGATATTCATGTTTTTGCTTCATGTGCGGCTCACCCTGATCTGCCTGTGCGGACTCCCTGTGCTCATCGGCGTCATTATTTTCGTCAAGAAGCGCCAGCGGCGCGCGTGGCAGATTCAGAGCAACAAGCAGTCCAACCTCACTGCCTATATCGCAGAGAGCATCAACGGAATCCGGGTCACGCAGTCCTTTGTGCGCGAGCGTGAAAATACATCTATTTTCAACCACCTCAGCGACAGTTACCGCAGTGCATGGATGCGCGCTGTCAAGTACAATTTCATCATGTGGCCCTGCATAGATTCCATCTCCACTGTCACCACTGCCCTGATCTATGTGATTGGCATCAGTTGGATTTCCGGTGACATTTATGGTGTGAGTGTCGGCATCTTGATCGCGTTTACTTCCTACATCTCAAGATTCTGGGAACCGATCAACACACTCGCCTCCTTTTACAACTCACTGCTCACTGCCATCGCTTACTTAGAGCGCATTTTTGAGACAATTGATGAGCCTGTGAAGGTAAAAGACGCCGCGGACGCTGTGGAGATGCCGCCCATCGACGGCACGGTCGCCTTTCAGGATGTCTGCTTTAGCTACGAAGATGGCGTACAGATTCTCAACAAAGTAAGCTTCACCGCAAATCCCGGTGACACCTACGCCATCGTCGGCCCTACAGGCGCCGGCAAGTCCACCATCGTCAACCTGATCAGCCGCTTCTACAACGTGGACTCCGGCACCATTCTCATTGACGGCACCGATATCTCCCGTGTGACACTCAAATCCCTCCGCCGCCAGATGGGAATCATGATGCAGGACAGCTTTATCTTCTCCGGGACTATCATGGACAATATCCGTTACGGCAATCTGACCGCAACGGACGCGGAGGTCATCGCCGCCGCCAAGACAGTATGCGCACACGACTTTATCATGGAGATGGAAAACGGCTACCAGACACAGGTGAACGAGCGCGGAAGCCGTCTCTCGGCAGGACAGCGCCAGCTGATCAGCTTCGCGCGCGCACTGCTCGAAAATCCGGCAATCCTGATTCTCGACGAGGCGACCTCCAGCATTGACACTGAAACCGAAATATTATTGCAGAAGGGATTAAATAAACTGTTGGAGGGGCGTACCTCCTTCATCATCGCGCACCGTCTCTCGACCATCAAGAATGCCTCCTGCATCATGTATGTCGATAAGGGAAACATTCTTGAAGCTGGAACGCACGAGGATCTGCTCGCCCAGAAGGGGGAGTATTACAAACTGTTTATGTCGCAATATGAATTTTTGAGTTGATTTTAGATTGATTATATGCTATAGTATACATGAAAAGGCAATACCTATAGACGGTTAGCCCAAAATTAATAGTTGCATAATAAAAATAACCGCAACTTTTTCAGGGTAGTGCGGTTATTTTTATGCTTATCTATTATTAGCGTCTTATCTCAGTTTCCAGATATCTCTGTTGTATTCCTCGATCGTTCTGTCTGATGAGAAGAATCCTGCCTTTGCAATGTTGACAAGCATCATGCGTTTCCACTTCGCCTCGTCCTTGTAGTCCTCAAACATCTTGTCTTTTGTTGCGATATAGTCCTCAAGGTCTAAGAGGGTCATAAACCAGTCTTTGTTGATCAGCTCATTCTTGAGTCTGTTGAGACGCTCCTGATTGCCTACCTTTACGACCTCCTCACTTGTGATGAAGTCGATCGCCTCCTTGATCACACTGCTCTTCTCATAGAAGCTCTTTGAGACATAATCTGCCTTTGCATAGTGCTCGATTACCTGCTCAGACTTCTCGCCGAAAATATAGATATTGTCATCGCCTACAAGCTCATGAATCTCCACATTCGCACCGTCGCTTGTGCCGAGTGTCACAGCGCCGTTGAGCATAAACTTCATGTTGCCAGTACCGCTCGCCTCCTTGGAAGCCAGAGAAATCTGCTCAGAGATATCACATGCTGGAATCAGCTTCTCCGCATAGCTCACGTTGTAGTTCTCGACCATGACTACCTTCATGTAATCCTTCACGTCTGGATCGTTGTTGACAATCTCCTCCAAGCACAGCAGCAGGTGAATGATATCCTGTGCGATCACATACGCCGGTGCTGCCTTTGCGCCGAAGATAAAGGTAATCGGTGTAGAAGGCTTCTTGCCGCCCTTGATCTCCAGATACTTGTGAATGATGTAGAGAGCATTCATCTGCTGGCGCTTGTACTCATGAAGTCTCTTAACCTGAATATCAAAGATGGAGTCTGGATTGATATCCTGATTCTCATTCTCCTTGAGATATGCCACAAGCTCTTCCTTCTTGGTTCTCTTGATCGCCTTGATCGCTGTCAAAAGCGCTTCATCATCCAAGTGCTCCATCAGCTTCTCAAGCTCTGCTGCGTCCTTCTTGTACCCTGTCCCGATTGTGTCTGTGATACATGCTGCAAGCTCTCTGTTGCATGACAGAAGCCATCTTCTAAAGGTGATACCGTTTGTTTTATTGTTAAATTTCTCAGGATAGATCTTATAAAAATGATTCAGCTCAGTATCCTTCAAAATCTCTGTATGAATCGCCGCAACACCATTTACGGAGAAGCCGTAATGGATATCAATATGTGCCATATGCACACGCATGTTGTCATCAATGATCTGTACCTTCGGGTCTTTATACTTGATCGACGCTCTCTTATCAAGCTCCCAGATAATCGGCATCAACTGTGGAACGACCTTCTGCAAATACTTCACAGGCCACTTCTCAAGCGCTTCTGCAAGAATGGTGTGGTTTGTGTATGCACAGGTTCTGCTCACCACATCAATTGCCTCGTCCATATCGAAGCCTTCCGCTTCCGTCAAAATACGAATCAGTTCAGGAATGACCATTGTCGGATGGGTATCATTGATCTGGATCACTGCATGGTCATACATCTTGTGAAGGTCGTAGCCGTTGTCCTTCATCTCTTTTAAGATCAACTGTGCGCCGTTGCATACCATAAAGTACTGCTGGTAGATTCGAAGCTGCTGGCCTGCCTCGTCAGAGTCATCAGGATACAAGAACAGCGTGAGGTTCTTGTCGATATCTGCCTTGTCGAAATCAATACCTTCTTTTACAATACTCTCGTCAATGGTCTCTATATCAAATAAATGCAGTTTGTTCATACCCTGCTCATATCCAATTACATCAATGTCATACAGTCTGGACATCACCTTCTTCTTGCCAAAGTATACCGGGAAAGTGATATCTGTCTTTGTAAGCCATGACTGGTTCTCTATCCAGTCATTCTTCTCTGCGGTCTGCTGTCTGTCCTGAAATACCTGTTTGAACAGACCAAAATGATAGTTCAATCCAATACCATCACCGGGAAGTCCAAGGCTTGCAATAGAATCAAGGAAACATGCTGCGAGTCTGCCAAGACCGCCGTTGCCAAGAGAGGGTTCTGGCTCAACATCCTCGATGCGGCTAAGTTCCTTTCCTTCCTCCTTCAGTGCTGCATTCAGCTCCTCATAGATGCCCAGGTTGATCAGATTGCTTGACAGCAGCTTCCCGATCAAAAATTCAGCCGAGATATAGTAAATCTTCTTGCTGCCCTTGATCACGCCCTTATCCTTCATCAAATCCTTTGTCATGTTCAGGATTGCGAAGTAAAGCTGGCTGTCATCAAGCTCCTTGATTGCCTTGCTGTACATTTTCTGTGCTACTGCTTCCAAATTTGCTTTTACGTTCATACGCTACTCCCTTTCACGCTGCCTGTGCAGCAATTTATTGATAAGTTATTAGTTCCTTTATTTATGTGTAACCTAATAAGCTCCTAAGATTATAAATTTATGAGAGCACATCGAGATACTTGATGCGAATCAGCTTGTGCGGCATGACGAGCTCCTGACCATTTCCGCCTTCCATCAACCGGGAAAGCTCCTCCACGGCACTCGCCGCAATATGCTGAAAATCCTGTCTCACCGTATGCATCTGCTTGCCCGCATAACCCATGAGGCTCACGCCGTCAAATCCACATACAGGTCTGTAGATATCCATGTCAATCAATGCCTTCATCGCACCGATTGCCATCAAATCTGACGCGCATATAATTGCCTCCTTGCTCGCCGCATACTGCATCGTCAATTTTCTCGCCTCAAGCTCACTGAAATTTCCTGTCCTGACAAGCACTTGTAACGCCTGCTCGTCCGCCAGCCTCCTCATCCCTATTAGACGCTCCTCTGATACATAACCATTTTTCTTTCCTGAAATATATAATATTTTTTTGTAATCTTTTCCATTCAAAAATTTCTTGGCAACCTCATACTGTGCCTTCTCATTATCGATATGAATGCTTGATGTGTTCTCGCTCACGCCGGGCGCATCAATCAAAACACATTTAAACTTTCCGCTCTCAACCAGTTTTCTCAACGAGATGTCCTCTTTGGACAAACCGCAGATGATTAAGCCCTCGATGCTCTGTGACTGGAAGTACCGGATCATCTCCTCGACGCTCATCTCAGCAATCATTGTAAAGAATACTGTAATAATGTCCATCCCCCTTTCCTTCGCCTTGTTGATGGCTCCGATAATATACTGCATCGGAATCTCATCGACGGTTTGGGCATGTCTGTTTACGTCGAGCACCAGCGCCGCTCTGCCTGTCTTTTTGGAAGATAGCGCAGAGGCAATGGTATTCGGCACAAACCCCAGCGCTGTGATTGCAGCGTTGACCTTTTCTTTCGTCTCATTACTCACATTGGGGTAATGGTTCAGCACCTTTGACACTGTCGAGATCGCTACACCTGCTTCTCTCGCCACATCCCTTATTGAAACCAAGAGACAATCCACCTTCTTCCTTCAAGAACAAACTATTTATTGAAAGCCTCAAGAAAACGTTTTCGGAAAACGTTTTCTTTATCATACAACAAAAATAACGGTTTGTCTACCATTATTTTCATTTTAATGTATTTTATTCAGGATGCCATGACGCGGTTGATTGCCGCAACCAGTCTGCTCTCCTCGAACGGCTTTACGACAAAGTCCTTTGCACCGCTCTGAATTGCCTGTGCAACCATCGCCTGCTGCCCCATCGCAGAACAGATGATGACTCTCGCCTTCGCATCCGCTTCCTTGATGCGTTTCAATGCATCCACACCATTCATTTCTGGCATTGTGATATCGAGCAGGACAACATCTGGCTTGATTTCCATGTACTTCTTCACTGCCTCCACGCCGTTACCTGCCTCGCCGGCAACAGAATGACCATTTGCCTCAAGCATTTTTTTGATTGTCATTCTCATAAACATCGCATCATCCACAACTAATACTCTTGCCATTATATTTCCACCTTTCAAGTGTTTTTATCATATTGTAGCATAGTTTTTAGAATATTCAAACCCTTTTTCCAACATCGCGCTTCCTATTTCATCTGCTGCGCACCGCAGTGCACAGCAGATGGAGCTTCTAATATTTATCTACGATCGCAATCACTACTGACCGCGGATACATCAGCAGCGTATCCTTCGTCACCCAGTTTGTCAGCCGATGATAGTCTGTCTGCGCTGTATGCTCAAATTCTGTATTCATAATAATGCGCCATTTTCTTCCCAGCGGAAGCTTGGGAAGCTGCACTTCCTCCTTCTCCCAGAAGGCATTGACGCCAATATAAATAATGTCATCCTCCCGATTCCCCGCTGTACGTCCGGCAAACATGATACCGATCGTGCGCGTATCCGGTCCGCAGTTGCTGTTCCATGCGGTCTTATTATGAATGGAAACTTCTGGAAACCCGCATCCACTCGGTCCGGAACGCCCCCGGAGAATCGGATGCTGCTTGCGCAGATGTATCATAAATTTGCAAAATTCAAACATCTCACTGTATTCTTCCTTGCGGTTCCAATCCAGCCAAGAGATAATATTGTCCTGACAGTAGGCATTGTTGTTGCCATACTGTGTATTGCAGAACTCATCTCCGGCAAGAAACATCGCAGCGCCTCTGCTGCACATCAGAATCGCAAACGCATTTTTGCGCAGGCGATTTCTCAAAGTCAGCACCTCAGGGTCTTCTGAATCCCCCTCCACACCGCAGTTCCAGCTATTGTTGTCATTTGCGCCGTCCGTGTTGTTCCAGCCGTTTTTCTCATTGTGCTTCTGATTGTATGCATACATATCATACAGCGTAAAGCCGTCATGACAGTTTAGGAAATTAACAGTCGCGTTCTCACCGCGGTTCTCCTTGCCATACAGGTCAAACGATCCTGTGATACGGTTGATCGCTGCCTGCGCCATGCCATAATCACCTTTGAGGAAGCAGCGCATATCATCGCGGTATCTTCCGTTCCACTCTGCCCAGCGGTTCCATGAGGGAAAACTGCCCACCTGATAAAGTCCGCCGGCATCCCATGCCTCCGCAATCAGCTTGACATTGCCCAATACCGGATCAAACGCCAGACTTTGCAGGAGGGGCGGTTTGCTCATCGGGGAACCGTCCTCATTGCGTCCCATAATAGATGCCAAATCAAAACGAAAACCATCCACTCGATATGAGACCACCCAGTAGCGAAGACATTCCAGAATAAACTGCTGCACGATCGGATGATTACAGTTCATCACATTGCCGCAGCCGCTAAAATTATAATATTTTCCGTCCGGCGTCAGCATGTAATAAATGTTGTTGTCAATCCCTTTGAATGAGAAACATGGGCCCATCTCATTTCCCTCTGCTGTATGGTTAAATACCACATCCAAGATCACCTCAATGCCATTTGCATTCAGCTCGTGAATCAGGCTTCTGAACTCATTTCCCGCCTTGCCAGCCCGCGTGTCCGACGCGTAAGCGACATTGGGAGAGAAAAAGCACACAGGACTGTATCCCCAGTAATTAAGAAGTTTCTCGCCATCGACGACACGCACATCCTCCGTCTCATCAAACTCGAAAACCGGCATGAGCTCCACCGCATTGATGCCAAGCTCCAGCAGATAAGGAATTTTCTCACGGATGCCCTCATAGGTTCCTCTGTGTTCAATCCCCGATGATGGGTCCTGTGTGAATCCCCGCACATGCATCTCATAGATAATCAAATCCTTGGGCTCTAAGCTGGAATTTTTAAAATTGCCCCAGTCATATCCACCGTCTACAACACGCGCCTTGTACATACGTTCTCTGAAAGGCTTCTCCTTGCCCCAGATTTCCTGACCTGCAACAGACCGCGCATAGGGATCGAGAATGTACTTCGTCTTATCAAACAGCAAGCCCTTGCTGGGGTTATACTCCCCGTCAAATTGATACGCATACTCAAATTCCCGTGGTTTTAAGCCATAGACTACCATAGAATAGGTATCACCCATACGACAGGACTCCGGGAACGGTATGATCGCATAAGGCTCATGCTCCCCTACATGAAACAGACACAGACTACAAGACTTTGCCCCATTTGAGTGGATGGTAAAATTCACGCCCTCATCTACCCTGATTGCCCCGTTCTCCAAAAACTTTCCAGGCCGAACTGAAAAGCCCGCAACTTCATCTGTAGGCGGATAATATTTTCTTTCTAGCCCCGAACCGATATACCTCATACTTAATAATCCTCCATTTAAACAGTGTTAACAGCTCCTGAACGAACAGTTCTATGCCAGTGTACGGTCTTCCTGGCAAAAAAAGTGTATATATAATTAATTTTACATGATTTTCCATCTCAACGCAATGCCTCAAATTATTTTATACTTTACAGCAGAAAAATGTCGAAAACAGGATTTCTTTTTATGAATTATTTATCTAAATACTTATTTTTGCATTATTTTAATTGTCACTTATCAATACATTCTTATTTTTTATAGCAATCTAATTATGCAACCCGCACACATTCACTTCTCTATTCTTATCAAAAAACATAAGATTATTCAAGACAAAAAAACTCTCTGACAATCGTGTCAACTGTCAGAGAGTTTTGTCCGCCTTACTTCAGATCCTGCATGCGGATGCCGTCCATATCATCAAAATCCTGATTTTCTCCAACCATGCCCTATATAAATGTATAGGCACGGCTTCCGCTACCCGAATGAATGGACCAGCTCGGTGAGATCACTGCCTGTTCATTGCGCATAACAATGTGTCTCGTCTCCTGCGGCTCCCCCATATAATGCATCACAAATGCATCCTCGGGCATCTCAAAGTACAGATAAACCTCCATGCGCCGGTCATGTGTGTGACAAGGCATCGTATTCCACACACTGCCGGGTTTTAGCGCTGTCATGCCCATCACAAGCTGGCAGCTCTCAACCTGTCCGGGAAGGATGTATTTGTTGATCACTCTGTGGTTTGCATCCTCCAGACAACCAAGCTCTACCTTGTTCTCATCCTTGATGATGACAACCTCCTCCGACGCCTTCCCCTGCGGCTTGATCAGCTTTGTCGGATAAGTCGTGTGTGCCGGTGCACTGTTTAAATAAAACTTCGCGGGATTCTTTGGATCGGCTGATTCGAAAGTGATTTCCCTCGATCCCATACCGATGTACATCCCCTCTTTGAATCCAACCTCGTACCGCCTGCCATCCACGGTGATGCTTCCCGCAGGTCCGATATTGATCACGCCAAGCTCACGGCGCTGACAAAAATATTCTGCGCGCAGCTCATCGCCCGCCGTCAGCGCAATTGGCGCCACAGGTACTGCGGAGCCTGTGATAATGCGGTCAATATGACTGTACACGAGCTTGATCTCGCCTGTATGAAACAGATCGTCGATCAGAAACTCCTCTCTGAGTCTCTCCGTTGTGTAATTTTTTACATCCTTTGGTGAAGCGGCTGTTCTTAATTCCATCATGATACCTTCCTTTTCTTCCTAATTATAAACTATAACACGCCTGTGTAAGTGCTTACATTTTATCTTGGCATTTCTTGATAGTCAATAGGCAAAATTTTTCTTTTAT
>CAJUII010000008.1:53540-62723 GCA_910586405.1 uncultured Lachnospiraceae bacterium
CTTACATTTTATCTTGGCATTTCTTGATAGTCAATAGGCAAAATTTTTCTTTTATATGAATCTTTTGCTTGATTTTCACCTATTTTCATAGTAAACTAAAATCAATGGTAGTGCTTTCATACCTTGTTACATCTATTGACACTGCCGGAAAGGAGCCTCTCATGACAATATATGATATCTCAGAGAAGGCCGGTGTATCTATCGCAACGGTTTCGCGCGTGCTGAACGGCTCGGACAATGTGAGCGCCCAGACACGCCAGAAGGTGCTCTCTGTCATACAGGAATGCGACTACACCCCCAACGCCTTTGCAAGAGGTCTTGGCTTAAACTCCATGAATACCATCGGCATCCTGTGTGCTGACTCCTCCGATCTGTATCTTGCCAACGCAATCTACCATATCGAGCGGGAACTGAGGCAAAACAGCTACAACTGCATCCTGTGCTGCACAGGGTACGGTCTTGAGGACAAGCAGAAATACCTGAATCTCCTCGTCAACAAGAAAGTGGACAGCGTGATTCTCGTAGGTTCCAATTTTATCTCAGACAATGATGCCGAGAACGATTACATCCGCGAGGCTGCAAAAGAAATTCCAGTGCTTTTATTAAACGCTGATTTTGATTGTGACAATGTGTACTGCTCTCTCTGCGATGACTTTAAGTCTGCCTTACAGGCTACGACCTATCTGATCGAGAGCGGCATTCAGGATATTCTCTATCTATACAGTTCCAAATCCTATTCGACCCTCCGAAAGCTCTCCGGTTATCAGAGCGCCCTGACACAGAAGGGACTCCCCCTGCGAACGGAGTACATGCAGTACTTTCCGGGAAACCACGCAGATCTTCCGTCCATTGCGGATTTCCTGTCAAGCCTTGACCACACACTCCAGTACAAGGCTGTTGTGGCTGCCGACGACAATCTTGCCATCGGCGCTGTCAAATTTGCACACAAAAAAGGACTGTCCATCCCGCATGAACTGTCCATCATAGGATATAATAATTCCATCCTCAGCACCTGCTGTGACCCAGAACTCACAAGTGTTGACAATCGTCTGGAATCCCTTTGCCACCACATTGTCACTACATTGATCGGCATTTTAAACGACAAAGAAATGCCTCAGAAGGTCATCTTCTCCGGTGAACTGATCAAAAGAGGCACAACACGCTGACTTTAACCATAATAGGAGGAATCATCATGAAAGCTTTTATGGATCAAGACTTCTTGCTCCAGACTAAGACGGCAAGCGACCTTTATCACAAGTATGCCAATAAAGTTCCCATACTGGACTATCACTGCCATATCAACCCTGCCGAAATCGCAGAAAACCGCCGGTTTGACAACATCACCCAAGTATGGCTTGGCGGCGACCACTACAAATGGCGCTTCATGCGCTCCTGCGGCGTAGATGAAGCATTCATCACCGGCAACGCCTCCGACAAAGAAAAATTCTTCAAGTGGGCAGCATGTGTCGGCAAGGCAATCGGCAATCCGCTCTACCACTGGACACATCTGGAACTACAGCGCTACTTTGACTACACAGGCATCCTCAACAGACACACTGCCGAAAAAGTATGGAATCTCTGTAATGAAAAGCTCAAGACGGACGACATGCGCGCACGCGGTCTGATCAAACGCGCCAATGTCACCCTGATCTGTACTACCGACGACCCTGTAGATTCTCTCGAATACCATCAAAAGATTGCGGCTGATGACACCTTTGATGTGAAAGTACTTCCGGCTTGGAGACCAGACAGGGCAATGAACATCGAAAAACCCGATTATTTAGAATATCTTGCAACGCTTTCCGCCGTGAGCCACAACCCGATCCATACCTTTGCAGACCTAAAAGCTGCGCTGCACAACCGGCTCGACTTCTTTGCTTCTATGGGCTGCTGCGTGTCAGACCACGGGCTTGAGTATGTCATGTACCAGCCTGCCTCCGACGAGGAGATAGAGGTTATCTTTGCAAAGAGACTGGGCGGCGAAGCAGTCACGCGGCTTGAAACGCTGCAATTTAAAACTGCATTGATGCTTTATGTCGGCAGGGAGTACCACCGATTAAACTGGGTGATGCAGCTTCACTACGGCTGCAAGCGGGACAATAACACCCTGCGCTATGGTCAGCTCGGTCCCGACACTGGCTATGACTGCATCAACAATTACACGCCTTCTGCTGAGCTTGCTGATTTCCTCAATGCACTCATCAAGACGGACGAACTGCCTAAAACGATCCTCTACAGCCTGAATCCAAACGACAACCAAGCGATAGGGACAATTCTTGGCTGCTTCCAGGATTCCACTGTATGTGCAAAAATCCAGCAGGGCAGCGCATGGTGGTTCAACGATCACAAAACTGGTATGCAGGAGCAGATGATTTCTCTTGCAAGCCTTGGCAACCTGTCGGGCTTTGTAGGCATGCTGACAGATTCAAGGAGCTTTCTCTCCTACACCAGACATGAGTATTTCAGACGAATCCTGTGCAATCTGATTGGAAACTGGGTTGAGGACGGCGAGTTTCCCAATGACCTGGAAACGCTCGAAGAGATCGTGAAAGGAATTTCTTATAACAATGCAGTGAACTACTTTGGATTTGACTTGGAAACTGTATAAGATTACGTGTCGTCAAAAGGCTGTCAGATTATGACAGCCTTTCATTTCACAGTTTCACTACTCTGCGGTCATACGTCATAATGCCGTTGATCTCCTCCTCAATATCCGTCAGCTGTGTGTAGACCGATGCGCACAGCCCTTCTTTTCGCAGCTCCTGAACTCGCCTGTCAAGCTCGTTATATGCAGCGCAAAGCGCCTCTACATCTCCCTGGCTGCCATATCCAAAATATCGGTCAGAGTACGTGTGATCCGGCACCGCAAGGGATACACCGCCAAACTCTGATATGACATACGGCTTTTTGCTCTTCTTTGCCACAAGTTCAAAGAAATAGATATGCTCGCTCTTTAGATCGCCTGCGTCCTGATCAAACCATCCACTGTGTGCATCGATAATGCGCGTGTTGTCAACCGCCCGCACCATATCCGTATTTTCCTTTGCATCAAACTGCCCCCACCCTTCGTTAAACAGCACCCAAGTGCAGATTGACACACAGTTATAGAGCTGGCTGACTGTCTCGATACATTCCTTCTTCCACTCCTCCCTGCCATTTTTGTCTGCCCTGGAAGTGTAGCTGTAGTCGTTGTCCCGCTTATGTCGGAGCGGAAACACCACCGTGGGAATGTAGCAGGTCTTTACCAGATTATAGCTTGTCCCGCCGTTAATCATATCCTGCCAGACCAGCATACCAAGCCTGTCGCAGTGATAATACCAGCGCATTGGTTCTATTTTGCAATGTTTCCGTATCATATTAAAGCCTTTGGCCTTGGCCGTCTCGATATCGTAGATCATCGCTTGGTCACTCACTGGCGTCATAAGGCTTTCGGGATAATAACCTTGATCTAAGATTCCTTTCTGGAAATAAGGCAGATGGTTGAGGCACAGTCTTGGAACCCCGTTGCTGTCTGGCTCTGCGGTAAAAATCCGCATTCCAAAATAGCTCTCTACCATGTCCTCCCCATATACAATACGAATATCATATAGAAATGGATGCTCTGGCGACCAGCTTTTTTTGTCTGTGATATGCAATGTCACCATGGTTTTTTCCTCGGGCAGGACAGTAAACTTCTGCTCCTGTGCGACCTGATTTTGATCAAACAACAGGATTTTACAGGAAATCTCACTGCACTCAGCCTTTGTTGCACAATGGTCCTGTCCGTCTGTATACTGGTTGGACATAATTTCAATCGATACGCTGTCATTGTCATAATCCGGCGTGATGAGAAGCTTCTGAATATAGATCGCAGGCACCCACTCGCACCACACGGTCTGCCACAAACCGCTCTGCGCGGTATAGAACATTCCGCCGTTTTTGAGCATCTGTTTTCCCCGCCCATGATAGGAGGTATCACTTTTATCCTGCACACAAATCCGAAGCGTGTTCTTTCCGACCTGTATCAATTCTGTGATGTCTATCGTAAATGCCTGATAACCACCGGAATGCGTTCCCGCCAGCGTATCATTGACATAGACGCGGCACCGCTCGTCACAGGCGCCGAAGTTCAATAGCAGCCGCTTTTGCGCTGGAATCCTGTCGATCATGAGCTTGCGCTCGTACCACAGATATTCCTCTGGTTTGAGCTGGCGCAGCACCCCTGACAGATACGTCTCCGGCGAGAACGGCACACGAATATCGCCGTCCCAAATCACAGGCCGTTCATCTTCATTTGTAAATGCGTATTTCCAAATCCCATTTAAGATGATATGGTTCTTTCGCGCAAGCTGCGGTCTTGGATACTCTGTCAACACGACCTGTGTCTGCTCCTTCGCTATTTGTTCTCCCCATGGTGTCATGAGCTGGTTGTACTTTCTGTCACTCTTATCTAATAGTTTATTTAGTTGAAGTGTTTCTATGATTTCTCTAATTTTCATATCCATCCCCCGCTGCCTTTTCTGCTCAAATAAATACACCAACATATAAGGTTATATTCTCGACATTCACCTTCAGAGACGATAATTTCGCTATGGTTACTGACAGTTCCAGCACCTTCGCAGTTCAACGCCTTTTCTACAAAAGCTCTTTCCATGCTCCTGTTATCATTATATCCAATTCTCTAAAAAGTGTAAAGTCTTATATGTAAATGCCTTACGAGCTACGCAGAATGACATAGGAACAGTTAACTAGATTATCGTGCTTCACTCCATTCAATAAAAAATACTTTGCTATTTTGAACGCAAAGTGATAGTATAATTTAGGATAGTTTCTAGGAAACTATCCTAAATTATACTATCACAGAAACGAGGATATACGCTTGAAAACAAAAGATTATCAAAATGGACTGCACGATGGTGTCGCCGTCGCTTTAGGCTATTTCGCCGTGTCCTTTGCATTTGGCATGGAAGCCGCCACCCACGGATTAAGCATCCTGCAAGCGGTATTGATCTCACTGACAAACGTGACTTCCGCAGGACAGTTCTCAGGGCTTGGCATTATCGCCGCCGGCGGCACTTATATTGAGATTGCACTGACACAGCTCATCATCAACCTGCGCTACTGCCTGATGTCGTTTTCTCTCGCGCAGAAGCTGGACCGCTCTGCGCCAAGCTGGCACAGGTATCTTATGGCTTACAGTGTGACAGATGAAATCTTTGCATTGGATGCCAGTCTCAGCGGTCCCTTGAAACCAGCCTATCACTATGGCATCACCAGCGTCGCCGTCCCTGGCTGGGTTCTGGGAACACTGGCGGGCGCAATCTCTGGAACACTGCTGCCAGCTTTTGTGATCAGCGCTCTCGGCGTTGCCATTTACGGAATGTTTCTCGCCATCATCATTCCGCCTGCAAGACAAAACCGCACAATCCTGCTTGTCGTCCTGTCCGCTATGGGACTGAGCTTTCTGTTCTCTGTCCTGCCAGTACTAAACAAGGTTTCATCGGGCTTTGTCATCATTATCACGACAGTGGTTATCGCAGGCATCGCCGCATGGCTGAAACCAATTCAAGAGGAACAAACCAAAGGAGAAAACTAAAATGACACACAATATTTATCTCTATATCCTTGTCATGGCTGGAGTGACTTATCTGATTCGTATGCTTCCTCTGGCACTGTCAAAAAAGGAGATTACCAACAATTATATCAAATCCTTTTTGTATTATGTGCCCTATGCCTGTCTTGCTGCCATGACCTTTCCAGCGATATTATATTCCACTGCCAGCATTTATTCAGCGCTTGCAGGACTCCTCATTGCCGTCATCACCGCATATAAGAATAAAAGCCTGCTCATCGTCGCGCTGGCTGCCTGCGCAGCAGTGTTTCTTGTAGAGCGCATTTTACCCTTTTTCAGTTAGTGCTCTGCGCCTCTCATGAGTCATTAAATCTGCGAATCTAGTTGGAATTGGCACATGACTTTCCTTTGTGATCAATTGATTTGTCATCTGTGTCGCGGTTTCAAGATCAATCCCATTCCCGATAGACAAAAAGACAGGCTTGACATTGACATGGGTGCGCAGAGCCCGCCCATAACACTCCCCGCTGATCTCAATATCTGTATACGCCGACTGTGTATTTGGCGGCATTTTAAAGTCCGCGCCTGCAACCCGGTGATAGCTTTTGGCAATTCCTACTGTGGCCTTCCCAAGCATAATGCCCGCGTGTGTTGCCAGCCCCATATGCCTTGGATGCAGATACCCATTTCCATCAAAGAAGAGGACATCGGGCTCCACTGTGACTTTTTTGTAGGTTTCCAGAAAGAGCGGTATCTCCCTAAAAGCCAGACAGCCCGGTATGTATGGGACATTGATTTTGTCCGCATGACTGACTTTCTCTAGGATCTCAACTGTACGATAGTCCATTATCACAATGCAGCAGACTGCATACTCCTGCCCATCAGCCTCCTTCCAGTACGCCAAATCAACGCCCGCCACTGTATGAACGTGCGCTGGATCGACTGTGTTGTCTAAATTGATTTGTGCACGCAGTCTGAGTTGTTCATTTATATAATCCTGTTCTGTCATTTTATCATTCCTTTCAAGACACAGATCTGTTATCATTCTTAATGATACATAACGCTATGCTCCCGCTGCGTACCAGGATCTCATCAAGCTGTACAAGTATTGGGGACTGATATAAAACATCGATTCACTCTCCCGCAAATGATGCATAAAAATCCATGCAAATTAAGATCATTAATTTGGCATGGATTTTTACTTAAATTTATTATCTGTTGGGTTTAAACTCATATATCTTTTCACGAACACGAATGCATTTTGCACTCCGTCACACACGTCAGTATGCGATAGATTCTAATTGCTGCGATATTTTATGTCCAACAAAGCATTCATATCATTTTTGTACAGATACATATGCTCTGGATTGTTTCCAACCAAGATCCGGGGAAAACGCTCATACATCCGAAATATTTTGGGAATATTATTCTTTGACACAGATGCCCTTGCAACTTTTCCATCTACAAGCCCCAGGCAAAGGTAAAAGACTATTTTGTCCTTTACGCGGTCTGTCTCATTGTACACCAGCACAATTTTGTCATTGTCCACTGGAATATCATCCATATCATAACAGTAGGTCCATTTTCTGCCAATCCACACATTCCCAATCTGTTCTGCCTGATCATAATCATTGTCCAGCTCCTGCATTGTCACACTGGGATTGGCACTCATATAATTCCTGACTTTCTTTCCGACAGAAAAGGTTAGCTGCCGAATCACGATCGCCACGTCGATTACGATAAAGAACAGCGCCAATGCGCTGAGTCCATATATATTGCTCATGGATTCTGTCTCGGCAAGCTCCGGGACAGTTCCCTGCAAAGCCTGCAACGCCGCAGCACCATATTTACTGAGCAGGACTGCGGGTATTACACCACATACCAAAAGCAGAGGAATCACATTCATCCACAATTTTATCGTTAATTTTCTTATCATATCATCAGTTCTCCTAACAAAATTTTTATCGTTTCGCTTCCATACCTGTTGTACTTTACTTACTCGTGATTCGAACTCTATCACCCACTCGTTTCCGAATCAAGGTGATAAAAAATCCTATCGAATCCTCTATATCAAAATAAACAGTTTTGTCACATTTCCGCCTAGGCTGATCCTCCTGATAATAAAATTGTGCTACATAATTGACATAATTTACTTTGACCTTTCCGCTCTGCACACTTCCAGACTTGGTTTCAGTCTCAACTTCCTTCAGCCGTGCCATATCGATCACTGTCACTCGCCCTGTCCACAAAAAGACGCTACAGTAACGCTCTCCAACTTTTCCCCACAACATACCGTTGCTTGTTTTCTCACCAAAAGCCCATTGTTGCTGTGTGTTTACATATTCTTCAATAAATTCATTCCGTGCCGTATCGCTGGAAAATTCTTTCGCCAATGATTTTTCTAATCTCTTTAGAAGCTTGTTCGGTTTGGATTGACTCTTCTGGCTCCACCACATAATAAGTGCTAGAATCTCTCCGATGAGCAGTCCTATTGGCACACTAAATGTCATCATTCTGTCCTGTGTTTTTGCAAAGATTGCCATTCCTATAAAAAGTGCTACAGGAATCACCAAACACAATGTGGCAAGTCGATATCCTCTCTTTAAATTATATGTACACCATTTCTCCGCGCAAACTCTCTGCTCTGCAAGGAATCGATCGAAAGGGCTTCCAGATCCCACAGACAATTCCGCTCCATATTGTTTACTTCCCCGAAACAGCCCAATCAGGCAAAAGAGAAAGATCAAGAGATTCAAAAGTGCAGTCACTATACAGATCTTAATGTCGCCCATTCTTAAATTATGAATACTTCCTTGTTCCAGAATATACCATTCTGACTGCCTTTGCCCATTCAAGACATCCTCGCACATGTTTGCCAGAACTCTTCCGTATTCATCATTTTCAAAATAAGCCTTCATGTATGCATCTGAATCCTGAAAATCAGAATACTGTTCTATAATTTTACTTTCTTCTAGTATCTTCTGTGCTTGATCTGCCCGCTCCTGACTTGCAAGTTCCAGAGAACCGATTACAGTGATCGGTGTCATGTCCTTGTTTGCTCGTATCTCCGCTGCAAGTTCCATACCACGCAGAAGACTATCAAAATCTAGATCACTGCGCTCTGGAACGATAACACAGACAAATGCCTCTCTGTCAGCATCGTAGACCACATATCCATTGGTCGATACTCTGTCCTCATCTCCAGAATAATATTCTTCAACCCAAGAGGCAACCGGATATGCCGCCTCATAAGAGATATATGCTCCTTTTGCATCTGCAAAATGTTCCTCTGGTTTTAAGGCTTCCGGTCCTGCCTGCATCTTCATAAACGGAGTACCTGCAAGCAGCCATAGGACAACAGCTATCACAGCAGCACCTAGTGTAATCACAATATGCAATAACTTGTTCATCATGACACATCTCCTTTTCTTTTGCATCCGTCATGTATTATAGCAAAAACGAATGGAATAATCAATACTTATTGTACCTTTCACTGATATCCGCTTCGATGCGAACCCTCAGTATAATCCCTTTCGTCTGGTTTTTTCTCATGACTCCACTTTTACCTTCTTCACGCACTTAAAAATAGCCTCTTTTACATTTTACATTATGTTATAGTTAATTCCATTACT
>CAJUII010000009.1 GCA_910586405.1 uncultured Lachnospiraceae bacterium
CCTACACAACACTTTCCCGAAATGGATCAAGATAATTCAATTGATTCTCCTCAAACTTCTGCTCTAATGCCTCCAATCCCTTATGTTTTTTATAGTTTCTTTCTGTCTCCGTAATAGGAAGAAGCCACAAAAATTGTATCATTTTTGAATCAATTTGACACTTTTCAAGGACAGGTCCATCCAGATACGGCAAGGATAATAAACCATATCTTTGAGTT
Organism: uncultured Lachnospiraceae bacterium; assembly: GCA_910586405.1. Lineage (GTDB taxonomy): Bacteria > Bacillota > Clostridia > Lachnospirales > Lachnospiraceae > COE1. The sequence continues at coordinate 219 of CAJUII010000009.1, forward strand.
GACGCTGGATACCAAGAACAGCCAAAATTAACGGTATGTCCCCATCCCAAATTCCCTCCTGTCACATGATAATGAGCAATAACAGTGAGCAATTCAATCAGAAAATCATGTTCAACAGGTGAGAACATATGGAGTTCAATTGCGTTTCGCCCTTCATAATCAGACATTCCACAAGTAGCATAAATCCACATGTTCCGTTTACGATTTGGCGAAAATTTCAAGATTGTAAAATTATCAGGTAATTCATTGACAGGTCCTTTGTTGAAATGATATTCTGTAAATTTTCCCAAATAGTTCGTATAATGTTCTTTTATTTCCTGCCGATCTTCCATCACACTTTACCTCATTTACTCTTCTCTTCCAAATACTGATTCACGGTCTTCTCAATGGATTCCCGCGAGATCGGATAATGAAACTCCTTGATAATCCTGTCCACGGTGTACCCATGATCGACCAGATGCCTGATTGCACCGCCGTAGGCAAAATCTTTCGTGAAATTTGACAATGCTTCCTCAAAATAACCATGATTTTGTTCTTCCATTCTGTCACAATTCCTTTCTTCAAACACATTCTAAATCTCATCTACAGACAAAACACCCTTTAATTTTTGCAGAACGCCAATATAGTCCTCTCGGTTTGTCTTTGGCGGAATGCGAAATGTCACCACAATCTGAAAATACTGCCCCTTTGCCTTTGGCTTATCCACATGAAAGCTGTCTACCAAGCAGTTATCCTCTTTGAGCTGCCTTGACACATGGGTAATTGCCTTGCCGTCCTCAACCTCGATGTAGAGTGTCAGATACCGCGAATACCGATATACTTTACGCTCAATCCATGGCACCATATGCACGCCAAACAACCATACCGCGGTGAGAATGACCGCACCGTCAAGAAAACCAATGCCCACTGCAAGACCAATGCATGCACAGGTCCAGATACTTGCCGCAGAAGTCAGTCCCTTAATCTGGTGTCCAGAAACCAAGATCGACCCTGCACCCAGAAAACCGACACCGCTGATAACCTGCGCTGCGATTCTCGAAATATCTAACCGCTCTGGGTAGAGTGCTTCCAGATACTGCTCCATCAACATCACCATCGCGGCGCCAAGGCATACAGTGATCGTTGTCCGTGCGCCGCCGCCGCGGCGCTTTGCCCCTCTGTCAATCCCTATCACAATCCCAAGCACCAGCGAAAACACTATCCGCACGAAAATATTCTGCCACGTCCATTCAGAGAACCTCATTGTAAACATAACTGCTGCCCTCCTTTTCTTCCCGATGTCCGAATATTGCACCTGCCAATCATCAATGCACTGGTACCTTCTACCGCACAATCTCATCTGAGTCCAGCACAATTGTAAACGGCCCGTCATTTAACAGCGATACCTTCATCTCTGCCCCAAAAGAACCATGCTCTGCACGAAACCCTTTTTTCTCAATCTCCTCAATACAATATTCATACAGCTCATTTGCCTTGTCCGGCTTTCCAGCCAAAGTAAATGATGGCCTGTTTCCCTTCCGGCAGTCTGCATACAGCGTAAATTGCGAGATAATCAAAAACTCACCCCTCACATCTGCAATTGACAGATTTGTCTTTCCATCTGCATCATCGAAAATGCGCAGCTTCGACAGCTTGTCAATCATCTTGTCCGCAATCTGCCTGTCGTCGCTGTCAGCCACGCCCACAAAAACCAAAAGCCCATGACCGATTTGTCCAATCACTTCCTGCTCCACAGACACACTCGCCTCACGCACCCTCTGAACTACAAAACGCATATCGTTTTCCTCCATCTTCAAAAATAACTCATGCGGCAGACTAGATAGTATCCTATCCTGTGTCAGCCACACAAGTTATCAGTTTAAACCAGCAGTTTCTCCAACGCCTCACAAGCCTGCTCGTAACTTGCAAAAACAATCCCTTTCATGCCAAGCGCCCGCGCCGCCTCAACATTTTCTTCCCGGTCGTCGATAAAGACACACTCCTCGGCACAAAGTCCGTATTCACCCAAAAGATGCTCATAGATGTCTGCATTTGGCTTGACCATCTTCACAAAACCGGAGACTACTTTTCCATCTACTTGCTCGAGAAACGGAAAACATCCGCATTCCGTGTGGAGTTCAAAAATCTCCCGCGGATAATTAGAAAGCAGATACACCTTCAATCCAGCCTGCTTCAACCGCTCAATCCACTGTACCGCGTATGCATAAGGCTCTACCAGCTTGTCGCGGTTGTCCCACACCCGATTAAATGCATCAAGATGATCTTGATTGTCCTCTCGAAAATGTTTTAGAATCTCTGCTTCCTCGTAAATGCCATGATCGAGTTCGCCCCACCAAGGACTGCCAAAGACAGTTTTTTCAAATATTTTTTGCGTCTCCTCTGGAAGCTGCAAATCCTCCATAAGCGCGCGCCAGCGGAAATCCACCAGCACATTTCCAATATCAAACACTACATTCTTTATCATAATGCCACACCATTTTTCTGTAAAAGCGCTCTTGCGCTCTCCACAGAGTCCACACCTGACTTATTTTTGATCGGTGCAAATTCATAGTCGCGCACCACCTCATACGACAGACAATTATCAAACATATGAATCATATCCAGCACCAAAAGCTCAAACTTATAGCCGTTTGGCGACTCTGGTTTAACCAATACACCCTTTTCATCAATAAAGGGAATCTTTTTCTCGACGACATGCACTGTCATCTTCTGACTTGAAATCTCTTCAAGCTGGTCCACGCGAAACAGATAGTTCAAAATCACGCCAAAGTTATACGATAACTCACCATTTGCCTCCCTTGAATTGATAATTTCCTCCGTCATCTCATAATATTCTACGATCGAAGGCTTACCATCTTCAAGACAGAGCACGCCAATCTTTTCCTCCGGGTCTGCCTTCCTGACAACCTTAGCGCCGCTCACGCACCCTGAGTCGATCGTCGCACCCACAAACACAGGGTCAGCAATGCGCTGTAACACGTTATCCACTGCAAAGATATTCAGCCACTCAACGCCTCTTGCCTTGACATCCTTCAAGACACCGGTGACTTCCATGGAATAAAACCATCCGCCATTTCCATTGGGCGAGAGCGACAGCGAATCCGCCGACTCCATATAGAGCTTTCCCTGAAAATCAACAGAAGGCGCCATCTCCTGTTTGAAGAATTTGACAAAATCTTTGGGATAACCAAAATAGTTTTTCTCCTCAAAAAAGGCGATAGTCTCGTCATGATTTTTGTCGCTGGTCATGACATACAGCGGCACAAAACAGCCTGCCTTGTCCGTCACGTCCATTAAATTTCTGATCAGACGCTCGAAGATATAGATTTCCTTCGTCAGACCAATATTGTATTTTCCTTTCGGTCCGTCCGAGCCAAGACGGGTTCCCTGACCGCCTGCGAGCAGCACCGCACCGACTTTGCCTGCCCTGATGGCGCCGAGTCCGATCTCTTCATATTTTGCCTTGTTCTCTTCAATCTGTGTCACTTCAAGCGCGGACAGCGGTTCGAGTTTTCCCCTCTCCTGCGAAAGCTCCTTGTGCCCTGCCATCTCGACAATCGACCAGTCAATCCGCTCAATCTGCGCAGCAAGTTTTTCTTTTCCTTTATCGTCGAGCTTTTGATAAGCCTCAAAAATATGCTCTTGTCCGTGTTCTTTTAGTACGTTTAACAGTTCATTTTCCTTCATGACCACTTTTCCTTAACCTTTCATAAATGCTTCAAAATAATTCCATCGTTCATTACTTAACAATACTACATTTTATGGTTTCTTGTAAACACCTATACGCCAAAAAGTCAATTTCGAATACACGCGTACAAAAAAGGAAGCATATCTCAACAGATATGCTTCCTCCTGTGGTCAGAAGGGGCTCTTGTATGTCACAAAATCCCGCTTTTATTATATCATATCCAACTGTAAACGCACTGTCCATTTCTTCACAAAATCTTACCGTTTTTGCACATCAGACTATCGATAGAGCACATAATCCTGCATTTCCCGGAAAAATCCTGCGCGCGTCAGCGCCTCTCCTGCGAAATCAGGATAGTTCTTGACTACGATGCGCTTGAGAGTCGTAAACAGCCCGCCCTTTTTATAGCACGCTGCAAAATCAGTCAGACACGCCTCCGTCAACGCCTCCTCAAACACGCGCAGGGTGTTTCCCTGCCGCTCCATGACAGCCACCGGCACACCTCCATAACATGCGACAGCACTCCCTGGCACATTGATGAAACTGCGCCCTTCTTTGTGTGTCAGAATCTTTCCCCAGCACTGCACAGGATCTGCCGCATTTACCCAGACAAGCTTTTTTTGTGAAGGCTGCTGGTTCCTCATAAGCTGCCGCACCACCGATTCATACTCGGCTCCGCGGATAAACTGTGCACCGGAAAGTCCCTCAATGAAATATCCCCGCCTTGCCTGCCCTGTGTACTCCCATACCCGCAGTATAGACAACGCCTCCTGCCATGAAAGTCCGCATACCGCCGCAGTCTCCCGACAGACAATCACACAGCGGTCAAAACACTGCTCCAATGCCGCTTTCATAGATTCTTCCTGTAACTGTCCTTCTGTCTTTTGTCGCAATGGACGCACTATATCCCACCTGCCAGCGCGCAAAGCCTTTACATGCATACTCACCCGCTGTTTCGCAGTCACCTTTTTCGCCCGCTCCTGGTCCAGCCACTGCCGCACTGGAACGAAGCTGTCTGCGCAGACCAGTCCTTTCTCCAACAAAGACATTAATGTGTCATACGGGGATTCACTGCCAAGCACACTGTTCAAGGACTGCATAAAGCTGGCGCCCCGTTTTTGCAGCGTATCATACAAGCACTTCTCTTTCTCTGTCAAAAGCTTGTCATCCGTATCATTTTCTCTGCTTTCTGACACTGCGTCCCAATCAATCTCCTCCTGCAAATCAAACCGCAAGCCACCCTTGCCCTCCATATGCCAAAACATCTCACCCTCGGCAAGATAGGCATCCAACACCGACTCGCGATAATGATTTACCCAGCGCGGCAGCAGGATTCCTTCCCAATACGAAACCGGAAGCACTACTCCTGCGTAATATTTCAAGACGTTTGGAATACAGTCCTTTGCAGGGGCACTAGATTCCATGCGCGACAACATCAACGCAGCGTAAGCCTGTGCAGGACAAGTCTGCACTTCACTGCGGCGATTTTTCAAGGTTTGTATACAAGCGCGGCGGTAGAGTTCTGCATGATAATACTTGTCATCCTGCTTTACTGCTTCCTCGCGGGCGCATAGCGCATCTAAGACACGCTGTGCAAGAACAGGCTGCCAGCCATAGCGCTCGGCTGTCTCAGCGGCATTTGCAGCACCGCGGTAACGCAGCATCCGCCGGACAATCTGAAGCTGTTCCTCACAGTGCGTTGTGCTGTCTGACCAAACTGCGGTGTCAAGCGCCACGGCATATTTTTCAGCCTCCTCCGCCGCAATCCACAAACCCTGTTCGAGATAGAACACCCTGCCATTTTGCGCTAGGCTATCCAACCATTCCACAGGCACATCCAACTCCCCTGCTGCCAGATCTCCTTCTGTCATGAGCAGTGCATGCAGCTGCCGCGCATCCTTTGGCAGCTTTTCCCTGATCAGATGATTCTCCTGAATCTGCAATAACTCCTGATTTCCAGGCTTTATTGCCTCCCTGAGCATATCCTCCACCGCCGTGTGGATGCCCCGCGGCATGGGTGCATAATCATACATTACCGCCGCTTCCTGCGCCCACTGCAACGGGAGAGACATGGGTGAGGCGATCTCCGTATGAATCTCGCGCACCTTCACAGTGCCGGCGCAGATCTCACACAACAGCTCCCTCACACCCTCGACATCCCACAGTTCCTGCATACACTCCCGTCTGGTCTCACGTATCAGAGGATGTTCGTTCTCGCGCACTACTTGCTCTAACAATTCAGCGCTTTTTAACCGCTGCCGCCATAGCGGCTGACGGCTGTTCTTGCGTACCCCCATCATTAACGCTCTGCCGCAATTATAACGAAATGCCATGTTAAAAACCGGAGCCGCCGGAAGCAGTATCTCCAATTTTCTGACACAAGTGTCAGGATCAATGCTTTGCAGCACCCCCTCTGGGAGCGATCTGCTTCCATACGAGTACAGTAGAAATCCGTCTTCCTCATCCACACTGCCGATCTCTGTTCCGAGTTGTTCTCTTGCTGCCTGCGCCGCTAACAAAGACAGCGGCGCATTGATTCGCCTCCCAAATACAGAGTGAAACATCAATTGACTGTTTCCCGATGAATCTTTAAAGTGTTCCACCAAAATAGTCTTATCATCCTGCAAACCTCCAAGCGCTTTGATCTGCCGTTCCAGATAGCCCGCAGCAAGCGAAACTGCCGTCTCATCAAGCCCCATTTTGCACAGTGCTTTCGGAAGTTCTTTGTCCTCATACGCCTGCTGTAACATGTGAAACATTCGACCAAATGCCTCTCCTGTGCGTCTGTCTCTGCCTTTGATCTCTCCTTTCCAGAAGGGCAGTCTGGCACCCTCAACTTTTGCCTGTACCACAGTTACTATATCCCTGCTGATATTTGTTATTTTCCATGCAAATGCACCGAGAATGAAACGATCACCCTTTTGGGACTCATAGACAAATTCTTCGTCAACCTCCCCTAGCTTCACCCCGTCCTCTGTCTTTACTGTATAGAGTCCCTTGTCAGGAATCGTACCGCCCGCTGAGACCGCAAGCATTCTGCTGTAGCCGTCCCCCTCCACGCGCTCATGAATCCTGTCATACAAAATTCTTGGACGCACTGGCAAATCGCGCGCATGTTCATAATCTCCTGCAAGCATACAGAGCACTGACTTGACATCCTCCATCGTAATATCGCGAAAATTCCACGCGCGCGGCAGAATTTCCATCACCTCATTTACTGTATAGCCCCGAAATGCCGCCATGGAAACAAGATGCTGTGCAAGTACATCCAGGCAGAGCACAGGCGGATGAATGTGCTCTACACCGCCCTGCCTTGCAAGCTGTGCCGTCATGCCGCAGGAAACACATTCCGCCGCTGTCCTGGGAAAAAGATACATGACACTCGTCCGTCCCGGATTGTGTCCAGCGCGCCCAAGGCGCTGCATAGTGCTCGAAACTGTGCGCGGGCAGCCAATCTGCAATACTTTGTCAATCTCACCTACATCAATTCCAAGCTCCATAGATGATGTGGCACACAAAAGCCGCAGACTTCCGCCGCGCAGCGCTTCCTCCGTCTCCTTTCGCTGCTCTTTTGAAAGACTGCCATGATGTACGCGCGCAAAGTCTTCCCCGCCGATATTGTTCACGTAATATGCCAATTTTTCCGCGTATCTTCTGCCCTCGACAAAGGCGATCACACTGCGGCTTCCCTGACAATACTGATACACCAGCGCACTCAGCTCCTCCCAGACAGGGTCTTTTCTCCTGAGTCTGACAGAATCCGCATAAGGACCCAGTATATCGAGGCGGATTTCTTTTTTCATGACAGGCGCTGCGATCAGAACCTCCTCCGGCGCCAGATACTTCGCTGCTTCAGACAAAGGTTCTATCGTCGCAGAGAGTCCTATTCGCTGTAAAGGCGCACCGCACAGCACATCCAGACGCGCAAGGGAGAGCATGAGATGCGCTCCCCGTTTGGTGTCAATCAACGCATGCAGCTCATCAATGATCACCGCTTTTGCCGTCGCCAGCACATTCTGTCCCGTCTTGCTAGTCAACATCAAATACAACGATTCCGGTGTGATGATCAGGATGTGCGGCGGTCTTTTGACCATCTGCTGCCTGTCTCTTTGTGGCGTGTCGCCTGTTCGAATGCCAACAGTAATCTCCTCTTTTGATCCGATGCCGTTACCAATCCCATCCAGCGGACGCCGCAGATTCTCGCGAATATCAGCCGCAAGCGACTTTAGCGGCGACACATAGATTAGCCAGAGTTCCTCCTTTAAGGTTCCTTCCATTGCCTGACGCTTCATCTGGTCAAGAAAAACAAGGAACGCAGAAAGTGTCTTTCCCGTTCCTGTAGGCGCTGATACCAGCACATGCTGTCCTGATTTGATGCCTGGCCACGCCTCCTTCTGTACCGGCGTCGGTTCTCCAAGCGTATTTTGAAACCATTCTTGCGTTTCTTTCTCAAAAAGTGATAATACATTTGTCATTGGATTCAATTTTCACACTCCACCCTCTACTCTCCATACAAGCTACGAAGTACCTGTGCACTCTGTGCAGGTTCACTGCCAAAAGCTTCTTATTTTTGCGGCAGAAACACCTTGCTGAACGCCTCATAGTTTCTCAGATTGCGCGGACTGCAATAAACTGCAAATTCGATGACCTGAAAATCATACAGAAATTCCTGTACCACTTCATAAAACGCTTCCGATACCGCCCACGCCGGATTCTGAAACGCACCACATCCAAATGCACCGAGGATTATAACCTCCTCTTTTTCCTTCTTTGCGATGGACAATATTTTTCGAAGCCGTTTTTGATGTAAAGCTTTTAACTGCTCAACAGACAGGTGAGACACCTTAGCGCCGCTGCCTGGATTCATTGCATTAGAAGGCTTTTCACGCAGATTTGGCGCAGCACAAGTGATGACGTCCACACTGTACCACGCATCTTCCTCCATGAGCTGACATGCAGGATCATCCGTCTTGAACACCACCACACCCGGCGTAAAAATACAGTCATCATTGTAGGTCGCATCCATTTTTCCCTGTTTTAAATGCATCTTGTGCTGCTGATAAAAATCGTTGTAAATCGTTTCTACACTGAGATTGGGATAGAGCGTGCTGCATCTGCATATACATTCCTCCTGCGCAGACGCACCATTTTCTACACCGCCGCCAGGCTTTGTCGCAGACGCAAAATTATGGACACAGACTTTGAATCCCTTGTAATCCTTATTTCCTGCTGCCTCAAGACTGCGCTTCTTAGAGACAACGACTTTGGCTGGTTTTTCATAACGTCTTGAATTGTCTACGATGCAGTTTGTATCTTCAGCAATGATATACTGTCTCTGCCTCGACAAAGCAATTGCGCTGCTTAATGTCTCGTTTGTCCTGCAAATTTCCATTGTATCCTGAAAAATTTCTTTGTAGAGTATCCTTCTATCATATGACATTGCGTTTCTCCTTTTTCTTATTATTAGTTTAATAATATCATTATAGAAAAACATTGTCAACAACAATCATCTTATTTTCTGAATCTTTGGAATCCCTGTTTTCTCAGTCAAAGCAGCCTTCGCGAGCTGATCTGCCTCCTCGTTATATTTGTCTCCAGTGTGAGCCGCTATTTTCTGAAATGTAATCTTGATTCTGCCAGTGCTCTTTCGCATAAATTCAGCATACTTCTGCGTCAGGCTGTTGTTCGTCTTCCATCCCCCAGTCGCCCACATCTCAATTCCCATATAATCATAGCAGATTTTCACTGCCTGATATCCATTGACCTCACACCACTTGACAGCATACATCGCTCCTAACATTTCTCCCGTGACATTGCGCAGCGCAAGTGATTCTGGGTTCTCACCATTTCCAGATTCGCGGATGATCTCCCCTTCTGGTATCAACAGAACGCAGCCAAAGGAATATCTGCTAAGCTCCTTTTGAAAACTGCCGTCTACATAGGCAATAACTTGATCTGCCCTTCTTTCATTCGTCTTGTCATCAGGATGTTCCTCTGGGGAATGAACCAGCGGATTCGAAGTTCCCTCCAGATATGCTCTGGCTTCCTCCTCTGACAAAAAGCTTTTGTACTGTGCTCCCGAATATCCATCCACTGAAGCCTTGCACGCATCCCACGTCTGAAAAATGCCAGTTTGTTTTCCCTTTTTGACCGCATATATCTTTTTCTTTGCCATGCTCCCTCTTTCCTCAATCATTCACTCAATTCATTGATAACATTACCTATCATTTTTCATGTTGCAAAACAGATTGCTTACAATATAGATTCTGGCATCACAGCAGCGGTGACAGCACTTTAAGCGCAGCCTGCATAAACTTGTTTCCAAGCGGCCGTTTGGACCAGCGCACCAGATCCATCTCCTCACATTCCTCCAATGTGCTGAGAAAATCCTCTTTCATATCCCTGACCGCCTCCATCTCACTCAAAAAGACACCGCACTCATAATGCAGATAAAAACTGCGGTAATCGGTATTGATCGTCCCACAGATCGCGCACTCATCATCTGCAATTACATTTTTGGCATGAATAAATCCAGGCGTGTATTCATAGATATGGACACCCGCCTCCATCAGTCTGCCATAATTCGACACATTGACCATATAGACATACCACTTGTCATAAATCCTCGGCACGATGATGCACACATCCACACCGCTCTGTGCAGCGCTGACCAGATCATCGCGCATACTCTGGTCGAGAACAAGGTAAGGTGTTGTGATATAGATATAATCGCGTGCTTTGTTGATCATTCTAGTGTAGGCGCCCTCCGTGGGATTATGCGGATTTCTGTGCGGACCACCCATAAACGGCTGAACATAGCCCTCCTGAAAAACGTGCGTATTGGGCTTATAATCCGCATCCCTGATCACAACATTTTTGTTCACTATACGCCACATATTCAGAAAAAAACAAGTAAAGCTGTACACGCCATCCCCATACAGGCGGATTCCAGAATCCTTCCAGTGTCCGAACCGCTCCACATAATTCGCATATTCATCCGCAAGATTGAATCCTCCAGTGTAGGCAATATTCCCATCCACAATCGTAATCTTCTTATGATTTCTGTAATTGAACGACATGCGCGCCATATCGCGGTGGATGGGATTAAAAATACTCAGCTCAATTCCGCGGCTCTTTAGATCTCTGCGAAATGCCTGGGTATTGATGCGCAGCGTACCAAAATCGTCAAACAACAGCTTGACTTCCACACCCTCCTTGACTTTCTCTGTCAACACCTCCAGAATTTCACGCCACACAATCCCATCTGAGACAATAAAATACTCCATAAAAATAAACTTTTTCGCCTGTCTGAGATCTGCTAATATTGCGTCAAGCACCTTCTCACCTGAACCAAAGTACGTAGCGTGCGTATTATTATAAATCGGAAATCCTTCTTTTCTGAGATAACGGCTAATCTGCACTTTGTTGGGATGCTGCCGCTCCAAATCCTGCACAATCTCCTCATTCTGTCTAAGATTTTCTACCATTCTGGCATCAATCTCACGAGCGCGTCTGAAATAGCTGGAGTTGACGCGCTTGCGACCCCACATAAAATACAGAAAAAGTCCTGACACTGGGAGCACAAGTATAATCACAATCCAGCTCATCTTATAGGATTCCGCATTGTTGACAAGCGCAAAGACCGTGATCACGCTCACAACCTCAAAGATAAAATATGCTATAATTGAATATCTCATCAAATACATTGCAAGAAAGATCATCAAGCCAATCTGTAAAAAAAATGAGATTCCAACGGTAACACCTCTTAAGATTCCATAATATTTACTTCTCACGATATCCATTAAAATTCTTGTCCTCTCCAAAGTGTTTTGTCTTTATAAGGATATATTTTAACACGATTTCATTTATTTTCAAGAAAATATACCATAAATATTCATTTTCTGATACACTGATGATAACAAAAATTCGTATCACAATAGTATATTGTATTCACGATTTGAAAGAGGGAAACTCCATGCAGACAACTATCGATCAAAAGCTTTTTTCAGAAGCATGTTACAAAATGATCGGCGCATTGCAAGGTCAGAATGGCATTGGCACCCTCCGGGAAAAGACTGTACACAGCGTCCTAAAATATTATTATGCCCCGGATTCTGCCTATCATGAGATTAAAATCGGTTCTTATGTCGCTGATATCTGTGTTGACGGTGAAATCTTTGAAGTACAGACACGCAATTTCAATACCATGCGGGACAAGCTAGACTTTTTTTTAAGAGAACATGATGTCACAATCATCTATCCTGTCGCGCACACCAAATGGCTCCTATGGCTTGACATGGAGACCGGAGAACTGACACCCAAGCGAAAGTCGCCAAAGACTGGAACTTTATATCAGATCATTCCTGAACTATATAAGATTAAAATGTTCATCAGCAATCCTAGACTGCACTTTATCATTAGTCTGATCGATGTGGAGGAAACCCGCTATCTAAACGGTTGGAGCCGCGATAAAAAGAAAGGTTCCTCCCGCATGGATGGCATTCCTGTAGGCATCCATGACGAAGTACGCATTGACACCTTTGACGATTACTGTATTTTTCTCCCGGACGCGCTGCCGCAGCAGTTCACCTCAAAGGATTTGGCAAAAGCGGCAAAAATCACACAGAACAGAGCATCCACACTTTTAAATGTACTGCTTGAGACAAAAATCATCACGCGAGTCGGCAAATGCGGCAACAGTTATCTATATGAAAAAACCACAGCACATTTTTAAAAGCTGTGGTTTTCCTTTTTCTAAAGTGTATCATCTAATTCCTGAGTGTTTTCTTTTTCTTCAAAGTCTTGTGTTGTATATAAATCATCTTCCTCCGGCACTTCATCCTCAAACGTCTCATCGAGAAGGACAGCTTCCCCCTCAACAGGCTCATCGACTACCTTGTCAAGCGCCTCATCGACATCCTCAAATTCTTGTGTGCCGTCCGAAAGCTTTTCCCGCACTTTTGCGATTTTGGCAACCTTCACATTCTCATCATCAAGATTGATAAGTTTCACCCCAGAAGTATTTCTGCCATAAGTTGAAATATCTCCTACACGAATCTGTATGATTACACCCTCAGTTGTGATCATCATGATCTCATGGTCATCATTCACACCCTTGATGCCGACCACATTGCCTGTCTTCTCAGTGATTCGGTAACAACGTACACCCTTGCCGCCGCGCTTCTGTACCGTAAATTCTCCCAGCAAAGTACGCTTACCCATACCCATCTCCGATACAATCAGCAATGCATCGCCCTGCGTGTCAAGCTGCATACCAATAATTTCATCCCCATCGTCAAGATTCATGCCAATGACACCCATCGCATTTCTGCCCATGGCGCGCACATCTGTCTCTTTAAAGCGGATACACATGCCATATTTTGTAATCAGGAAAATTTCAGAATTTTCATCTGTCGCCTTCACCTCGATCAATTCATCATCATCGCGCAGCGAGATCGCGGCCAAACCATTTTTTCGGACATTTGAAAATTCCATAATTGGCGTCTTTTTTGTGATGCCCTTCTTTGTCACCATAAAGAGATGCTTTCCCTCTGTAAACTCTCGAATCGGAATCATTGCGGAAATCTTTTCGCCGGGATTTAATTGCAGCAGATTCACGATCGCCGTCCCGCGCGCAGTTCGTCCCGCCTCAGGAATCTCATACGTCTTCAATCTGTAGACGCGTCCAAAATTCGTAAAAAACATCAGATAGTGATGTGTCGTTGTCATGAGCAAATCTTCGATGTAATCATCCTCTATCGTAGACATTCCCTTGATGCCGCGTCCGCCCCTGTGCTGGGTTTTAAAATTATCCACTGTCATGCGCTTGATGTAGCCTAAGCTCGTCATAGCGATCACAGTATTTCCGCGCGGAATCAAATCCTCCATATCAATCTCAGATTCATCATAGCCGAATTTTGTGCGTCTGTCATCTCCATATTTGTCAGCAATCAGCGTAATTTCTGTCTTAATCACGCCGAGCAGAAGCTTTTCATCCGCAAGAATTGCTTTGTACTCCTCAATCTTTTTCAATAGTTCAGCGTGTTCCTGCTCTAGCTTCTCGCGCTCCAAACCTGTCAGTGCGCGCAGTCTCATATCCACGATCGCCTGTGCCTGAACCTCTGTCAGACCGAAACGCTCGATCAATCCTTCCTTCGCCGCCTGCGTGTTGGCACTGCCCCTGATAATACGGATAACCTCATCGATATTGTCTAGGGCGATCAACAAGCCCTGTAAGATATGATCCCGTTCCTCTGCCTTATTCAGGTCATACTGGGTTCTTCTGGTGACAACCTCCTCCTGATGCTTAATATAATACGTTAGCACATCCTTAAGATTCATGACCTTAGGCTGATTGTTCACCAAAGCCAGCATAATCACGCCAAAGCTGTCCTGTAGCTGTGTATGTTTGTAGAGCTGGTTCATAATCACATTTGCATTGACATCCTTGCGAAGCTCAATGCAGATGCGCATACCCTCTCTGTTGGATTCATCCCGCAAATCTGTGATGCCGTCAATCTTTTTATCCTTCACAAGCTCCGCTATCTTTTCAATTAAACGTGCCTTGTTAACCATGTAGGGAAGTTCTGTGACAATGATGCGGCTTTTTCCGTTCGCCATCGTCTCGATATTTGTCACACTGCGCACCCTGATCTTGCCGCGTCCGGTGCGATAAGCCGCCTCAGCGCCGCGCGTGCCAAGGATAATGCCGCCTGTCGGAAAATCCGGCCCCTTCACAATCGGTAAAAGCTCCTCGATCTCCGTGTCCCGATCCTCCTCGATGCGATTGTCGATCATCTTTACAACCGCTGCGATGACTTCTCTGAGATTATGCGGCGGAATATTTGTCGCCATACCGACTGCGATTCCCTGCGTACCGTTGACAAGCAGATTGGGATAACGGCTTGGCAGCACGACAGGTTCCTTCTCCGTCTCGTCAAAGTTTGGCTGGAAATCAACAGTATTCTTGTTGATATCTGCGAGAAGCTCCATCGAAATCTTGCTCAGACGCGCCTCAGTATAACGCATGGCAGCCGCCCCGTCACCGTCAACCGATCCGAAGTTACCATGTCCGTCTACAAGCGGATAGCGCGTAGACCACTCCTGCGCCATATTGACCAAAGCGCCGTAGATTGAGCTGTCTCCGTGAGGGTGATATTTACCCATCGTATCACCGACAATACGCGCACTCTTTCTGTGCGGCTTGTCAGGACCATTGTTAAGCTCAATCATCGAGTAGAGCACACGCCGCTGCACTGGCTTTAACCCGTCCCGCACATCTGGCAGCGCACGGGAAGCAATGACACTCATGGCGTACTCTATATATGATTTTTCCATGGTTTTTTGCAGGTCCACTTCCTCGATCTTGTCAAATATCGTATCGTCCATACATAACTCCTATTCTTAAATGTCGAGATTCTTCGCATACTTGGCATTTGTCTCGATAAAATCCCGTCTCGGCTCCACCTTGTCTCCCATAAGTGTTGTGAAGGTAAGGTCAATCTCAGACTCTGCCTCCTCATCCATGGAAACCTTCAGAAGTATGCGCTTCTCAGGGTCCATCGTCGTATCCCAGAGCTGGTCGGCATCCATCTCTCCAAGGCCCTTATAGCGCTGAATCTTGTTATTCTGATCACGCCCTACCTCGTCAAGTATCGCCGCAAGTTCCTCATCCGAATACGCGTACCACGTTTTTTTATTCTTCTCAAGCTTATAGAGAGGCGGTTTTGCCAGATATACATGACCCTGCTTGATCAGCTCTGGCATAAACCGATACAGAAAGGTCAGCATCAGGGTCGCGATATGCGCACCGTCCACGTCGGCATCTGTCATAATGATAATCTTGCCGTAACGAAGCTTTGTGATATCAAAATCTTCATGAATCCCTGTGCCAAACGCCGTGATCATCGCCTTGATCTCCGCGTTGCCATATATTTTGTCAAGTCTTGCCTTCTCCACGTTGAGAATCTTGCCGCGAAGCGGAAGAATTGCCTGTGTCGCGCGGCTTCTTGCAGTCTTGGCACTGCCGCCGGCGGAATCTCCCTCCACGATAAAGATCTCACAATTTTCTGGATTTTTGTCGGAACAATCTGCAAGCTTACCCGGCAGCGTCATGCCGTCAAGCGCCGTTTTTCTGCGTGTCAAATCCCGCGCTTTTCTGGCTGCCTCCCTGGCTCGCTGCGCCAAGATCGATTTTTCACAAATTTGCTTTGCCACGGTCGGATTTTGTTCGAGATAATACGTAAGCTGCTCACTGACTACGCTGTCCACTGCACCGCGCGCTTCGCTGTTGCCAAGCTTCTGTTTGGTCTGTCCTTCAAACTGAGGGTCCTCGATCTTGATTGAGACAATTGCCGTGAGTCCTTCGCGAATATCATCACCGCTTAGATTTGCCTCGCTGTCCTTTAGCAGTTTAGTGCTTCGAGCATAGTCATTAAAAGTTTTTGTGATTGCATTGCGAAATCCAGCCAGGTGCGTACCGCCTTCAGGCGTATTGATATTGTTGACAAAACTGTACGCGCTCTCGGTGAAGGAATCATTGTGCTGCATGGCAACCTCTACATACACATTGTCTTTTTTGCCTTCAAAATACAATACATCAGGATAAATGGGCGTCTTGCTCTTGTTTAGATAGTTGACAAATTCACGAATGCCACCTTCATAGTGGAACGTCTTTTCCACTACACCTTCCGCAGGACGCAAATCGCGCAGTATGATCTTGAGATCCTTGGTGAGAAATGCCATCTCCCGCAGTCTTTGCTTCAGAATATCATAATCAAATACTGTCTCCTCAAAAATTTCCGGGTCAGGAAGAAATGTGACTTTAGACCCTGTCGTCTCAGGATCACAAGTACCGATCACTTTGAGAGGATAACAGACTTTACCTCGCTCATAGCGCTGCTTATGGATTTTTCCATCGATGCTGATCTCCACCTCCAGCCACACGGAAAGCGCATTTACTACTGACGCGCCCACACCATGCAATCCGCCGGACACCTTATAGCCCCCACCGCCAAACTTACCGCCGGCATGGAGAATCGTAAAGACCACCTCCACCGCTGGAATACCTGCCTTTTGATTGATGCCGACAGGAATACCACGCCCATTGTCTATGACCGTAATGGAATTATCAGAATTGATCGTCACATCAATCGTATCACAGTATCCTCCGAGTGCCTCATCTACCGCATTGTCCACAATCTCATACACTAAATGATGCAGTCCTCTCGAAGATGTGCTTCCGATATACATTCCCGGTCTTTTTCTGACTGCCTCAAGACCCTCCAATATCTGAATCTGGTCTGCTGTATATTCAGTGTTCATATATTTCCTCCCATTCTATTCATGAACGATACCGTCCGAAACCTCAAAGACCTTATTGATCTCAAATCTGTTATTCACAAACTCCTCCAATCCTGTGCAGGTGATGATCGTCTGAATCTCACCAATACTGTTAAGCAGATAATTCTGCCTGCTGCTGTCAAGTTCTGACAGCACATCATCCAGCAGCAAAAGTGGGACATCATTCGTCACTTTTTTGACTAGCTCTATCTCCGCCAGCTTTAAGGACAGCGCCGCAGTGCGCTGTTGTCCCTGCGAGCCAAACTTTCGAATATCGATCGTTCCCACTACAAACGAGAAATCATCGCGATGCGGACCGATGGACGTCTGCTTCAGCCGGATATCCCGCTCCTGACACTTTCGCAGCTTCTCCTCAAAATCTGCACCTGACACATCGGGTTCATAGACAATCTGAAGTGCCTCTTTTCCGCCGGACAACTTCAGGTGAATCTCATATATAATCTCATTTAATTGGCTGATAAAGGCACTTCGCTGTTCAATGATCTTCTGTCCAAAAGATACGAGCTGTGAATCCCACAAAAACAGTGTATCCTTAAGTCCCGGATTTGCAGAAAGGTCTTTTAAAAGTTTGTTTCTCTGATTGACAATCTTATGATAGTTATTGAGATTGTGCAGATAGACGCTGTCTAACTGGCATAGCTCCATATCCACGAAGCGCCGCCGCTCTGAAGGACCGTTCTTGATGATCGACAAATCCTCAGGAGAGAAGAATACCACATTCAACAGCCCCAGCAAATCCGCTGCTTTCTTGATCTTTTGTCCATTGATGGCAATGCCCTTTGATTTATTTTTTCTCAAATGCATATCAACACGGTTCACAAGACCGTCCTTCATCACATAAGTACGGATATGTGCCTCCTCTGAAGCAAAATTAATGATATCTCTATCCTTGCTTCCCTTATGGGATTTGGTTGTGGCAGACAGATAGACCGCCTCTAGGATATTGGTCTTGCCCTGTGCATTATCCCCATATAAAATATTGGTTCTGCTGTCAAAATGAATCGAGAGCGTTCCATAGTTTCTAAAATTTTCTAGCTCTAGTGATTGGATAATCATATATTTTCAGCCTTTCGAGCGGATTACAAAGGTATTGTCTCCATAGCGCACCTCGTCGTTTTCGACAAGCTTCTTCCCGCGCTGCGTCTCCACGCACCCGTTAACCTGCACCTGTCCATCCTGAATGACAAACTTGGCATCCACACCGGACTCCACAAGACCTGCAAGCTTTAACGCCTGCCCAAGCTTGATATAATCATCCCTGATTCTCACTTCATCCATATCAAAACCTCCATGTGCATCAATTGACAGCGTTGAATGTCACAGGCAGAATCAGATAGGTGTAGTTCTCCTCATCATCCTTGATAAAACAAGGCGCCTTTGAATTGAGCAGCTTGATTTCCACCTGCTCATCCTCAATGACCTTCAAGGCATCAATCAAAAACTTAGGGTCAAAACCAATCATCAGATCTTTCCCAGATTTGGCAATGTCAATCTCTTCATTCAAGCTTCCAATGATAGAATTCATCTTCAGTTCCATCACATCATTCAGAATATTTAGGATAATCGGCTTCTTGTCGCCCTCTTTCACAAGCAGTGTCGAACGGTCTATACAGTTTTGAAACTCCTTTTTGTTGATTGTTACTTTTGTCTCATAATCCGCAGAGAGAATATTGTCTATTTTCAGATAATCTCCCTCAATCAATCTTGACACAACGGTCGTGCTGTCAAACTCAAATAAAATGTGTTTATTTGTAAAGAATATATTGACATCCTTGTCCGCGTCTCCCGGAAGAATTTTGCTGATTTCGCTGAGCGTTTTCCCAGGAACAATCACCTTCTTGGCAGGATACGAATTTTTTAAATGAATCCGCCGCAAAGAGATTCTCAAACCATCTGAAGAGACAACCTTCAGAATATCGTCATGTATCTCAAAAAGTTCTCCTGTAAGTATTTTATTTGTAAAATTATCTGCAATGGAAAAAATAGTTTGTCGTATGACTTCCTTCAATGTAAATTGAGAGACACAGATTGACTCTGACCGATCAATCTGCGGCAAATATGAGAAATCTTCTCCTGATTTTCCCACAATATTAAATTTCGCTTTTTCACAGGTAACTGTCGCTTTATAAGAAGGGTCTGTCGCTATGGTAACATCATTATCTGGAAGTTTTCTTACCATCTCAAGAAATATTTTGGCATCGAGCGCAATAATTCCTTTTTCGATGATCTCTCCTTCGATAATTGTTTCAATGCCAAGTTCCATATCATTAGCGGTGAGTTTAATCTCACCCTTTGATGCGTCAATAAGGATACACTCAAGTATTGACATTGTAGTTTTACTTGGTACAGCCTTAGAAACAGTGTTTACACCATTTAAGAGATTTGATTTTGAACATATGATTTTCATGTGTATAACTCCCTTCGCTGTAATTGTAATGTTTCCGGCAGCGCGTTCACTGCTGAAAAAATATATAATTAAATATAAATTCGTAGTATTCGTAATAATGGCAGTGGAAATGTGAATAATCCCATTTTTGCCCGAAATACGGGAAAAGTTGTCGAATTTATCCTGTGGATAACCTTCAGAATCATTATGAAGATATTCAGAGTAATTCACATTTCACAATTTATGAGGGTGTCAGCTTTTTCTTAATTGTCTCGATTTTATTTTCTAAATCCTCATCTGTTTTGAGTTTTTCCTCAATCTTTTCCACACCGTGAATGACAGTCGTATGGTCTTTCTTACCCAGATAGGATGCGATCATTTGCAGAGAAGTGTCTGTCAGATGGCGGCACAAATACATGATGATCTGCCTGGGGAGGACATATTCAGAGTTTCGTTTTTTGGAGGTTATATCTTCCTTGGAGATATTAAAATGTTCGGCAACGACATCAATGATCAGTGCTGGAGACAGCTCGCGCACCTGATCTGGATAAATGACATCCTTGAGCGCATCCTCAGCGAGTGCAAGGTTTAATTCCTGTTTGTTCAGACGTGCGTTTGCCATCACTTTGTTGAGAGCGCCCTCAAGTTCCCGGATATTGGATTTAATGTTTGTCGCAATATACTGAATGATCTCATCATCGATTTCCTTATCATACATCTCAGCGTTTTTGCGCAGAATTGCCATTCGGGTTTCATAGTCAGGCGGCTGGATATCTGCGATCAGCCCCCACTCGAAACGAGAGCGGAAACGCTCCTCTAAAGTTTCCATTTCTTTTGGTGGTTTATCGGAGGATATGATTATCTGCTTACCGGCAGAATGAAGGACATTGAACGTGTGAAAAAATTCTTCTTGAGTGGACTCCTTTCCTATTATAAATTGTATGTCGTCTATTAGAAGGACATCGACAGTCCTGTACTTGTCGCGAAGCTTTGTCATAACGGCTGCATTACCGCTTCGGATCGATTCGATTACTTCATTGGTAAATTGCTCTGAGGTGACATACAGTACCTTTTTTTGCTGATTTTGTTCCAGCACAAAATGTCCAATAGAGTGCATCAAGTGAGTCTTGCCAAGTCCGGCGCCGCCATATAGATAAAGAGGATTGTATGCCTCTCCCGGAGATTCCGCCACAGCGAGCGCTGCGGAGTGTGCGAATTTATTGTTATTTCCCACGACAAAGGTATCAAACTTGTATTTGTTATTCAGATTGGCAGCTTCATGTTTGAGGTTATTTCTGTTCTTTTTGGGCTGTTCGGGAGTTCCCTCTGCTTCCTTTTCGTCTGCGACGGCATCTTCCTCAGCAATAAAAATGATATCATACTCATGATTCATTAGTTCAGAAATTGTTGCTTTGAAGCAAAAATAATAGTTTTTTTGAATATACTTTAATAAACGCGCTTGGGCTGATGGGATCAGGATTGTCACAATATCATTTTCAACCTTATAAAATTGTAAAGGTTTGACCCAGTTATTAAATGAAATCGCAGTAAGATCATATTCGTCGCGAATCATTTCCTTAATTTCATTCCATCTGTCTTTAATCTCGTTCATGCGATACCTCTGAAATTATTTAAAATTACAAAATCATACACACTAATAGTAACCCAAATGAGGAAAAAATGCAAATAAATGTGAATAAAAAATTGCCAAAGTTTCAAAAAAAATATTAGTAATCCCCAATCAATTGTTGATAATGTGGATAACTTTATCCAAAATATGTGGAAATATGATATTTTCGTGTCGAAAAAAATGGAAATCCACAGTTCTGTGGATAAATATGTGAATAGTTATATACATCATCCACAACGATATTTCCTGTCTCTCAAACTTTCCACAATATTGTTTTCTACATGTTTTCAACGAGATATCCACAAGTTACCCACAATTTGTGGATATCTTGGGTATAATGTGGATTTTAGATTTTTTTCTGTGGAAAAGGTGTGATTTATATTTTTATTATCATTTTATGTATCGTATTGGGCTTGACTTCGATATTTTTATGGTATATAATCGTTATGATATTTTCTAATACTTTTGAATGGATATCGCAGACTGGATAATTTAGGTAGAACTTACGAAGTTTGACAGATGCCGGAGAGCAGGTTTTAGTGGTAAACTGATCGGTGTTTGTCTGAGGTAAAATGAAAAAGGAGGTGTTTTGATTATGAAAATGACATTTCAGCCGAAAAAAAGACAGAGAAGTAAAGTGCATGGTTTCAGAGCCAGAATGAGTACACCAGGCGGAAGAAAAGTTTTAGCTGCCAGACGTGCTAAGGGAAGAAAGAGATTATCTGCATAATTTACAGGTCACGTATATGTGACCTTTTTTTCTACATGCACAGGGCAGTAAAAAGAAGATTTCTGCCCCGATGCGCATGGAGCATAGTATGAAATTTTCGGAATCGTTAAAAAGCAACAGGGATTTTAAGAATGTTTATAATCACAGGAAAAGTTATGCCAACAAATATCTGGTGATGTATGTATTAGAAAATGGATTAGATAAGAACAGACTTGGGATTTCAGTTAGCAAAAAAGTAGGGAACAGTGTTGTCAGGCATCGTGTTACCAGATTGATCAGGGAGAGTTACAGGCTGCATGAAGAGCTGTATCACAGTGGCTTTGATATAGTGATTGTGGCGCGTGTCAGTACAAAAAATGCAAAGTACGCAGAGATTGAGAGTGCGTTGCTGCATATATCGAAGCTTCACAGGAATATTGTAGTTCAGAGTGGGTGATCGTGATGAAAAAGTTGATGATCGGACTGATCATATTTTACAGAAAGTATCTGTCACCATTAAAGTCAACGAAGTGTCCATATTTTCCTACATGTTCACAGTATGGACTTGAAGCGGTCGAGCAGTATGGTGTTTTGAAGGGTGGATTCCTTTGTATGTGGAGAATCCTGCGATGCAATCCCTTTTCCAAGGGAGGGTATGATCCCGTTCCTTCTATTAATAGTAGCAGAAGGAAGAATAATGAAAATGAAAAGAAAATCAAAACTTATTATAAGTTTTAATTTATCAGGAGGAGTGAAATGGATTTGATGCTTTTAACGCAGAATTCAACTCCGATATTTAAATACGTAGTTAAGCTTCTAGGCTTAATCATGAATGGCATTTTCGAGTTTCTGAATTTGATTGGCATTCCAAATATCGGTTTATCTATTATTTTATTTACTATTGTTATTTATTTACTGTTGATGCCGCTAACCATTAAGCAGCAACGTTTTTCTAAGCTTTCAGCGAGAATGAACCCTGAGATCCAGGCGATCCAGGCTAAGTATAAAGGCAAACAGGACCAAGCATCCCTGATGGCGATGAATATGGAGACGAAGGCAGTCTATGCAAAATATGGCGTATCGCCGTCGGGCAGTTGTGTGCAGTTGTTGATACAGATGCCTATTTTGTTGGCGTTGTACCGTGTAATCTATGCGATGCCGGCATATGTTACAAAGATTGGAGAGGCTTTTGGTGTGCTCGCGGACAAGATCATGCAGTCGCCGAGCGGAGTCGAGGAAGTCAAGGCGTTGTCTTCCGCTATTTATTTTACCAAAAATTTTGATATCAATGTTAGAAATGCGATCATTGATACATTGAACAAGACATCGACGCTTGATATGACTACACTTGCTGATAAATTTGGCTTGTCAGACCTCACATACAATGGAAGCCTGATCTTGACAAATGGTTCACAGAAAGGTCTGATTGATGTCTACAACAATTTTCTTGGGTTAAATATTGGCAATTCGCCGATGGATACCATGAAAACAGCTTTTGCGGCAGGAAATTACCTGCTCCTTGTAGGTGCGGTTGCGATTCCTTTGTTGGCGGCTGTCACACAGTGGATTAACTATAAGTTAATGCCTCAGGCAGCAACAAATGATGATAAGAAGAAAAAACAGCAGCCCGCAAATGATACGGCAGAGGCAATGCAGCAGTCTATGAAGATGATGAACACGATCATGCCGATCATGTCAGCATGGTTTTGTCTTACGCTCCCTGCTGGTATGGGTCTGTACTGGGTCATCGGTGCTGTGGTGAGAAGCATTCAGCAGGTGGCGATCAACAAGCACATAGACAATATGGATATTGATGCCGAAATCGAGAAAAATGTCGAAAAATATAAAGAAAAGTTAAAGAAGCAGGGAATCGATGCAGCGAAGCTCCAGGCGGCTGCAAAGACGAATACAAAAAATATAACAAATAATGCAGTAAAGCGGATTGAGAAGTCGGAGGAAGAAAAAGCTGAGGAGATCAGGAAGGCTACAGAATATTATAATAAGAATACAAAACCGGGAAGTCTTGCCTCAAAGGCGAATATGGTAAAACAGTATAATGAAAAGAGATAAGTATTGATGCCGGAATGAAAAATTTGATGGGGGAAAATGACATATGGAATACATGGAATTTAAAGGTAAGACCAAAAATGATGCCATTACAGAGGCATGTAGACATTTTTCTATACCAAGTGACAAACTTGATTATGAAGTTGTTGATGAGGGGAAAACAGGATTTCTCGGGATGGGTGCAAGACCGGCTGTGATTAGAGCAAGGGTAAAGGAAGAGGAGCAAGTCGAAGAGAGCAAGCCGATCAAGCTTGAAGAAGAACCTGTCATTACAACTGTGAAAGCAGCTTCAGAAAAAGTCGAGGACATTGATGTGGAAGCAGTTTCTAGTAAATTTTTGGCAGATGTATTTGCAGCAATGGGAATTGGTGTGAATATTGAAGCAAAATATAACGATTCCTTGAGAACGTTGGAGGTAGATCTAAGCGGTGATGAGATGGGCGTACTGATCGGTAAGAGAGGGCAGACGCTTGATTCATTGCAGTATCTGATCTCGCTGGTAGTCAACAAGGGGACAAATGAGTATATCCGCGTAAAGGTTGATACAGAAAATTACAGACAAAGACGCAGGGAGACACTCGAAAATCTTGCCAAAAATATAGCATATAAGGTAAAGAGAACAAGGAGACCCGTATCCTTAGAACCAATGAACCCTTATGAGAGAAGGATTATTCATTCGGCACTTCAAAATGATAAATATGTGACAACGCACAGTGAAGGGGATGAGCCGTTCAGGCGTGTTGTAGTGACACCTAAGCGGGAGAGCGGATATAATGATAATAGAGGTTATAGGGGAAACAGAAATTATAATAAGGGCTATAACAAAAATTATCATGGTAACTATAACCGTAAGAATAAGCCAGAGACAGCAGAAAATCCCGTTGAAGCGGTTGAACAAAACTCATAAATTGTGTTATGATGAACCTTGAGAATTCAAGGTTCATTTTTGTGTGCTGATAGGCATTCAGGGAAGTATGTTGACAGAACCGTGTAGTAGGAGGAAATATCGAATGAGGACAGATACCATTGTGGCGATTGCCACAGCAGTCAGTGATTCGGGTATAGGCATTATTCGGATCAGTGGAAATGATGCCATTACAATTGCAGACCGTGTCTATCGTGCAAAGAAGCGTCAGAAAAAACTTGCTGAAGTGAAAAGTCACACAATTCATTACGGATTTATCTATGATGAGGAGGAAATGATTGATGAAGTGATGGTGGCGGTGATGCGCAGTCCGAATACCTACACAAAGGAAGATACTGTTGAGATTGATTGTCATGGCGGTATCCTTGTGATGAATCAGATTTTGAATGTATTATTGAAAAATGGATGTAGATTGGCTGAGCCAGGTGAATTTACAAAAAGAGCATTTTTAAATGGTAGGATTGATTTGTCCAGAGCAGAAGCAGTTATGGATATTATTCATTCCAAAAATGAGTTTGCGCTGAGATCTTCGATGCGACAGCTTGCGGGAGCAGTCTCAGATCGAGTGCGTTCTCTGCGAAAAGATATATTATTTGAGATTGCTTTTATAGAATCTGCCCTTGATGATCCAGAACATATCAGCCTTGAAGGATATCAGGCATCGTTAGAAGAAAAAGTATTAAAGATTCAGGTAGAACTGAAGAAATTGATAGACAGTGCAGAGAATGGCAAGATGCTCAAAGATGGCATCAATACCGTGATTGTAGGGAAACCGAATGCTGGTAAATCGTCGCTGTTAAATCTTTTGGTTGGGGAGGAGCGGGCAATTGTCACAAGTGTTGCTGGGACAACGCGTGATGTGCTTGAAGAATCCATCAAACTGCATGGTATTGGTCTGAATATTATAGATACTGCTGGAATAAGGAATACGAGTGATGAAGTAGAGAAGATCGGCGTAGATCGGGCAAGAAAATATGCTGCAACTGCTGATTTAATTCTCTATGTCGTAGATGCTTCACGTGAGCTTGACGAGAATGATGATGAGATTCAGTCAATGATTTCTGACAAAAAAGTAATTGTACTCTTGAATAAAACAGATTTAGAACAGGTTGTCAGTGAAGATGAAATTCTTCAAAAACTGCCGCAGGTATCAGTAATCAGAACTTCCACGAAAGAAAATATCGGCATCGATCTTTTTGAGGAAACGTTAAAGAAGATGTTCTTTGGTGGTAAAATTGCCGTAAATGATGAATTGTATATCACAAACAAACGGCATAAGGAAGCATTGTTAGAAGCCTATGAAAGTATGGGGATGGTTCTGGAAAGTCTTGCTCAAAATATGCCGGAAGATTTTTATTCAATTGATTTGATGAGTGCCTATGCTTCACTTGGCAGGATTCTTGGGGAAGAAGTGGGAGAAGACCTTGTCAATGAGATTTTTTCAAAATTTTGTATGGGGAAATAGAAGGAGATGAAGAAATGCCAGAAATAAGAGAACATGTGGATGTGTGTGTAGTGGGTGCAGGTCATGCCGGTTGTGAAGCTGCGCTTGCTTGTGCTAGAATGGGCTTGGAGACAGTTATCTTTACTGTGAGTGTGGATAGTATCGCGCTGATGCCCTGTAATCCAAACATTGGTGGTTCCTCAAAAGGACATTTGGTGAGAGAAGTCGATGCGCTTGGCGGCGAGATGGGAAAAGTTATTGATAAGACGTTTATTCAGTCCAAAATGCTCAATGTGTCAAAAGGACCAGCCGTACATTCTCTTCGTGCACAGGCTGACAAGGCAGAATACTCCAGAGCGATGCGTAAAGTTCTTGAGAATCAGGAGCATCTCACAATCAAGCAGGCGGAAGTTGTGGAACTTCTCGCCGAACCATATGGTGAGTTGGATACATTATATCAGAATAAAATAGTAGGCGTTAAAACATATACAGGTGCTATCTATGAAGCATCAACTGTTATTTTATGTACAGGAACTTATTTGAAGGCGCGTTGTCTGTGTGGAGAGGCGATCACGCACACAGGACCAAATGGTTTGCAGGCGGCAAATTATCTCACAGATAGTTTGAAGGAACTTGGTATTGAGTTGTGCAGGTTTAAGACAGGAACACCCGCGAGGATGGATAAGCGGTCGCTTGATTTTAGCAAAATGGAGGAACAGTTTGGAGATGATCGGGTGATTCCTTTTTCTTTCTCCACCAATCCTGACGATGTACAGATTGATCAGGTATCCTGCTGGCTGACTTACACAAATAAAGAAACACATGATATTATACGTGCTAATCTTGATCGTTCTCCAATTTATGCAGGTGTTATTGAGGGGACAGGACCACGCTACTGTCCTTCGATCGAGGATAAGGTAGTCAAGTTTGCTGATAAAGAAAGACATCAAGTTTTTATCGAACCGGAGGGACTCCATACAAATGAGATGTATGTCGGCGGCATGAGTTCTTCATTGCCAGAGGATGTTCAGTTGGCTATGTATCGGACAGTTCCTGGATTGGAACAATGTAAAATTGTAAAAAATGCATATGCTATTGAATATGACTGTATCAAACCAGATCAGCTTTATCCAACATTAGAGTTTAAACAGATTGCTGGTCTTTTCAGTGCAGGACAGTTTAATGGAAGCAGTGGATATGAGGAGGCAGCGGCACAAGGGTTGATTGCAGGAATTAATGCAGCGCTTTTTGTGAAGGGAGAAGAACAGATTGTACTTGATCGTTCGCAGGCATATATTGGTGTGTTGATCGATGATCTTGTGACGAAGGAAAATTTTGAACCTTATCGCATGATGACATCCCGCGCGGAGTATCGCTTATTGTTACGGCAGGATAATGCTGATTTGCGTCTCAGGAAGATTGGTTATGATGTAGGACTGGTGACAGAGGAGCAGTATCAGTATGTTTGCCAAAAAGAACAGCTGATTGCAAAAGAGATTGAACGTCTCAGACAAGTAAAGGTCGGTGCAAATAAAGAAATACAGATGTTTTTAAATCAAAAAAACAGTAGTAGTTTAAAAACGGCAGCAACACTCGCAGAGTTGATTAGCAGACCAGAACTGTCCTATGAGCTGATTGAAGAGATCGACAGCGACAGACCAGAATTATCTAACGATATCATAGAGCAGATTAACATCAATCTAAAATATGATGGTTATATAAAACGCCAGCTAAAACAGGTAGAACAGTTTAAGAAAATTGAAAAAAAGAAAATATCACCCGATATTGATTATAATGACATTAAAAATCTTAGATTGGAGGCACGGCAGAAGCTTCAAAAATTCAAACCTCTTTCTGTGGGTCAAGCTTCTCGGATCAGTGGAGTTTCCCCTGCGGATATCTCTGTGCTTTTAGTTTATTTGGAAAGTCAGGGATGAATGAGTTGTATTAATATATAACACTATATTTTTAATGGTTTGCTTGTTTAAATATCATATGGTGTTTAATTAAATATAAGTACATATGATATAAAATATAGTGTTATTAAGTAATATTTTGTAAATAACATATATTATTAAGGTGAATAAAGGATTTATAAAGGAATAACATATGATATTAAATGATGGCATAAAAGAATATGGTATAACATTAAGTGATTCACAGATAGATCAGTTTATGATGTACTATGAAATCTTAATAGAATGGAATCAGGTGATGAATCTGACAGCAATTACGGCATTTGATGAAGTTTGTACAAAACATTTTTTGGATAGTATTTCTCTGTGCAAAGCAATCGATTGTACTCAAGAATATACACTGATGGATGTCGGTACAGGAGCAGGGTTTCCAGGGATTCCATTGAAGATAGCTTTCCCGAATCTTCAGATAACGCTGCTAGATTCGTTGGGAAAGCGGGTTAAGTTTTTGAATGAAGTAATACAGCGTTTGGGACTGCATGGTATTCAGGCAATTCATGGCAGGGCAGAAGATTATGCGAAAGCAAATCTACTACGGGAAAAATTTGATATTTGTGTCTCACGTGCAGTAGCAAATCTTTCTACTCTATCAGAGTATTGTATTCCTTATGTTAAGGAAGGGGGATTTTTTATTTCCTACAAATCTGAAAAACTTTCTGAGGAGATGTCTAATGCAAAAAAAGCAATAGAAATACTTGGTGGAAATATTGTTTCACAAAATGAATTTTTGCTTCCAAATTCTGATATATACAGGAATTTATTAGTCATTCAGAAGATTGCATTAACACCTAAGAAGTATCCGCGAAAAGCAGGGCTTCCATCGAAAGAGCCTCTATAAGGGATGGATATGAATAAGAAAGATATTTTATTATTACAGGAGTCCGAAAGAAAAAGAATTGCTGAGGACCTACATGATACGACAGTACAGGAGATGGTGTGTTTATCTCAACAGCTTGAATTAGTTCTCTTATATATGGAACAAGACTTGACATTAGCAAAGCTAGAAACAATTACAGCACGGCAACAGATTAAACATATTATCGGTGATATGAGAGATACTATCTATAATCTTCGTCCAATGATCTTGGACGATTTTGGCTGGATGGCTGCATGGGAACGTTTAAAGAAAAAGCTTTTAGAAGAACATCCAGAATTGGTCATAAGTTTTGATATTGATCTGATTGATCTGTCCGATGAGTTAACAGCAATTTCTATTTATCGTATTATATGTGAAGGATGTCAAAATATTGTCAAGCATTCCAATGCAGATCATATAGAGATTTCTGTCAAAAAAATGCAGGATGGTATTCGAATCAATATTAGTGATAATGGTATTGGAATGGATGAACAATATATGTGTGATACTGATCATTTTGGGCTGCATTTTATGTATGAGCGTGTGAAGGCTCTTTCAGGCAAAATGAAGATTTTGTCTGATTCATCTGGAACTAGAATTAGGATTAAAATACCAAATCCAACATATTGTACTGAACCTAAATAGATTGAATTTTGATTCCACGCGAATAAAGAGTCTTACATAATTTTGTGTGTTTTCTTTTCCAGGAAGACACAAAGCAGCATTTTGGTCTATGGAGAAATATGATGAAAGTAGGTGAGTCAATTTTGATACGTATAATGATTGTAGATGATCACAAAATGCTTTGTGAGGGTCTGACACGGTTAATAGAATTTGACGATGAAGTTCAGGTAATAGAAACAGCAAATGATGGAATAGACTGTCTCAACAAAATTCGTGGGGCTAAACCTGATTTAATTTTGTTGGATTTAAATATGCCTGAGATGAATGGAATAGAGATGTTAAAGATATTAAGCAGCAGGAAGCATCGACCCAAAATTTTGGTCTTGACTGTTCATAACGAGATTGGTTATCTAATGAAGGTACTTGATTTAGGCGTAGAAGGATATATTTTAAAGGATTGTGGCTCAAAAGAATTATTACGAGCAATACATTCCGTTTATCATGGAGAGCGTTTTATACAGCCTAGTCTCATTCCAATGTTAAACTCCAGATTAATTGCCAAGGATTT
This sequence comes from uncultured Lachnospiraceae bacterium, assembly GCA_910586405.1. Classification (GTDB taxonomy): domain Bacteria; phylum Bacillota; class Clostridia; order Lachnospirales; family Lachnospiraceae; genus COE1. The sequence goes on from CAJUII010000009.1 coordinate 30,454, forward strand.
AGAAAAAGAAAAACTGCAATCTTTGTCAAAACGAGAACTTGAAGTATTAAAGTTCGTTGCAATGGGACATTTTAATAAAGATATAGCGCAAATGCTCTCGATAAGCGAACGTACTGTAAAAAATCATCTGTGTAATATCTTTAGAAAAATAAAGTGCGAAGACCGTACTCAAGCTGCTGTCTTTTGTATACGAAATGGAATTGTCAATGTGCATGATTAGAAATCTTCAAAATAGAGGACAATGTTTCACGTGAAACATTGTCCTCTTGTTGTAAAAAGTATTCAAATAGAATTTGTATATAAGTTAATATTTTTTATAGTGGCGTAGAAATCTGAAACTATAATTATACACTATGATTCACAAATAAGATAATTAATTTGGCATTTTCTAATTTAAATCCATTGTGCTACTTATATAACTAAAACTCCTTAGATTACCGAAAGGACAAAAAGCGCAAAAAATCCATTCAGAATTTAAAAAACCTAATTTTCAGAAGATGAACTGTTTGATTTATGCAATGTCATATGGCAAATAAAATATATTGTTGTATACCATGCACAGATTATACTCCAATACATTATTCTGCATCTGAATGTATTATCTTTAGTAAGTACTCTTACAGTATTTAGCTATCTACTAAGTTGTGAGGATGCTCTCATAGGTGAGAGCGAACACACCACTTGTTTGACTTACAGTATTTAGCTATCTACTAAGGTATGAGAATACTGTTTACACTCTTCGTCAAAAGCGATAATTAGCAGCTGTAACTGCGCAGACCAGCTCTTTTTAATTTGATAGTTTTAGTGACTTTAGACAGATTTCTTTTAAACCGCATATTACCAAAAAGGGATTCCCTAGTATATCTATGATCTCCAAGGACTACCAGACCAAGGTTATTTTGTACAAGATCCCTAAGCTCCTACCGGTCATTCACTGGGTCAGAGTGATCTCAAAATCTGTGATATAACCTTCTAAGATAAGCAGAGCATAAATTTTGAAGTCTTAATATGTCTCTTTTTTGGAAGAGTACCTGCCATAATTCACATTATTAGCACGTAAGGAAGGGCAGTACCGCACCCGCTCAAATTTACAGACTGGAAGAGAGAAGATGTCAATTACAAAATAACGGCTGGATGGTATGGGGAATAACGAGATCAGCTTTTGACGGATTAACTTTGTCATCTGTAAAATAGCTTTTCTGGTCCGGTTGAACCGTGTGCGGTAGCAGATTTTGGGAAAGATATGGCGGAAACTCCGCTTTATAAAGGAATAGCAAGCGTTTTCAGAGTCTATTCCAAGCAGTTCGCCGTAGATGCTCCAAGTGATGATTTTGGAATCAGACATTTTGCTGTGTTCATATTTTGCCGCTGTAAAATAGATGTTTGGACAGACTGTTGATGCAAATCATCTATAATTGTAAAAATAAGCAAAATAGAATTTTCATACGTTACTATGACAATGGTATAATGGTCTTGGGACTTCAATATAATATGTCTTCTTACGTAGCGGTGCACAACCTATACAATAGCATATATTGTTGAAGCTTTTTCTATCAAATCAACTAGCACAACAGGTTAACTTAAATAAAATATATCAAATTGTTTTAAGTCGTTGCAGAGCCGCAATAAGGCGGTTAGAGTAATATATGTCTATCAAAAATAAATAACTTCAGTAAGATCTTCCAGAGAATCAATTATCAAGAGCAAAAGCTATCTCACATCGCTCCGCTGAAAATTCATTTATGTTCTCTTTCGTTGAGCTTCATATTGCTATCATGTACAAATATAGTTTTGCTGAAATGAAAAAGTTAATTACCCTTCAAAGTGAAAATAGACTTCTCACTTCAGTCAAATATAATTTTAGTATAGTTGTAACTTGCGCATTGATACAGTTCAGTGGATGTGATAAAATAGAATTGAAAGGGGGAAGAATAAATGGGTATACGAAAAAAGGGCAGAAGAAAAATTGTTTGTAGTGATAAATTATATATATGGTATGTAGATTTAGACTATGACAGCCCAGAATATTTATTAAATATTGTAGCAGAAGATAAGTCGCTTATACTTACATGTCCACTCAATGAAGAATATCCTTACATTGTAAGTAAAGGCAAAGTCTTTCAAAATCAAAATATGGATGGTGTTTACCATCGATATTTACTTCCCTTTGATGTACCTAAGTCCATTACTCCGAAGTTTGTGGCAGCGTTAATTCAATGGGGAACACAAGAAAAAGATGCGAGAGAGGTATCATGAACTAAAATAAGAAATATCAAATGACCAAAGATGAATGATAGGAGGTACAATTTATATGAATCCAAGCTATTTTAGAATCAAATTAAATATGGAAGAAGCAGTTAAAAGATTATGTGCATGGAATGAAGGCAGTTATAAAGAACGAATTGAAACAAACTATTCCAATGCGGTGCGTGTCTCAATTGATCAGAATGGAAATTGGAAGGGGCAGTGTCTGTATGCATACGAGAAAGACGGATGGACAGTATTTGAAGACCTATCTGGAGGATATTCTGTTAATGAAATTGACTCATGGTTGAACTTTGCCGAAAAGGATGAATTAATCTTTGCGGGTTACAATGATGCAATCATATATGCTGAGATGATTGTGGTGAAAGATGGCGAAGTCACAAAGTATTTTATGGAATGTGATGACTGTCCAGAAGAAAATGTAAACCAAGGAAATGGTATTCCAAATATTGAGAATTGGGTAGATGTAGCTTCTTATGTAGATGAAGATAAATTTGTATATTCTGAGCAAGGCATCGTATATATCTTTTAATGTTTCACGTGAAACATTTCATATTTTTTGAAGACTACAAAATAAATCTAATCAAAACTTTTTCTAATGTTTCACGTGAAACATTGAAATTATGTATAGCATATAGGATATATACGTGGTATAATAATAAACATCGGATAACAAATATGGAGGAATAAAATGGGGAGAATTATTGCAATTGCAAATCAAAAGGGTGGTGTGGGAAAAACAACAACTTCCATTAATTTGTCAGCTTGTATCGCGGCAAAGGGAAAAAGAGTATTAGTAATTGATATGGACCCACAAGGAAATACAACGAGTGGCTATGGAATTGAGAAGAATGAATTAGACAACACAATATATGAGTTAATTCTAGGTGACTGCTCTATTGAGGATTGTATCTTAAAAGAAATATTCCCAAACATTTCCATTCTTCCATCTAATGTTAATTTGGCTGCTGCTGAAATTGAATTGATTGGTGTAGAGAAAAAAGAGTACATATTAAAAAATGAAGTTGACTGGGTGAAAGATCGATATGATTTTATTCTTATAGATTGTCCACCATCGCTGAGTTTGCTCACAGTAAATGCAATGACAACAGCGGATTCTGTCCTAGTACCTATTCAATGTGAATATTATGCACTAGAAGGATTAAGTCAGCTAATTCATACTATAAATCTTGTCAAGGAAAGATTAAACCCGGAACTTGATATGGATGGTGTCGTTTTTACCATGTATGATTCACGCACCAATCTTTCGGCACAAGTTGTTGAGAATGTAAAGAGTCATCTAAGTCAAAAAGTTTATAGTACACTGATTCCTAGAAATATTCGACTTGCGGAAGCGCCCAGTTATGGTAAGCCCATCAATATGTATGATGCAAAATCTGCCGGTTCAGAGAGTTATATGTCTCTTGCTGATGAAGTTATTCGAAATAATAGTTAAAGCTTATAAGGAGAAATTGAATGGCACAAAGAGGATTGGGCAAAGGTCTTGATTCCCTGATACCAACTTCTGTTTCAGGCAGTAGTGGTGAAAAAAAGGATAAAAAGCAGACAGAAATGGTTGTTAAGATCGCAAAAGTAGAGCCGAATAGAGATCAGCCCAGAAAAAAATTTGATGAAGATGCATTGCAGGAATTAGCAGATTCGATTAAACAGTTTGGTCTGCTTCAACCAATACTTGTGCAAGATCGAAAAGATTATTATGAGATTATTGCTGGTGAAAGGAGATGGAGAGCGGCAAAGGTTGCTGGTTTGAAAGAAATACCAGTTATCATTCGGAATTATACAGATCAAGAAATCGTAGAAATATCATTGATAGAGAATATTCAGCGAGAAGACTTGAATCCCATTGAGGAGGCACAGGCATACAAAAGATTATTGGATGAATTTAAATTAAAGCAGGATGAGGTAGCAGAGCGTGTCTCAAAGAGTAGGACAGCTGTGACAAACAGCATGAGATTATTGAAGCTTTGCGATGGTGTACAACAGATGATCATTGATGACATGCTTTCAACAGGTCATGCACGGGCATTGATTCCAATTGAAGATCAAGAAATGCAGCTACAACTAGCACAAAGAATATTTGACGAGAAATTGAGCGTGCGTGAGGTGGAAAAACTTGTCAAGGGTATCTTGAAACCTGATAAAGAAACTTCCAAAAAAGAAGAGAAACCGCAGACAATTCAATATATTTATCAGGATTTAGAGAATAAATTAAAAGAAAAATTTAGCAGAAAAGTTGAAATCATATCAAAGGGAAAAAGTGGTTCAGGTAAGATTGAAATTGAATTTTATTCAAATGATGACTTAGACCAATTAATTGAATCACTCTCCAAGATTGAGCGTGTAGAATAGTTATGGGAGAGACAGATGAACAGTAATTTATTAAACATCATAGGATTGGGAACGATTGATATAGGGTATATACTACTAGGATTGTTATCAGTTAGTATCATACTTCTAATCTTGATTATCATAACTTTCGTACAAATTGGCAAACTAAAAAAGAAATATTTGAAGTTTATGCTGGGGAAAGATGGGGCAAACCTTGAAAAAGATATTATGACACTCTATGAGGACAATAAATATATTAAGCTCAGTATTGACAAAAATAGAGAGGACATAAAGGAACTTTCTAAGAAACATGAGAATGCATTTCAAAAAGTTGGGTTAGTCAAATATGATGCGTTTACAGAGATGGGGGGAAAACTAAGCTTTGCCTTAGCATTATTGGATGAAAGAAATGATGGTTTTATCATTAATTCTGTGCATAGTTCAGATGGATGTTATTCTTACACGAAGCGGGTGAAAGATGGAGACTCCCAGATTACACTCAGTAATGAAGAAAAAGTAGCAGTAGAACGTGCTGTGAATGGAACTGCATTTGATAATGAATAAAAAAACAAATAGAGAAAATAGATTGGGGGAAATATATATGAAATTAGTTACGGTAGAAGATTTAAAAGATGGCAATATTATTGCCAATGATGTCCTGCTTGAAGATTATACTGTCGTACTTGCCAAGGGAACTGTGATTAAGGCGCCATACATCGATAAGCTGCGGGAATTAGATATCTTTACAGTGTATATCGAGGATGAACAAGAATTGACAGCGAAGCCAGAAGAGCCAAAACCAGAACCGCCAAAATCACCTAAGGCAGAAGCACCAAAAGATCCAAAGCCAGAACCATCTAAGGCACCTGCGCCCAAGAAACCAGTTGCACCTGTATCACCAAAACCAGAGGCAAATAAACAATCTAAAATTCCTATGGAAAAGGTTACAATTCTGCGGGATGAGGTAGAGGAGCAGGTCAAAAATAAGATTAAGGATATTTTGGAGCTGCATGTTTATCAGCAGACAGAAGGCTTACAACAAATCGCTGAGACAGCACAAAATATTATGTCTGATATTTTAGAGGAAGATGAAGTTGTTGAAAAGGTTTATGATGTGCGTGAAAGAAGCGCTGATATCTATGAGCATTCTCTTCAGGTTTGTACGATTGCCACGTTGATCGGATTAAAGCTTGGACTGACTAAGAAACAGGTTTATGATATTAGTGTTGCTTCATTGATTCATGATCTTGGTTTGCGCTATCTCGTTGTTCGTTATGAAGATCAGGATATCAATCTTTTACCAGCAAAGGATCAGGAAGAATATAAGAAGCATCCAATCTATGCATACACAGCAATCAAAAATGAGAGCTGGCTTTCTGAAAATGCAAAAGAAATTGTGCTGAATCATCATGAAAAGAAGGATAAATCAGGATATCCGCTTGGCAATGATCTTGTATCGCGCATGACACAGATCGTAGGTGTCTGTGATGAATTTGATGAATTGATCTGTGGTATTGGTAAAGCAAGAGTGCGTGTTCATGAGGCAATTAACAATATCAGAAATTACAGTGGAATTTGGTATGATTCAGATATTGTCTCTGCATTTTTACAATTGATAGCAGTTTATCCATTTGGTTCTAAAGTGCGTACCAATAGAGGCGAACTTGGCATTGTCATGAGACAGAACCCGCATTTCCCGGAAAGACCAGTGATTCGTGTTGTGGAAGATAAATATGGACAGGCTATCCATACAGAGTTGATTATTGACTTGATTAAAGAAACGACTGTTGTAATACAGGAAGTAGTAAAATAGTATGAATCGATTTGAAGGAGCATGAAACGATGATAGACATTAAATTTTTGAGAGAAAATCCTGAAGTAGTCAAAGAGAACATCAAGAAAAAATTTCAAGATCATAAACTGCCGCTTGTCGATGAAGTGATTAAATTGGATGCACAGGCGAGAAAAACACAGCAGGAGGCAGACAATCTTCGTGCAGAACGGAATAAACTCTCCAAGCAGATTGGTGCGTTGATGGGACAGGGCAAAAAGGAAGAAGCAGAGACAATAAAACAGCAGGTAAATGCACAGGCTAAGACATTGGAGGAACTTGCTGAACGGGAAAAAGAATTGAGCGAAAAAGTAACCAAGATCATGATGACCATTCCTAATATCATTGACCCAAGTGTACCAATTGGTAAAAATGATGCGGAGAATGTAGAGATTCAGAAATATGGCGATCCAATTGTACCTGATTTTGAAATTCCATATCACACAGAGATTATGGAAAAATTGAATGGTATCGATCTTGACAGCGCAAGAAAAGTCGCTGGTAATGGATTCTATTATCTAATGGGAGACATTGCGAGACTTCACTCCGCAGTTATCTCTTATGCCCGGGATTTTATGATTGACAGAGGATTTACCTACTGTATTCCTCCTTTTATGATTCGGAGCAACGTTGTTACCGGTGTCATGAGCTTTGATGAGATGGATGCTATGATGTACAAAATCGAAGGAGAAGATCTGTATCTGATTGGTACAAGTGAGCATTCAATGATCGGTAAATTTATAGATACGATTTTGCCAGAGGTGGAGCTGCCAAAGACTTTGACAAGTTATTCTCCCTGTTTTCGTAAGGAGAAAGGTGCACATGGCTTAGAGGAGCGTGGTGTATACAGAATCCATCAATTTGAGAAACAGGAGATGATTGTCGTATGCAGGCCCGAGGAATCACCGATGTGGTTTGAAAAACTTTGGCAGAATACAGTAGATCTGTTTCGGAGTCTTGACATTCCTGTGCGCACGCTGGAGTGCTGTTCAGGGGACTTGGCTGATCTCAAGGTCAAGTCAATTGATGTGGAAGCATGGTCTCCTAGACAGAAGAAATATTTCGAGGTGGGAAGCTGTTCTAATTTAGGGGACGCACAGGCGAGAAGACTCAAGATCCGGGTAAACGCAGAGAATGGTAAATATTTTGCCCATACGCTCAATAATACAGTGGTGGCGCCTCCAAGAATGCTGATCGCATTTCTGGAAAATAACCTTCAGGCGGATGGTTCTGTAAAGGTTCCTAAGGCATTGCAGCCATATATGGGTGGAAAAACCGAATTAAGATAGAAAGGCATGATTGTGGTGCACAGATATTTAAGAGCAGTTGGTTTTAGCAAAATTAAGAAAAGAGAAGAACTACAGGCATTGATCAACCAAGTGGTTGAAGCGACGATATTAAATCCAGATAAATTAAATAATCAGAAAGACAGCGCAAAAGAGCGGACATACAAATCTGCGAGAGACATTGCGGCAGATGAGGAAGATATCGTGTATGCAGAGCTGTCTCTTGACTTTGTCCATGGTGCAGGTATCTGTGTGCGCGGTGAATTTGATGAGGATAATACCTTCCTGTATGAGTATTATTTTCCATATGTCAGGGGAACTCATATCAGCTCCAATGAGGATATCACGATAGAACGTCAAGCGGAAAAGGAAGCCTATGCCGGCGTATGTGATGAGATCAAGCTTGGCGTGACGATCATCTTTTATTTACAGAATATTATTCCATATAAGAGACTTAAAGCACTCAAAAGGCTGCCAGTGCAGGGAACATCACTCATATTGGGCGCATTGTCAATCGATGGCACTATTATGATGCCCATTATCAAAAATGAATATGAGAAGGAACGGATTAAAAAAGCGACCAATGAACGAAACCAGTTGATCGCACAAGCACGTATGGGCAATGAAGACGCGATAGAGAGTTTGACATTGGAGGATATGGATACGTATACGACGATCTCCCGCAGGATTCACAAGGAGGATGTATTTAGTCTGGTCGATACGTATTTTATGCCATATGGTGTAGAGTGTGATCAATATTCCATCCTCGGTGAAATTTTAGAATTTCGTGTGGATAAAAATCGGATTACAGATGAAGAAGTGATCTTTATGATCTTGGAATGTAATGAAATTATCATTGAGGTGTGCATTAACAGGGAGGATCTGTTTGGTGAACCTGCCGTGGGCAGGCGCTTCAAGGGTGTGGTGTGGCTTCAGGGTTATATCGAATTTCCCCAGCAAAATTTTTAAAAAAGATATTGCAATAATTGCCACATCTGTTATAATAAAAAGGTACATGATTCGTGATGTACTTGTTTCCTTAGTTAAATGGATATAACAGCCCCCTCCTAAGGGGCAGTTGAGGGTTCGATTCCCCCAGGAAACGTTATAGAAGGTTGTACAGAGCATTGAAATCTTAGGCAAAGTTTTTCAATGCTTTTCTTTTTATCATAGGATTTAGAGGAGTTATCGTGAATTATATTGTTTTCGATTTGGAGTGGAATCAGGCTGCCGATTTGAAAACAAGGCGTGAGAATAGCCTGTTGTTTGAGATTATCGAAATTGGCGCTGTAAAATTAAATGAAAAAAATGAATTGATCGGTCATTTTCATGAATTGATTAAACCACAGGTGTTTCATGCTATGAACCAAGTGACAGGTGAATTGATACATCTGAAAATGGAACAGCTTGAGAATTGTCGTTCATTTCCTGAAGTAGCGGATGATTTTTTGGCGTGGTGCGGCAGTGATTATATTTTCTGTACATGGGGAAATCTTGATCTCACTGAGTTGCAGAAGAATATGGACTATTACAATATGACACCTGTGTCAGAAAAAACAATTTGGTTTTATGATGTCCAGAAGTTATTCAGCATCGCATATGAGGACCGGACCATAAGACGCACATTACAATATGCTGTAGAATACTTGGATATTGAAAAGAATGTGGCATTTCACAGAGCATACGCAGATGCGTACTACACAGCTGAGGTAATTAAGCGCATTACGGACAAAAGCATTTTTGATAATTTTTCGTTTGACACATACCGCGTGCCAAGGAATAAATCTGAGGAGATCAAAATACAATTTGCAGATTATTTTAAGTATATCTCAAGAAAGTTCCCAGATAAATTGGCAGCAATGGCTGACAGAGATGTCATTAATACAAAGTGTTATCTCTGCGGTGCGAGGACAAAGCGAAAGATTCCGTGGTTTACGACAAATGGAAAACATTATTACACGATAGTCGTATGCATGAAACATGGGCCAATCAAGGGGAAAATCCGTCTGCGCAGAGCTGAAGATACAATGATTTATGTAGTCAAGACGATGAAGCGGGCAAACCCTGAGATGGAGGCAGATATTCAGAATAAAAAGAATCAGGTTCGGAACAATCGAAAGGAGCGAAGAAGAGGAAAGCATAGTTAACGCTTTCCTCTTCTTCGTTTATAATATTTTCTGGAATTTCTGCGCGCCTCCCGCCTGGCAGCGCGCACTTCCTTCTGCCGGCTGCGGCGCCGCAGGCTGCTCTGGCCTCTGGGCGAGAAGCTGTAGTTGTGAATGATTGTGTGTGCGATCAAAAGTATGGCAATGATAATCACTAGGATTAGGACGCCTAAGATGACTTTTTTCATATCAATATAAATAATCTTGGTCTGTTCGGTCTGCGGGTCAAGGGAAGGCGCTGTCGATGCAACCATCTCACCCTCAGGAGGAGCCGATTCGATTTCGACATCTGTGTCATTATTGCTAAACCGAAACGCGGGAACGCTGGATTTGTAAAACTCCAGATTGCAGCCGCCCACGGGGATGTCATTGTAGGTGTAATTGATCGTAGCAATGACATTTGTGTCAGGTGACTGGTCCGCGTAGGTCAGCGTTGAGACGGTGTCTGTAAATTCCGCCGTGTTCGGCAAAATGACATAAGCGTCATTTTCTATGGAGATAAGCGGCGTCGAATCGCCAAACAGATCATCTTTTGTGTCAAAGAAATCCATCGTGTCGATATTGTATTTGGTCTCGTGTTCTTCGATTGATACGCGCTGAAAATTCTCAAATCCATATTGGAAGAGCGTGATGGTATCTTCAAACTGATAAGGTGTCTCCTCGGTGAAAATGACGCACACAAGCTTCATGCCGTTCTTCTCGGCGCCGGAGACTAAGGTCTGGCGCGACTGCGAGACAAATCCTGTCTTGCTGCCAAGAAGGTATTCGTACTCGTAGGGTTTTCCCTTGTACAACTGGTTTTTTGAGGCAATCCAAGCGTCTTCTTCATCGTCGGGTTTCAACCGGAAGTGATAGCTGTTTGTGGAGGACATTTTGCACAACAGTTCATTTGAAAAAAATTCGCAGCCGATGAGTGCGAGATCGTAGGCGCTGGTGTAGTGGTTCTCGTCAAAGAGTCCATTGCAGTTTGTAAAATTGGAATCGGTGCCGCCGAGATCTTTTACTTTTTGATTCATCAGCTCTGCAAATGCTTTGACGCTTTTTTCGTTGGTGAGCTTTTCTGCGACGTGTTCGCCGACGGCGCTTGCAACTTCGTTTGCAGACTTTACGAGCACACAGTAGAGCGCCTGCTCCATCGTGATGGTGTCTCCTGTATCTACGCCGCCGAGCTTGGACCCGTCAACTGGCACATCATAAATGGCATCGTGGGAGAAAGTGACTACTTCGTCCATTGTGCAGTTCTGCATGGCGAGCAGGCATGTCAGAATTTTGGTCGTGCTGGCAGGATAGCTTTTCTCATGGATATTTTTGGCATAGAGAATTGTCCGCGTGTTCATCTCCATCAGGATTGCGGACTGTGCGCCGATGGCAGGACCCTGCGGCCAGTTTTCGATTGCGTTGGACTGTATGGGAAGCGTCTTTCGCTGTTCCATCTGCTCTGCAAATTCTTCTGCGGCAAAGGCAGTGCCTGTACATGGCGCGCCTTGGAGCAGCATTGCAGCCAGCAGTGTACATGCACTGATTTTATAAAATAAATGTTTTATTATTTTCATTGAACAAATCCCTTCATAGATTTTGTATGACATATAGAATGACTCACTATTAGATTGTACACTATTTTTATAAAAATGTAACCCGATTATGAAATTTTAATAATCACACATTTTGTCATAAAATATGGTAAATTGTATAAAATTGTGCAAAAAACATGTATTTTATAAATTTTTGGTGAAATTTATATGTGACAAATATAAACCTAAGGTGTAGAATAAGATAGAGTGGATATATTTGGTAATAAAATATAGTGTGAAAGTATTTACAATCATAGAAAATATGGAGTATGAACGATGAGACTTAGGAATGTGACAGGTTCGCGGGAGGTTATCGCATCGAGCCGCTTTGTGGTGCATGAGCCTTTTGAACAGCGTGGAAAATGGAATGAGGTTTTTGGCAGCAGCAATCCGATACAGATTGAGATCGGCATGGGCAAGGGTCAGTTTATGATGCAGCTTGCAGCGCAGAACCCAGAGATTAATTATATTGGCATTGAGAAATATTCGACGGTGCTGCTGCGCGCGGTGCAGAAGATGGAGGTGCAGGAGATCACAAACCTGCGCCTGATTCGCATGGACGCGGAGGAGATCTGTGAAGTGTTTGGCAAGGGTGAGGTTTCGAAGATTTATCTGAATTTCTCAGACCCGTGGCCCAAGGACAGACATGCCAAGCGGCGTCTGCCCTCGAGACAGTTTCTTGCGCGGTACGATGAGATTCTTGCGGACGATGGGCGGATTGAGTTCAAGACGGACAATCAGGCGCTCTTTGACTTTGCGCTTGGCGAGCTTGAGCCTGCTGGCTGGAAGCTAGAAGCAGTGACAAGAGATCTCCATCATGATGAAAAGATGCGGATTGGCAATATTATGACGGAATATGAGCAAAAATTTTCAGCAATGGGGAATCCTATCTATAAATACTGCATTTACCGGTAAAGGAGGGGTGTGGAATGTTTGTTGTCTTTTTTCTGCTATGGATTATCTTTAATGGGCGTGTCACAACAGAGATCGTGCTGTTTGGACTGGCGGTGTCTGCGGCGCTGTACTGGTTTATCTGCAAATTTATGGAGTTTGGTCCGCGCAAGGAATGGGCATATCTCAAAAAGAGCGGTTATCTGATTCAATATTTATACTATCTGATCAAGGAGATTATCAAGGCAAATTTTGAGACGATCCGCTTAATTTGTTCGGCGGGCAGGGTGGTAGAGCCAGTGCTTGTAGAGTTTGAGGTACATTTTAAGACGGACACTTCGAGATTTCTGTTGGCAAATTCCATCACGCTTACACCCGGGACGATCACCGTTGCGGTAGATGGGGACAAATTTATCGTGCACTGTCTCGATCAGACACTGGCAGAGGGGATTTCTTCGTCTGTCTTTGTAAAGCTGTTAGAGAAAATTGAGGGATAGGGGGCAGTACATCAATGAATAGTGGAAATATTGTGTTAGAGTCCGCATTTGATATCGCGATGACGATCTTACCGTTTTTGCTGGCAGTCATGGTGTTTGTCTGTTTAATTCGCGCCATCAAGGGACCGAGGGTTGCGGACCGCATCGTGGCGATCAATATGATGGGAACAATGACGATGGTCATCATCGCGATTTTGTCGGTCAAGATGAATGAGGGATATCTCGTCGATATCTGCATTATTTATGCCATGATTTCATTTTTGGCAGTGACGCTTCTGACAAAGGTATATATGGGTGTGTACGCAGAGCGGCAGAAAAAGAAAGAGACAGAGAAAAAGGAGGAGGGACAGCATGATCGTACTACTGTGGATTAGGTTTATTGTCGGAATCATCATGATTCTGTGCGGTCTGATTATTTTTGCAATTGAGCTTTTTGGTGTGTTTGAGTTTCACTATGTGCTCAACAGAATGCACGCGGCGGCGATGGGAGATACGCTTGGGATTGCGCTTAGTATGACAGGGCTGATTGTGCTGTGCGGTCTGAATTTTACCTCGCTCAAAATGCTGCTGGTCGTCATCTTTTTGTGGTTCGCATCTCCAGTGGCATCGCATATGCTGGCGCGTTTTGAGGTGGTGACAAATGAAGAGCTTCACAAGGAATGTGATATAAAGAAGCTGTCCAAGTAATCAGGAAAGCCTTATGAATGGAGGATGAGAGCTATGGAAATTTTTCAGATCGTTTTATTTATATTCTTGATCGTGTGTGCCATCTCTGTGAGTTTTTCGAGAAACCTGCTCAACTCGATCATTATCTTTATGTCATACAGCCTGATTATGTCTATTATCTGGATACTGTTGGAGTCGCCGGACCTCGCTATCACGGAGGCTGCTGTCGGCGCCGGCATCACGAGTATTCTGTTCTTTGTCACGCTCAAAAAAATTCATGCCATAGTCGCGATCAATGAGGACAAGGAGGACAAACATGTCAACAGGAAGGGGGGAGGAAAATGAGCCGTCTGTTATCGGAGGAGGAATACCGCAAGACCAAAGCCTTTAAGATCAGGCGCTGGTACCGCGGAGAGAAGGACCCTTATCTTGGCAAGGTTGAGATGAAACCCCAGAAGCCCTTTACGGAGGATATCAAGACGCAGAAGCGGCGAATTCATGACGAGGCAATCCTTCGGCGCAACATTTATGATATCGAGCATAACAAGAAATTACAGATTTTTTCAAAGTTTTATAAAGTCGTGTCGATTGTCTTTGTCTTTACACTGATTGCGATACTGCTCTATGTAGTGTCCTATCTGCCGCCTGTGGGCAATGCGGCAAATCCTGACAACAATGAGGTTGCATCGAAGTATATTGAAGATGGCATGAAAGATACCGGTGCGGTGAACATTGTGACGGGCATGATTTTGGATTACCGCGCGTTTGATACCCTCGGCGAATCAAATGTGCTCTTTATTGCGACCTGTACGGTATTGATTTTGCTGCGTGTTGACAATCGCTCAAAGAAGAAGGAGGAGGAGGAAAACGACCGCCTCTATGAGCCCAAAAATGATATTATCTTACAGAAAGTGGCTTTCTTTCTTGTTCCTATGATTATTATTTTTGGTATTTATGTCATATTAAATGGGCATTTATCGCCGGGCGGAGGGTTCTCTGGCGGGGCGATTATTGGTTCGGGTTTGATTTTGTATGTCAATGCGTTTGGCTTTAAGAAGATTGAGCGCTTTTTTACGCAGAAAACATACAAATGGATTTGTTTTGTGGCGCTATTGTTCTACTGTCTTGCGAAGACGTATTCATTTTACTGCGGCGCACACCATCTTGAGACGGGGATTCCGCTGGGGACGCCGGGCGACATTCTCAGCTCTGGCCTGATTCTGCCGCTGAATATCTGCGTCGGCATGGTTGTCGCCTGCACGATGTATGCGTTTTATGCGATGTTCAGAAAAGGAGGTTTTTAATCCATATGGGGGGAAATTTGCTTGCAAACTACGGTGAAGCAGTTGCGATGATTTTGTTTGGCATTGGATTTTCGAACCTGCTTTTGCAAAAGAATTTAATTAAGAAAATTATCGGTCTGAATATCATGGACACGGCGACGTATCTGTTTCTTGCGGAAAAAGGGTATATCGCGGGGCGGGTTGCGCCGATTGTGGTGGACAATGTGACCAGCGTGGAGGCATATATCAATCCAGTGCCGAGTGGGCTTGTGCTGACTGGAATTGTGGTGTCGGTGTCGGTGACGGCGCTGATGTTATCACTGACCATACGGCTTTACAGGAAGTATCACACACTCGATATGGACGAAATTTCGACAATGCTGAAAAAGGAGGAGGAATAGATGGAGTTTATACGAAATTTTCCCTTCTTCAGTATTCTGTTATCACTTGGTTCGGGTGTGCTGACCTCTATTATGAACAAGAAAATCGCACGCCTGTGGAATACATTTATTCTCGCGGCAATCACTGTGATGTCAGCAGTACTGTTTGTGTATATGCTTGAGGTGGGAGAGCCGTATACCTTTATGATGGGGCATTTTCCGGCGCCTTGGGGCAATGAGATACGGGCGGGTGTGCTCGAGGCCGGAATGGCGCTCTTTTTCTGCCTGATTATGCTGTTTTCCCTAAAGGGCGGACAGGAGCATATTGATGCGGAGGTTGAGGAGACGAAGGTCAATCTCTACTATATTATGATTAATCTGCTGCTGAGCTCACTTCTGGCATTAATCTACACGAACGACTTGTTCACGGCATATGTCTTTGTGGAGATCAATACGATCAGCGCATGCGGATTAATCATGATTACGCAGAGCGGGCGCACGATTGAGGCGGCGACGCGCTATATGATTATGGCATCGCTGGGTTCTGGTCTGCTGCTGTTGGGGCTCTGTATTTTATATGATATCACAGGGCATCTTTTGATGAGCAGCATCAAGCAGAGCATTCTGTATGTCTATGAACAGGGGACTTATAATATCCCGCTGATCGCCTCGATTGGCATGGTGGTGGTCGGGCTTGCCATCAAGAGCGCGCTCTATCCTTTTCATACATGGCTCCCGGACGCATATGGCTACTCGACAGTTTCGAGTGCGGCGATTTTGTCAAGTCTGGTTTCCAAAGGATATATCTTTTTGTTGATTAAGATTTTTTTCCGCGTGGTTGGCTTTGACATTATCGTGGATTCTAAGATTGTCAATATTTTGTTTGTATTTGGGCTGTTTGGCATGATTATGGGCTCTGTGAACGCCATTTTAGAGCATGATATCCGCCGCATGATTGCCTTTTCGTCTGTTGCGCAGATTGGATATATCTATATGGGTCTGGGACTTGGGACGACGATGGGGATTGTGGCAAGTATTTTTCATATATTGTCCCATGCCTCCACCAAGTCGCTTTTGTTTGTTGCGGGTGTGGGGCTGACGGACGCCTCCGGCGGCAGCAAGAAATTTGAGGATTTGACCGGCAGCGGGTTTCGCAATCCGGCAGCAGGGATTGCCTTCACAATCGGCGCATGTTCTATGGTTGGTATTCCGCTGTTTTCCGGTTTTATCAGCAAGATGCTGTTTGCGGAGGCAGCAGTGCAGAACAGTCTGGCGAAGATGCTTCCGACGATGATTTGTCTGGCAATCAGTACGGTGCTCAACGCGATTTATTTTATGAAAACGGTGATTCGTCTCTATACGCCAGCCAGCAAAAAGGTGCGCAAGACGCAGGCTGGTGAGGCGGCGGCAGTCAGCATGAGAGAGCATCCGCTCTATCATCTGGCTTTGCTGTGTATGGTCATTTTAAATGTGCTTCTCGGATGCTGTTCACAGCCGATTGTGGACTGGATTACAAGCGGTCTGTCGATGTTTGGTTAAGATGGGGGTGGAGGATTTGGCTTTGCATAATAATTATATGATTTTCGTTTCAATCGTCCTGCCCATTCTTGCGGGAGTTCTCCTGCTGGTTACGCCGGACAGAGTTTTCAAGAGCCGCCAGATGTTGATAAATATGACAGCAGTGTCATTTGTGGTGTGCGCGCTGTCTCCTGTGCTGGTGATTTTACGCCAGACGGGAAACACGCTGCTGCTCTTTTTTCTGGTGGATGAGATTCCAGTATTTTTTGCAGTGGACCATCTTGGAAGGATTTTTGCGGGGATTGTCCTCCTTGTATTTTTGCTGGCTGGATTTTTCTCATTTGTCTACATGTCCCGCGAAAAGAATGAAAAGCGGTATTATGGCTTTTATCTGATTACGTTTGGCGTGCTGCTGGGACTGTGCTTTTCGGGGAATCTGGTGACGCTGTATCTGTTTTATGAATTTATGACACTCGTGTCAATGCCGCTCGTGCTGCACACTGGCTCAAAAGAGGCGGTCATGGCGGGCCTAAAATATTTGTTTTACTCGTTTTGCGGTGCGTATATGGCATTGTTTGGCATTTATTTCCTGTATCAATATGCGATTGCGTTTGACGACGTGGAATATCAACTATGGAGTGGCGGATATGAGACTTCAAGGCATATGCTAAGTTTTGTCTCAGGCGGTTCGCTTGATTTAAAGGCGGTCGCTGAGTCGGGAAATACAGCGTTTTGCCTTATCGCAGTATTTATGATGATTGTGGGCTTTGGCGTGAAAGCGGGATGTTTTCCATTCCATGCGTGGCTTCCTGCGGCGCACCCAGTCGCGCCGGCGCCGGCTTCGGCGTTTTTGTCGGGCATTATCGTGAAGGGTGGTGTGCTTGCCATTGTCAGGACTGTGTATTATGTGGTCGGCGCTGAATTTCTGCGCGGCACGTGGGTTCAGGCGGTGTGGGCGAGCCTTGCGGTCGTGACGCTTTTGATGGGGTCCTCGCTTGCCTTTAAGGAGAAGGTCTTAAAAAAGCGCCTTGCCTACTCAACGGTATCAAATCTTTCGTATATTTTATTGGGACTTTCGATGCTCAATGCAACTGCATTTACGGGGAGTATCCTGCATGTGGTGTTTCATGCAGTGATCAAAAGTGCGCTGTTTCTCTCAGCAGGGGCGTTGATTTTTATTACCAAAAACACGAAGGTCAATGATTTTATAGGACTTGGCAAAAGAATGCCGGTTTTATTCTGGAGTTATACGGTGGTCTCCCTGGGGTTGATCGGCATTCCGCCTACAAGCGGTGTGGTCAGCAAGTGGTATCTGGCGGTGGGCTGTCTGGAGAGCGGTCTTACAGGGCTTTCATGGATTGGACCTGCGGCGCTGTTAGTCTCAGCGCTTTTGACGGCGGGTTATCTTTTGCCAATCAGTATCCGCGCATTTCTGAAAGAGACGGACTATGAGGCGGTGCGCAATGATTACAGAGAGCCAAGACCCTTGATGCTGGCGCCGATCGTGATTCTTGCGGCAGTTACGCTGGTGCTTGGACTGTGTCCGACACCGCTGATTCAGTTGATACAGAGCGGTATTGCCGCTGGACTATTTTAGAAGGAGGTAGTTTATCATGATTTTTGGATTGATTTTGACAGTGATATTGCTTCCTTTTGCGGGCGGTCTGCTGCTACAGCTCTTGAAGTTTAAGGAGAGAAAGTATAAGCAGTTTTATATTTTCTCGTATGTGCTGCTCAATACACTGCTCACTTATGTGCTGTTGTCTCAGGGGACGACAAATCTGATACGTGTGATTAACTTTGCGGGTGAGAAGCTGGATTTTTCATTTAAGATAGATGGCATGAGTATGGTGTTTGCGGGGCTTGTGGCGACGCTGTGGCCGTTAGCGACGCTCTATTCCTTTCCGTATATGGAGCATGAGCACAACGGGCGTGTCCATGAGAATATTTTTTATATGTTTTATACAGCGACGTATGGCGTGACGCTCGGGATTGCGATGTCAGGCAATTTGCTGACGATGTACTGTTTTTATGAGCTGCTCACGCTGGTGACAGTGCCGCTTGTAATGCACACGCTCACGCGCGAGGCAGTTCATGCGAGCCGCAAATATTTCTATTACTCGCTTGGCGGCGCGGCGTTTGCGTTTCTTGGTTTAGTCTTTTTGCTTGTATATGGGGACAGTCTGGCGTTTACCTACGGGGGTGTGCTGAATCTGTCAAAGATACAGAATCAAAAGGATTTGCTGCTGTTGATCTATGTGCTGGCGTTTCTGGGCTTTGGCGTGAAGGCGGCGGTCTGTCCGTTTAACTCGTGGCTGCCGCAGGCAGGTGTGGCGCCGACGCCCGTCACGGCGCTGTTACATGCAGTGGCAGTGGTGAAATCAGGCGCTTTTGCGATTATGCGTCTGACCTTCTACGGTTTTGGGACGAGGTTCTTACAGGGAACATGGGCGCAGTATCTCTTGCTTGCCATTGTGATTTTTACAATCTTTTATGGTTCGAGCATGGCTGTCAAAGAGACGCACATCAAGCGCAGGCTTGCGTTCTCGACAATCTCGAATTTGTCGTATATTTTATTTGGTGTTCTGATTATGACGCCGCTTGGGCTGGCAGGCGCGCTGTGTCATATGGTTTTTCACGGCGTGATGAAAATCTGCTCGTTCTTCTGCGCGGGTGCTTTTATCACGCAGGCGCATGTCAATTATGTGCATGAGTTAAATGGAATGGCAAAGCGTATGCCGAAGGTTTTTGCTGTTTTTACTGTCGCCTCGCTGGCGCTGATGGGTGTGCCGGGGCTGTGCGGGTTTGTGTCGAAATGGCATCTCGCTAAAGCGGCGTTTGCAAGCGGCAATCTGCTGGCGGTAGTGGGGGTGGGCGTTTTGCTAATCTCAGCGCTGCTCACTGCAATTTATATGCTCAGCATTGTGATTCGGGCATATTTTCCGGGAAATGCGTTTGACTATGGAACGCTGCATGAGGAGATTTGTGATCCAGACTGGCGTATGATGCTGCCGTTTCTGCTCTTTGTGGCGGCAATGGTGGTGTTTGGTGTCTACAGTGCGCCGTTTGTGGAATTTTTCGCAGGCGTGGCAGGCGGATTGATCTAGGAGAGGGGGATGGTATCCATGATGGAAATGAGAGAAACCTTTACCGCAGTACTGTATCCCTTTTTGATGTGTGCGATCGTGGGACTATTGTCTAAAGTAAAGTCCAAGGAAAAAAAGACGTTTGCGCTGATTATGATCTTGGCAGGGGCACTCGAGCTTGCGATGGCGCTGTATCTGCTGAGCTGTGATCTGCGGGGAATCGAGATTCGCGTGTTTGAAGTTTCCGGTGTGGGCGGACTTGGACTGCATTTTCTGTATACAGGTTTTCGCGGAATCTTTGGGGTGCTGACTGCATTTGCGTGGTTTGTGACAGCGCTGTTCTCGTATGAGTATATGAAAAATGACACGAATGTCATAAGATATGATTTGTATAATCTCCTGACGCTCGGGGCGACGATGGGCATTTTCTATGCGGGGGATTTGTTTACGCTGTTCTTTTTCTTTGAGATCATGTCCTTTACGTCGTTTATGTGGGTGGCGCACCGCCAGACGAGGGAGGCGTTCTATGCGGCTGGAACGTATCTGGGTATTGCTGTGGCGGGCGGTATGTCCATCTTGATGGGCTTGTTCATTGTGTATGACAGGCTTGGCACGCTCGCTTTTGATGCGATGTATGGGCGTGCGGTGGAGCTGATGATGAGCGGCGCGGACACCACTTGGCTCTTTGTGGCAGCGGGCTGCATGTTTGTGGGGTTTGGCGCGAAAGCAAGCGCTTTTCCAGTGCATGTCTGGCTGCCGGACTCCTATACGGAGGCGCCTGCGCCTGCGACGGCGCTGCTGTCTGCGGTGCTGAGCAAGACTGGAATTTTTGGTATTTTGTTAATCACGCTCGACATGCTTCCGATGCAGGGAAGCTGGGGGGCGTTTATCCTGATTGTCGGTGTGGTCACAATGGTGGTGGGCGGCGTCAGAGGCGTGATGAGCGCCAATTTCAAGACGACGCTTGCGTACTCGTCCATGTCCCAAATTGGATTTATCCTGACAGGCGTCGGAATGCAGTCGCTGTATGCGGAATATTTGATGGTGCTGTCAGGTGATCTTATAGGCAGCGGGAGTGAGACAGCAGCAGAATTCGCAAAGACGTTTGGCATGAATATGGCGACCGACGGCACCTGTCTGCATATGCTCAATCACGCGCTGATCAAGCTTGTCCTTTTCATGATCGCCGGTTTGATTTTTATGCATGTGGGCAGTTATGATCTGAATCAAGTGCGCGGTTTCGGGCGCCGGAAACCATTTTTATTTGTCACATTTTTATTGGCGGCAGCAGGCGTGGGCGGCATTCCGCTCTTGAACGGCTATGTGAGCAAGACGCTGCTGCATGAGAGCATTGCCGAGTACGGTGAACTTTTGGCGGCGGCGGGCAGCAGTCTGGCATTGTCTGCGACGCCTGCGATGATCAAGGCGGTGGAGGCGTTGTTTTTGTTTTCGGGTGGTCTGACAATCGCCTATATGACAAAACTCTTTGTGGTATTGTTTGTGGAGAAAAACAGTGACAAAAAGGTGCAGGAGGCATATGATGCCAAGGGCGAGTATGCCTCATTGATGACCAAAGCTGCTATCGGTGTATGTGCACTGCCTATTCCTTTGATTGGGCTGCTGCCAAATCTTGTGGCAGAGCCGGTTGCGGCGTATGGGCTGGTGCGCTTTGGCCTGAGTGAGCAGCTGCGGCACCAGCAGGAGTATATACACTTTTTTTCACTCAAAAATCTGTCGGGGGCATTGATTTCGATAACGGTGGGTGCGGCGGTCTATTTTGTGGTGGTGCGCTTTATGATGCTGCGCGGACTCTCGTCCAATCAAAAGGGATACCGCGATATTTTTCCATCGTGGCTCAATATGGAGAAATATGTGTACAGGGTGGTGTTATACACAGCGGTTCCGTTTGTGCTGGGGATAATTTCGAGAATTTTGGACAGTTTTGTGGATATCTTGGTTGTTTTGCTTAGAAAGACCGTCTACAGCGACCGTCCACTGCCGCATGAACTGTCGGAAGGAAACCGTGTGACACATTGTATTGGCATGAGTATCGAACGTGTGCGGCTGCTTTACTATGCTGTGATGCGAAAAGAGTACACACCGAAAAATTATGCGCATAAGCTTGCCATGAAGAAAATTGATATTTTTGAGAACTTCCGCATTATAGAACGCAGTCTGTCCTTTGGCCTGTTTATGTTCTGTGTGGGACTCGGGCTGACGATGATTTATTTGCTGATGGTGAATTAGAATGAAAAAGTAAAACTTTAGCGCCTTGACGGTAGATTTTGTCAAGGCGCTGTTTTTATGCACACGGATGCGGAGAGGAAATAAGCAATAAATGTTTATTTTTGGTATACATTCCCCTCCATATCTATGATATATATTGTCTGATCATCACCCAAGTAAATACTGCGCACGTTTTCACAAGGTACTTCACCGTCAAAATGCCAGTGTTCTCCGCCATCTTTGGTGACATATAGCTGATAGACAACAGTTTCATTCACTACCTTTAATAGAATCATTGCGTTTTGAGGATTATTTTTGCTATAAACCGGTACAAAACCATCGACATATCTCACATGGTCTGACCGTGGAAAAATCTCAACAGGCTCCCAAGTCTTAGCATTGTCTAAGGATTGGTACAGGTAGTTGTCTGTACCGTGATAAGTGACGGCAATCTGTATCGTACTGTCCTTTACGGCTGTTATTCCCTGCGGGTATCCTGCGATGATGTCTGTCAAATCCTTTAAAAAAGTATAGGTTTTTCCAGCATTATCTGTATAGTACAGCATTTTTCTCATCTGTCCCGCTGCCGGGGTGGAGCAGTGCAGAAGATAGCCGTGTGCGCTGTCCTCAAAGCATAGAAAAACACTGCCAGCGTCACAGGTTTCATTGTCATAGTTTAACAGAGTCTGGCGCCAAGTGATGCCGCCGTCATGAGTGGATTCTATCACAAGATGTTCATTGTCTGATGAAAAGTAAGAGATATAGGCAGTCTGTTCGTCCCAAAAGACCGCGTTTGTAAATCCATCGGAGGAAGGGTTTTGCATGTCCAGTGTTTTGACGGGCTGAAATTCCTCCAAGCCTTGTGTGGAATATAGAATTTCATTTTCAAGAGAGAGTCCCCATGCAGTCCCGCCGCTGTACAGCGCAAGCTGTTTGAGTGGAATGGGGCAGGATATGCGTTCAAAGCCAGCGCGCTTGAAGAACAGCAGAAACAGCAGCAGGAATGGGATTGGGAGAAATTTGATCGCTGTTTTCATTCTTTTTGTCATTGAGAAGTCTCCTTTTTATCTGAGGTGTAAACCTAAAACCGCAAAACCCCAAGAGGTGAGAATTGTTTTCTACAGTTCCTTAGTATAGCATTGATGTTTTCATAGTGCAATATCCGGTTTGAGAAAAGTATAGAAATAAAAATATAGAAATAAAGATAGACTCTTGACATATATAGATTACCGATATATAATAGCCACAAGATATATAGATTATCTATATATAAAACGAAAGGAGTATATAATCATGGCAATGGACAAATCATTGATTTCAGGAAGCACCTCTATGCTGATTCTGCGTCTGCTGGAGGAGAAGGACATGTATGGATATGAGATGATCGAGACGCTTGAGGCGAAGTCAAGTAATGTATTTACATTGAAGGCAGGGACGCTGTATCCGCTGCTGCATTCCCTAGAGGAGAAAAAGTTTCTCGTCTCGTATGAGAGTGAGGTCAATGGAAAAATACGTAAGTACTACAGCATCACAAAGGGCGGTAAAAAGTATCTACAGAGCAAAAAAGAGGAGTGGCAGGAATATCAGACAGCCGTTTTGAGCGTGCTGAACATGGCATAGGAGGAATTTTGGATGGAAGAATTTATAAAGACGCTGACGGAACAAATGCGCTGTGTCAAGGCGCGTGACGGCGTGGCGCGCGAGCTGGCCGATCACATTACCGATCAGGCAGAAACGTATGAGCGTGAGGGCATGAAGCATGATGAAGCTGTTGAGAAGGCGGTGCATGAGATGGGAGACCCTGTGGAAATTGGTGTCTCTATGGACAGGATTCACCGTCCGCAGGCGGATTGGAAAATGATACTCCTCACGTTTGTGCTCAGCGTTGCGGGAATTTTCTGCATGATACCAATTTACGGACCCGAGATCGTACCCAGACAGCTTTTGACCATGCTTGCGGCTTTTGCAGTCATTATGGCAGTATATTTTATGGATTACAGTATACTTGGGCGTATGGGGGTGATAGCGTATTGTGTGCTCACCATATTTTTGTGGATTGGCAAGAATTTTTATTTTCCAATGATTAACGGGCGCGTGCCGGCGATGGCGGTACTGGTCTATCTATATGTGCCAGTTTTTGCCGGCATATTGTATCAACTGCGCATGAGGGGTGACTGGGCAGTATTGATGGCAATTGCTGTGATTGGCTTAACGATGTTTCTTGCGTTGTCTTTTTCAAGCATTATGACTTCAATCTTCAATATGTATCTGATTATGATTGTCATGACAGGCGCCGCAGTGGCAAAAGGAATGTTTGGCAGACACAAAAAACGCCAGATGGCGCTGGTCACGGTTGCCGGTTTGCTTCCGTTAGTCTATGTGCTTATTGCTGTGTGCTTGAATGTAAATTCCTTTCGGGTGCAAAGAATCTTAGCATTTCTCAACTGGTCGCAATATCAGCAAGAAGAGGGGTATTTATATAAAGCGATTCATGATATTCTAAACCAAACAAAATTCGTGGGCGGAGGAAACATGGAATTTTTAAAACAGTATCCGATCGAAACGATGCTTAGTGAAATGACGCCGCTTGTCTTTGTTTATCTCTATGGGTTTCTTGTTGGATTTCTGCTGATTGGGCTGCTTTTGCTGTTATTTTTGCGTGCCTTGATGATTGTGTATGCCCAGAAGAACCAGCTTGGTTTTCTGGTATCCATGTCATGTTTTTTGGTGATCTTTCTGAATTGTGTGGAGGGATTTATGGTCAGCTTCGCGATGCTGCCCCTCACGACGACAACGCTTCCTTTTCTCACGCGCGGCGTCAGTACGGCGCTTGTCTATGCAGTGCTGATCGGATTGCTTTTGAGTGTGCACCGCTATGAGAAGGTGCTGACGGCAGAGCGCAAATTAAGCCAGTATGAGCCGAAATGGAGGTTACGGGTGAGACTATAGATATTTTATCAGAAATCTTATGGAAGCATCTTGCGGAAATTGGTGAAGAGTGCAATGAGATGTTTGACAGGTTTGTAGAGCAGATGGCAAAAAAGAGGGTATAAGACTGGGGAAAGTGAAAACAGGGATTATGGTATTTCATAATCCCTGTGGGTTTCACAGTTTCTAAAATAGTCGCTTTAAAGTAATGATTGTATGGAATGTCCGCGTATCAGCATTGTAATAAATCTGCATATTTCCATTGTATTTGGCGACGGTTTTCCTGATGCTCTTTAGTCCAAAACCATGTTTGTGGCTGTGGGGTATACTTATAGTCAAATTACCGTTTTTTGTTGTGAAAGGATTTGTCCGGCAGGAGTTGATAACTGTCAGAACGGTAAATGTAGTTTTTACTTTTTTTACTGTACTAATTTCAATAAAAGCTTGAGGAATACCTTCAGCTGCTTTCACAGCGTTGTCGAGCAGATTGCAAAACAGGGAGGTGAGGTCATTATCAGCAATAAAATCTATTGTTCCGTTTCGTATATCGGCATGAAAAGCTATGTGGCTGTTAGTACACTGTTGCGCATATCGGCATAAAATGGAATTAAGCATTTCATGTTCACATAGCCGAGCGGATTCTTTCAAATCAGAAGAACGAATCAGATGATTCAGATATGCATCTATTTTGTCATGTTCTTTTTGCTTGTTCAGCATATCAATGGAATGCAAGTGCTTTTTTATATCATGGATTAAAATACGCTGGTTTTCGTTTTGCAGGCGCAACATTTCATAATATTCAGTAGAATTAGATTCTTTTTGAAGCAGTAACTGCATTTGTGTAAATTCCATGTTCTTTTTTTGGTTGTGCTGATTAATTCCAAATACAAACAAATTGCTTATCAGTAAGAAAAAGGCACTAAGAGTAACCATTCCTTTTAAGTGAGAAGAAAGAAGGAAAGCGTCACTGACACTTACTAATGTAAGCATGATAAAAACAGAGGTCATGGGAATAAAAATCAAAAGTAGGACAGATTTGTCATGCTTCTGATTTTGTACCTGTTGTTCCTTAAATAAATGAATAAGGATATATATAATAATAAAAAATATCATTTTGCTGAAAATAATAAAAATTATCATGTTATAAAACTGTTTGGATTTTGCAAGAAAATGAGGAGAAAAACGTTCAATCGTACTATATACTGTCAATTCGCACATTCCCATAACAGCAGCTATAACAGCAGAATGAAAAAGCGCAGAATACCATTTAAGGTCATACTGGGTAAACAAAAAAATAAAATTAATGGCAAAATACAATGTCATATTTAGCCATTTATGTTCCAACAGGGATATAGCAAACATTATTAAATAAAATATGATAAGCATTATAAATCGTATATACGATTTCCGTCTGGCAATAAAAAGGTTAGAGGAATATTGCCACAGTATCACTGCCTCTATAAAAAAAGTAAAAAAATAACAAACAACATTGCCCATTTGGTTTACCTCGTACTTTCAAGATAAAGAAGGTAGGCTTCTTTAAATGCAATGTATTTTCTTTTTGTTAAATAAGCGTGAATCTGATCGTTGGCCATATTGACAAGGGTATGGTCAAAATCCGTGACATGTTCAAAGTTGATGATGAAGCTGCGGTGTGTCTGGAAAAAACAGTTTTTGGGAAGCTGTCTCAGCCAATACTGCATATTATGGACAGATTCAAAATCACACAACGTTGTATGTACGATTACTTTTCTTGCCTGTGCTTCTACTGCGATGACAGAGGAGGCGGAAAGGGTGTGTATGCCTTGTTTTGTTTCAATCGGTATTTTGATTGTCATCGTATTATACAGTTCAACCGCATCTTTCATATTCCGAAAGAGCCGCTGCTTATCTATAGGCTTTGACAGATAACGGAATACCTGAAACCGCATTGCTTCATCAAGATATTCAGAATAAGATGTCACAATAAAAATAATAATATTATTGTTTGTCCTTTTTAATTCATTCCCTATATATATACCATTCATTCCGGGCATTTCTATATCAAGGAAAAGAATATCTTTGTCGCCTTTGTCAGCTAATAAAGACGCTCCATCATAAAAACAAGCCAATTCTGGACATTTCACATGGATTTTATCAAAAAAATTTTTACAATATTTTTTAAGTTGTTCAATCATCAAAGGATCATCGTCACAGATAAGTATTCGCATTTTAACCTCAATTACAAGTTTGTTTATTTCTATATAATACTATCATTATATAACACCTAAGTTGGAAAATATATAGAAACCGTATGAAAAGACATTTTTTTGTAATTTTTGGGATAAAACGCGGTAAGGGAACTAAAAATGCATAGTAAAAACTATAAAATATTGAAAATTGATAGAAAACAAATAGTATTGACCAAATAAGGGCATAAAATGTTGTTTGGTGCAAAACGGGTTGAAATTATGACAGAAATAAGGATAATGAAATTGTCATTGATTTTACGTTTTGTAACTAGCGTATGAAGTGTTTAAAATTGTTTGTTTTATACGTTAAATCTAAAAGAAGATAGGGAGTTTCATTAAAATTTGAGGTGAAGTATGAAAAAGGCAAACAGAACGGTTTTTGTTTTGCAGCTGATAGTTCTAACCGTATTAGGGACAGTGATTTATTTTCAAAACAGTTATGTAAGTCTGTTTTATAAAGATATAACATATATTGATGTTTTGGCATCAGATGATAAAGCATTTAATGCTTTTTTATCTTGGACAGAAGAACGAGGAATTGTAGTGTCGAGGATATCTATCAGTCCAGATAATGAAATAACTTTACATGTGAGTGATTGGGCGTTAGCTGACAATTTAGTTCTTTTAGATGGAAGTCTTCCTGGGCATGGAGAATTTGTTAGTGATATTCTTACACATGAAATGGCTCAAAGTGGGATCATAAAACGGTTGTTGCCAAATTATAATTTCAAGATATATAGTTTATACGAACCGGAATATTATAATTTTACCAGTTTATATGCCATAACAACCACTTCTACCAATGAAATAAATGAGATGAAAGAAGAGCTGGCTTTAGAAGGAGTAACTATATATTCCAATGAAATATATAATGGTAATTCTGTGTTTTTAGTCTTTTCATCTTTTTCGCGTATACATATAATTTTAGCCCTAATATTTTTATGTGTATCAACATTGGTAATGTTTGTGTTATTGGCACAATTTGTTGTTCAGAGGAGTAAGGCCATAAGTATTTATATTACATTGGGATATGGCAGATTGCGGACTATATATTCAATTACATCTGATATATTTTTTGGAAAGACATGGATAGGGATAGTAGGAGGACTTTATGTAATTTTAAGCATTGTTCTTCTCTGTATAGATACGTACCGGTCATTTTATGTGCAAATAGTGACTTTATATTTGGGTTTGTCATTATTAATCAGCTGTATATATGCCATATTTCTAAGTTGTGTATTATTGATCTATTTAAACAAAAGACGAAATAAACTGTCATTGGAATTAAAAGGAATGAAACCTGATGTTCTTATACAGGCGGCAAATTATTTTGTTAAGTTCGTATCCGTGTTATTGTTGTTTGTAACCATTATATTGCTGGTAGAATTATATGAGAAATTGACGACTGAAAAGCATAATATGCAAAGCTGGATAGATGCAAAGGATATATACAAAATTTCCATGAGTGATGTGGGACAAGATTACGATTTGGGTATTGAAGTTGAATTACATAAATCTATAACAGATTTATATCAGCATCTGACTGTAGAAAATAACGCTTTCTTTATGGATGCAGATGATATTTATGCAATGGAGGTACACGGGGTTGATTATCCACTAACAGGTTTGGTAACAAATGGGTTTTCGACACATATTACCGTCAGCCCTAATTATTTTCAGTTTAATCCGATTTATACAAGTGAGGGTACTCCTGCTGAGCAAAAGTTAATATACGCTGATAATGTGTTAAATATACTGGTTCCAGAAACGTTGTTTTCCATATATGATGAGTTAAATGAACGATTTTTAGATTATTTTGAATTTTATCGGTTCAGGATATATGAAAATGTATATAGTGATGCTTCAAACGATTTATGGAATCCATCCAAACAAAAAGATTTGGAAGTTAATATAATTCCCGTAAAAACTGGTCAGTTATATTTTACATTATCACCTAATATCAAACAGGATAACGGCAACAAGATACTTGATCCCGTAGTTGTTGTGTATACTGATAATTTCCATCCAAGCAGCGTTTTTACTAAAACGTCAAGATGTTTATATTTTCAATATGATGATAGTCAAGAAATAGCACCCAATGATTACCTTGCAAAGATAGTGGGTATAGACAATTTTGTGTATGCGACATCAGTATGGAAGAGTGTGTCCGACAGGGTAACTCAGCTTCAAAGGAACTGTGCTACTACAATTTTTTTGGCAATCTTTGTATTTTTTGGTTATTTTGTGACAAGTTTCAGCTTGTTTGCTAATTACTTTTTGCGTAACCGATATGCTGTTACGATAAAGACATTGTGGGGATTTGATGTATATAGGCAGTATTATTCAGTTTTTGTGATGCTATTCTCACCAACTTTACTGGCAATATTTCTTTTTGTACCCATAGCAGCATCAAGGCTGGCACGTTTATTTCCATCTATTTCGTTTCATGGAATTATATTAATTGGCACGCTTGTGGTTGGTATTGATCTCATTTACTTTGTGCTGATGGAGAAAAATTTAATCAAAAAATCAATGAATAGTATATTGAAAGGGGAAGTGACATGATAGAAGCATTAAATATATCTAAATGCTACCACAGCCTTGATATTCTAAAAGCATTCAACGTCAAAATAGATCAAAATAGTCTTACTGTTATAACTGGCGAGAGCGGCAAAGGAAAAACAACACTGTTGAATATTTTATCATTGCTTGAAAAACCTGATAGCGGAATTGTAGAAATAGATAATATATCAAACCCAAGTCCAAGAGAAATTATGAAATTGCGTAGATATACAATTTCTTATTTGTTTCAAAATTATGGATTGATAGATGAGTATACAGTTGAAAAGAATCTTCGCATCTCTTTAATATATAGAAAGGCTATGGACCTGTCCATAGCCGATGCGCTTGCAAAAGTGGGATTAGAGGGTTATGAGAAGAGACTGGTATATGAATTAAGCGGTGGAGAACAACAGCGAGTCGCATTAGCTCGTATTCTTTTGAAAGATGCATGTTATATATTTGCAGATGAACCGACTGGCAACTTGGACAAAGGCAATAGGAATAAAGTCATAAAATTGTTGAGAGAATTGGCTGACAATGGTAAAGGTATCGTCTTAGCCACACACGATTTAGATTTGTTATCATATGCAGACCAACATATTCAGCTGTAGATAAACTTTTAGTGGATTAGGTGTATTGTGATCACTTGACAATATCTCTCTAAACCAGCGCAGTGAATATATTTCAAAAAAACCTCGTAAATTTTTATGAGGTTTTTTTGTGAATATTGCACAGTACTATAAAATGG
>CAJUII010000010.1:0-53419 GCA_910586405.1 uncultured Lachnospiraceae bacterium
TAGGGTTCCATCTTCTTGTCTGATGTCCAAAATGAACACCTGCCTCTAATAACTGCTTCATTGAAATAACGCTCATATCTTACCTCCATTTTCTGCGGGTTCACCGCGCTTCCGTCTGCTTCGTCCCTACGGGCTACCACTGGGCATGGACCGCAAATCTGCAAACGTGATTGATGTGTAATAAAAATTGATGTCATGGCTGCAATACCCGAATACAGCCACAACATCAATAATATAACATAAAAGCAACTTATACGCAAGCTTTTTTCACGATCTTCTCGAAATCTTGTCAGCAATCTCCTGCCAAGTATCATTGATACCAATCACCTTTTTTCCGGTGCTGATTTTCTTGTCATAACCATGCTGCATCAAAAAGGCATCATACTCCGATGCGTTCTCTATAATCCCCGCATTCTGAAGCTTCCTGGATACAGTTCCCGAATCATCCCCGGACTCAATCACAATCTCGGCAGTCTCCCCAGCTTCCTCATCTGACGGGACAACGATCACCACCGACGATTCCTGTTCCGGCGCTGCTGCATCTAAATCCTGTTCATCCGAAACTTGTACATCCGAAGCTTGACCATCTGGCGCCTGCTCATCCAAAGAATCTGAATTGGAATCTGCTGTATTTGAAAGTTCTGTATCCACATCTGAACCTTCGATAGCTCCTTGTTCTGACTCCTTGGCAGCATCCAGTGCAGAGTAAATCTCAGACTCTTTCTCCTGATCTCGCACGAGAACAGGCTCTGTCGTCTCAACCGTTAAGCTTTCCTCCATCGTTGTACTCGTCTCATCGTCAAGCAGCTTTTCTTCTTCAAGACCGTAATCTTTCAATGCTGCTACGCGTGCATCCGCCACCGCATTTCTGCTGTAAGCACCCAGAACCACCGCAGCGACAATCATACCAAGTCCCAACCCTCTTATCATATATTTATATTTCATTTATACAGCCCCCTTGAACAGATTAATGACCAGCTTGACTTCTCCTACTCCAAGCCCCAGCTCCTTTGCAATCTCCACATTCGAATACCCTTCTTTATGAAGTCGCAGTATCCGGTCATTATTGTTTTCTCTCAAATCATCATCAGGCTGTGATAACACATAGCTCTCCTGTTGAGTTGCCCTGTTGATTCCAGTGGCCTGTGTTTCCTTTTTGACTGGTCGCTCGATATGTGGTGCCTGTTCCACAAAGGAGTACACTTCGACGGGCCTGATATCTGCTGGCTTCACATCCACGACCTTCATATTTTCCGGGCGAGAGCCAAGTGTCTGCAAGTCTGCCATACTCACAGGCTCTATCCCAGTGCTCCCCACTACTGGCTGCATATCGTTCGATGTGACAATATCCGCCGACACAATCTCCACATTCTTTACAACAAGCGGACTTAGCTCCGCTGGCTGCCTAGTGACCGAATTGGCCATGAACGACTTCATGTCCAAAGCACGAGGGTCTACCTGACGGTGCATCGTAAGCTGCTGCTGCATTGGCAGAATCAGCCTTGCCATCTGACGGCGTGCAAACTCCTTTTCCTGCGCATCCTTATCCATCAGCATATTCTTCGCAGCAAGGGCTCTCTTCTCCTCTTCCTTTTTTTCACGCTCCTTGGCATCAGCCTCTTCCTGGGCCTTCGCTGCAAGCGCGAGCGCTGCTGCGTTTGCAGCCTCCTCTGCCTCCTTGGCAGTCCGATCTACATGCTTGACTGTCTCCTTGAGATTATTGTGCTTATCATTTAGCATGTCATATAAAAACATCACTTCCTGATGCGATTTATTGATATCCGATAGCACCGTTTCCGAATATTCATTGATCGCCATGATCTTTTCATTCGAAATGCGCTCAGATGCACGCTCCGTCTTTTCCACAGCATACTCAAGCGTCTCATCCACAACCTCAGTAACACGCTCCTTGGCATCCTTCATTTCTTTTTCAATAACATCCCTGATCAGTCCTACATCAACCTGCTGTCCCTCTTCATCTTCCGACGATTTCTCTCTGATAAAAAAACTTCCTGCAAATGCTCCAACGCCAAATACAAGCAATACTACCTCTAACCAATTCATCTGATACCAAACCTCTCTACTTTTCCAACATGTAAGCGTTCTGTTCAAAAGATGGATGACTATATCTTCATGTCAAAGCCTCCCTCTGACTTCGCGACAAC
Organism: uncultured Lachnospiraceae bacterium; assembly: GCA_910586405.1. Classification (GTDB taxonomy): domain Bacteria; phylum Bacillota; class Clostridia; order Lachnospirales; family Lachnospiraceae; genus COE1. Next base: position 2,166 of record CAJUII010000010.1, read on the forward strand.
CTTGCCATCCCCCTTCGCTTTTTTTCTGCGTTTTCCACCGTCACCAGCATAGCCGTTGCGCCCTTTTTCCTTTGCATCAAAGCGCTCCTCTTTGAACAGGGTCTCATCTGCATGAACCACCTGCTTCGCCATCTGCTGATCCCGTTTTTCTTCCTGCACCTGTATATTTCCCTGATCAACCATACCTTTTTCCATCTGTCTGAGCTGATTGTGCAGAACATTGTCAGTCTGTTGTATGCTGCCGTTTAATAATATTGGACTTATTGCCATATTAATCCCCCCTCAGTTTACATATCTCGACTTACTTCGATTTATTTTAATATATTTTTACAAAAAAGGCAATAGCCCCTACAAATTTGTAGAAGCTATATCTGCATCTTTTTTTACCAATCGGCAATATGTGTACTCATTTTTGACTGTCATTGTGGCGCCTGAAATACTCACTACCACACCTTGATACATCGTCCCGCGGACGTTAATCTGTGCTGGAACTTCGCTCTTTAAGAGTTTGTCAAGCTTCTCGATCTCCTTTAATTCCTCCTGTATCTTAGCTTGTGTCTCTGCGATATTCACCTGTAGCGCTCTGGCATTTTTAAGTTGGCCAGGTGTGAGCTTAATGCCCCTTTTTAATTTCATTGTAATTTCTTCCAGTTCTTTTTTCATTTTGGGCTGATTTTTTAATTTTTCACCGACACTTTTTTGCAGCTCAGAAAGCTGCTTCTTTAATCGGGGATCTGTGCCGACTTCTACAATCGTGGAAGCCCCCATCGCAGAGCCTATATTTTTGGCATTGATCATGCCCTTTGCAACAATTCTACCGCCTGTGATCAGTCCCTTTCCCGCATCTGCATTCACATTAGTACCCGCGGATACCTTGGCGTTTATGATCTGTTCTGCCTCGATAAAACCGTCGGCCTCCACATCCGCTGCGGAGATAAATTTTGCAATAATGTTTCCGCCTGCCTTAAGCCTGCCCTTATTCTGTCCATGCATTCCCCTCGCTATGATAATATCACCGCCAGCTTCAATCACCGCGCCTTCCACCACACCAGTCACAAACACATTTCCATCGGTCTTGACACTGAAATTTTCACAAACATTTCCTTTGACCTCAACATTCCCATGATATTCAATATTTCCTGTTGAGGTGCCCACATTCTCTACAGTGTATACATCTGCCACAAATACAGTGTTATCAACCAGCGATACATGGCCATCTACTTTGCTGATTAACTTCAAGCCATCCTTGGACACCTCCAAATTTCTACCATAAGAAAAAGCTACTTTCTTAACCTCCCTTGTCGGTGCCACGGTTCCATATACATCAAATCCATCCTCGCCCTTTTCTTCTGGGATGATTTCTGCAAGAACCTGCCCCTCTGTACATTGATGGAGATTGTTCAGTTTGAAGAAATCTACAGTTCCATCTTCCTTTAATTCTGGACGCACTGCATTGTTTGTATCAAAGTGATATACAAGGCAGGCATCACGTCCGATTGTCGGCATTTTTCCCTTTGCTACAATAATATCTGTACAATATTCCCTATCCTCAAGAGCTTTGTCGATTGCCTTCTCATCGATTCCTGCCCGTATCTTATACCGCGCGAGCAGATCCATTATATGTGCTTTACTGGTCTGCAAACCGCCTGCACTTGGCGGATACAGCCTCAATACCGCTGTCATCTTGTCTAACAGAATCTGGATATCACACTGCTCATTCACCGGTGCAATCTTGATCGGTGTTAAAAAAAGAACAACCTCCTCGTCGCCCATTGATAACAGAGCTGAGTTGATTGCCTTGACATCATAGGGTACACCTATACTGTTGAGATACTCCCTTAATTCGGCAACGCGTATCCTCTCTCCATCCCCGATGGGGGGAGACAACAGCAGGCTTACCCCCTGCTCACTTGTCTGTAACTGAAAATATCCATTCATATAAGTCATGCCTCCATGCAATCGATATGATCCATCCAAGGAAACTATCAATCAAATATGCCAATGTAATTTCCCATTTTTGTTTTCATCTTCTGTAATGCCTTTGTATGCAATTGAGATATTCTTGATTCAGATACCTCAAGCACACGACTGATTTCCTTCAACGTTAATTCCTCGTAATAATATAACAGGATGACTTTTTTTTCCTTGTCTGTCAATACCTCCAGTGATTCCTCTAGTACTTTCTTGAGTTCACTTTTTTCGATCACACCCTCCGGCGTATCAAATCCTGAACTGATACTCTTTTCCGATGAAATATCATTTCCCTGTTCGACATACTCATTTAGGGAAATCACATTGTCGGCCTTTACCTGATTCTGCCAATCCATAAACTCATCTTTCGTAATTCCCATATAGGCAGCAATCTCAGCATCCGTAGGAGGCCTTCCGTTTCTCTGCTCCAAATCCTTCATCGCCGTATCAATCTGCTTCTGACGTTGTCTGATGGTGCGCGGTATCCAGTCCATCTTACGAATCTGATCAAGAATAGCACCGCGAATACGCAGACTGGCATAAGTCTCAAACTTCACTTCCTTGCCCATATCAAACTTATCGATGGCATCAATCAAGCCAAACACTCCATAACTAACCAGATCCTCATATTCTACGTTGTATCCAAGATACATACTAAGCCGTCCTGCTACTACTTTTACCAGCGGAGCATATTCCAATATGAGCTTCTCCCTCAAATCTGGAGTCTTTACTCTGACATAGTCCTCCCAAAGTTTTTTGCGTGCTGCATCATTCATGTTATTCCCCCGTTATGCACAATGTTGTCCAACGAAAATTTAATAATTGTCTGTTTCCTCAAATGGACTATCTTCAAAGTCCTCCTGCACTGCTGTCATATCCTCAGTACTGTCGTGAAGCGCCTCGTCAGAGTAGCCTTCCTCAAAATAGTTCTCTGCATCATCCGACATGAAACCACCCGCATCCATGCCCTCCAGATCTTTTTGTTCATCATTTTCAAATGCAACAACGCTTCCCGTAAGATTGCCTTTCTCCTTTGCTTTCTGAACCATGATCTCAAGATTTCCTGTAGGTATAATACGAGGTCTGATCGATGCATAGAGATATCTCGCGATATCCCCAATAATATAAAAAATCACCAGCACGATCAGTAGTCCCCACAACATTGTTGTCAAGTCAAATCCCCTTACATACATTATTATAGACGCTATCGCACCAGCCAAAAGCATGAAAAAAGGTGTGATAAGACCGGTCTTATTTCCCATTTGATTATCCCCTTCTAAATCTTCTTCTCAGGTTTCCCTGCCGAACGTATGATTAATTCACCCGTTTCAGGATAAAACACAATTGTACGACCATAATTGAGTCCTGTATCCTGAGCCTTTAATGGAATCCCCAGTTCTCTCAGTTTCTTTTTGCTGGCCTCCACATTTCGTTCTCCGACACGAACCATGTCTGATTTATTCTGAAAAGCAAACATCTGTGCTCCACCTGCAATTTTTGCCTCCAGCCTTCCTTTTCTGCCACCCATAGCCAATATCTTTTTCACAAGATCTTCTATGCCTGTATCCGCAAATTTCGCTCTGTTTGAATTATTTTCTATCTGCTTGCTGTCCGGCAGCATTGCGTGTGCCATCCCGCCAACCTTGGCAACCGGATCTCTGATACAGATCCCCACACAAGACCCCAATCCCAAAGTCGTGATGCCATCAGGGCTCTTACACACATTCAAATCTGCCATTCCAACCTTAACTATATTCGCCATCGCTCACTATGCCCCTTCTCTTTTTAGTGTTGCTAATTTATGAAAGTATAGTTATATTGACAGCCCAAGCCCCTTCAACATCGTTGAATATGACTCAAGATCCGGCATGAGAATGAAATACCCATTCAGATCCACATCATCTGTAAACACAGTCTGAATCAGCAGGATCTGATCCCCTATAATACCAAATTCTATAGCCGGTACACTTAGAATTGCATTGAGCATATCAATATTTAAGTCCGGAACCGACGGAATCATTTTAAGATTTGTCATCTGTGCCAACGAATTGAGATAAGCGCCTGTGATAATATTGCCAATCTCTTTCATTGCTGATATCTCGATTTCTGTGAACCCGCCTTCCGCTGGTGGCATTCCCATGAGCTTTGATACAAGTGATTTTGCAGCACCTTGTTCAAGTATGAACATGATACTGCCCGTGATATCACCCTCAACGGCCAGATAAATTCCCGCAACAAGCTGCTCCTCGCCGCCCATAACAACACCGACATCCTTAAAATCCAACAGTCTAACCTGTGGAACCTTCATATCCACCTTGGTCTGGAGCATCTGGGCAAGCGCTGTCGTCGCGTTGCCTGCCCCGATGTTCCCCAGCTCCTTCAATACATCATAATATTCTGTCGTAACTCTCTCGAAACTCATATTATCTGCCATGATAAAACCTAAGCCTTTCCTAATTCAAAAGTCACAAGATATAATTCCAATCTATACGTCAACCACCTCTGCCAGAACAGATGTGATGTCAAGCAGTGAGATCAGCTTTCCGTCAGATTTTCCCACGCCTGAAAGATATCTCTCCTTATCATCTTTCTCATATCCCATTCTCTCGATATGTTCTTCGTCGAGCGTTACAACCTCTTTTACCTCATCAACCAACACACCGATTGACTCATGCTGCTCCAGTGTCAAGATGATGATACGGGTCTTTTTGGTAACTTCGTCCTCCGGCAGTCCCATCTTTAACCTGAGGCTGATCGTTGGTATGACAACACCACGGACATTGATAACGCCCTTGATATAATTTGGCACCCTTGGCACCCTTGTGATTTTCGACATTCTAATAATATTCGATATATACTTGATATCTATACCATACTGCTCACCGCCAAGCTGTGTCACGATAAATTGCGTCGTATCGCGCTCCACGGGACGGTTGAGACTCACATTCCGCTTTTGTTCGTCCATTGTTCTTACTTCATCCATGTTCTATGCCCTGCCTTTCATTATCAATAGGATTAAATCAACGCATTGGTATCAAGAATCAGTGCCACTTCACCATTGCCCAGAATTGTAGCGCCGCTGATCATTTTAGGCACTTTAATATATTTGCCCATGGACTTGATAACAACCTCCTGCTGCCCGATGAGCTCGTCTACTACCAAGCCTGCCTGCTTTTCGCCCTTCTTGACGATAATTACTGTGAGATTCTTATTCTTGTTATCCTCGCCTTCCTTGGGCGGCATGTCAAGAACCTTATCCATTCTGATAATAGGAATGACTGTTCCACGAATATGAATGACTTCCTTTGCCTGCACAAGCTTGATATCCTCCGGCAGAACATCCTCGATCGTCTGAATCGATCCAAGTGCTATCGCATACTTTTCATCACCGATAACCACCATCAGCGCCTGGATGATGGCAAGAGTCAGCGGTAATCTGATAATCCATGAGGAACCTTCTCCATAGCGGTTCTTTACCTCAACTTCACCACTTAGGGACTCAATCTTTGACTTCACAACGTCGAGTCCAACGCCTCGCCCAGACACATCGGATACTTTCTTTGCCGTAGAGAAACTTGGCAGGAACAAGAGATCGATAATCTCTTTCTCCGTCATAGTCTCCGCCTGCTCAGGTGTCACTGTTCCGCGCTCAATCGCTTTATTTCTGACAGCTTCCACATTGATTCCGCCGCCGTCATCCCGCACCTCAATCACAACGTTATTGCCATCCTGATAAGCGTCCAGGAAGATGGAACCCACCTCCGGCTTGCCGTTTGCGATACGTACATCATTTGGCTCAAGTCCATGATCGGCAGAATTTCTGAGCATATGCATCAAGGGATCACCAATCTCATCGACAACTGTACGATCCAGCTCGGTGTCCTCACCTGTCATGTACAATTCCATCTTTTTATTCAGCTTCTTAGACAAATCGCGAATCATTCGCGGGAACTTTGCCACTACGCTCTCAATAGGAACCATTCGAACCTTCATCACCGATTCGTGAAGATTTGTTGTCACGCTCTCGAGATACTCAATCTGCTCATTGACAGAACCAGTATCACCCTTCCCGTCATCTGCGGCAGTTGCCGAGATCAATGAATTTTTCGCAATGATAAGCTCGCTGACCAGATTCATAAGATTGTCAAGTTTTTCGATATCGACTCTGACAGTCCTGTTTACCACTGGCTTTCCTGCTGGTTTTGCGGACGATTGTGCCGGTGCTGCCGCGGGCGCTGGCTTTGCAGCAGGTGCTGCCGCAGGAACCGGCGCTGCCTTGGCTTCCGGTGCTGCTTTGACCGTCTCCTCTGCTGGCTTGCTCTCCACAGGCTTCTCTGGCTCTGCGGGCTGTGCCGGCGCCGCTATCACATACTCTGAACAGTACGCCTCCTCAATCTCAGATACGCTCTTTACCGCCTCCTTGATCTCATCCGCAGTACCTCCCGATATAAAGATCAGGCTGAATGTAAGCTCAAATTTCTCATCCTCGATATCTTGTGCTGTCGGAGATGAGACAATGATCTCTCCCAGCTTTTCCAAAGCTTTGAATACTAAAAATGCCCTGGCCGCCTTTAATACACACGCCTCCTCTACGTAGACCGTCACGCCATAAACCTTGAGCCCCTCGCTGTTTGCCTTCTCGATCAGCATCTTCTCAGTGTCTGTGATCTTGATCTTCTGCCATTTTTCCTTCGTGGCATCTTCATCCTGTGCCGGCTGCTCCGCTGTGGATGCCTGTGCTGGTGCTGTCTCCGCAGATTGCGCACTGTCATCCAATTTTACCTCACCATTATTTTTCAGGATACTGTTCAGCGCATCGATCAAATCCTGATTGTCATTCGTCCCCTCCTCTGTCGTCTGCTGAATGTTGTTGACATACTCCTCCAGCGCATCCAGACTCTTGAACAGAATATCAATCATGCCAGGCTGTACCTTGAACGTACCGTTTCGAACCTCCGAAAATACATTCTCCATATCATGCGTCAGCGTCTGCATCCGCTTATATCCCATTGTGCCTGCCATACCTTTTAAGGAATGGGCAGCCCTGAAAATCTCATTGATCGTATCCATGTTTTCAGGATTCTGCTCCAGATCCATAATCTGATCACTCAGATTCTGTAAATGTTCCTTTGACTCATCAAGGAAAATATCAAGATATTGACTAGTATCCATACTACCTGACCCCCACATTCATTATTATTTCCTGGGCCACGTTATCAAGTGAAACAACTTGGTTCACAAGTCCTGTCGAAGCGATCGCTTTGGGCATACCATACACCGTTGATGACGCCTCATCCTGTGCGATAACGTGTATTTTTTTTGAAGTTTCCAAATTCACGATTCCCTTAGTGCCATCAGCGCCCATTCCTGTCAGCACAACGCAGACAATCTGCGCATAGCTGCTTGATTTCAAGGACTCATACATATAATTCGCACACGGCTTCACGCCTTCTCTTGGAGGTTCATCTGTATATTTGATCGTCGCCCTTCCGCCTTTTGTCACCACATTCATATGCTTGCCGCCCATGGAAATATACACCACGCCATTCTCGAGCACATCGCCCTCCGCGGCTTCCTTAACCCTGATTTTACTGATCGAGTCAAGACGCTCTGCGAGAGATTGTGTAAAACCTTTGGGCATGTGTTGAACAATCAGAACAGGTGCTGCAAGCTCCGCTGGCAGCCTTGGGACAACACTCTGCAATGCCTTGGGACCTCCTGTCGAACAGGCAAGCGCGACAATCTTTTGTCCGCTCACAACTGGACTGCTTTTTCTGACAATGTTCACAAGCCTTTGTGTACTCTCCTCCTGCTTCTCTCTCGTCAACACAGGAGAGACAGAAATATTGGTCTGGCGGCTCGACACAACCGCATAGAGTGTGTCTAAAAACTGATCCTTAAATCCACTGCTCTTTAAATATACAATGTTTACCGGCTTCTCGATAAAATCGATCGCCCCCAAATCAAGTGCCTCCATCGTGACTGCTGCACCATCTCTGGTATCTGTACTAGCCATCATTACACGCGCTCTGATCTTATCTCGCTGTAGCGCGCGCAAGAACTGGATTCCGTTCATCTTAGGCATGTTGACATCCAAAACGATGCCATCATACTGATTCTTCTTAAGAAGTTCATATGCTGCCTGACCATCAAAAGCCTGCTCCACTACCTGGAACCGTTCATCTGAATTAATTATATCACACATAACTCTTCTCATAAGTGCAGAATCATCAACTACTAGAATTTTTTTCTTTATTTTTGAGACGTTTGAGTTAATTGTCATACTATTCAACGATCCTTCCCATTCTTTCTATTTTTTCTTTCCTCATCAAAAATATATCTAATGATCTCCTCGCGAGTCATCGTGTCTATGTATTCAAATTTGACACGGTTTTCATACTCTTCTTCTCTGTTTTCGATCTCGCCGGAATAGATCACTTTCGCCGCCAGCAGAAATGATCTGTACTTCCCCATAATCGACAGATCAAACTGCATCAATATCATACTGTCTTCTGTAAATTTGTATCTTGATACAAAACGGGCGCCGCCGCCGCTGATATCTACGATCACTCCCTTTATCATATCCTGCTCAGTTACAACGTATGTCAGCCCTCTGGCAAAGGCGTCTTCCTCATGTTTTGTCATCTCCCTCGCCATCATATCCACAATGCAGTTAAAGCGATAGTACTCTCTGCGCTGGTATTTGTGCAGACTGCTAATCAGTTCAATAACCAAAATATACATGCCATTGACCTTCTGCCTGTCTGTAACCCTGACATCTGCACGATACACTCCCTTATGAGAGTAGAAACACACATCATACTCTCCGCCGATCGGAAGCAATACCAGTTTTGTCTGCTCCATTGGCATCATCAGCTCAAGCTTTTCATCCTCCAAAATATTATATACTGAAGTCCTATAAGTCTTTACGCCTTCTGTACCGTCAGGAAGTATCACCCGAACTGTCGATTTCAATTCAAGCTTATCTCCCGGTGATATAAATTGTTCTATCATAGACTCCTCCTGAACACACGATTCATCCCATTTTTTTATTCCCTGATACAATATGTGAGAAAAAAGCTGCCATTCCCCGCTTTACCAACGACTCATTATATTCTTTATCCATCAAACTGTATGCAATCCTCTCATATGCTATAGAAGATTTTGCATTCGGACTCTGAATGCTCACCGGTTTTTGCTGCATCACTGCCTCTTCAAGACGACGGTCACGCGGCACAGACCCAAGGAATGACACCGGAAGTTTCAGATAACGATTGGACACTGTCTCAAGTTTTGTGTACATCGCATCACCTTCCGTCATATCAGATACTTTATTGGCTATCACCATAATCTTTGACTCATCTCTCGAGAAACGAGGATGCCGGTTCAGTGCTTTTAATAGCGAATAGGAATCTGTGATTGATGTTGGTTCCGGTGTTGCCACTACCAATATCTCGCCGCTTGCAACCAAAAAGTCCAACACGGCATCTGAAATTCCTGCACCTGTATCTATGATAATAATATCGGCAATTGCATCCAGTTTTGCAAGATTGCGAATGATATAATTTAAATAGTCACTGCTCAAATTAGAAAGACCGGCAATTCCAGATCCTCCTGATATAAAACCTATGTCCATAGGTCCCCATGTTATAATATCTGTGATGTTTTTTCCTTGATAAATCAGGTCACACAGATTGTGCTTTGGCACTGTACCAAACATAATCTCTATGTTTGCCAAGCCAAAATCCGCATCTAGTATAATGACCCTCTTTCCCATTTTTTTAAACTGACAGGCAAGGTTTATAGATGTATTGGATTTTCCCACTCCACCTTTTCCACTTGTCACCGTGATCACACGGGCATGTGGTTTTGGCGTTGGATTTAATTTAATCACATTTCTTAATTGTTCAGCCTGATCCACCATACATTACCCTCCTATCAACGCCTTCCCCCAAGCAACTGTTTGACAGTTGACTGTGGATTAAAATACTCAATATCATCAGGTACATTCTGACCATACGTCACATAAGAAAGCTTTGCACCCGTGTAAAGCTTTAGATTATAGATATTTCCTAATGCAGACGTCTCATCAAGCTTAGTGAAGATCAGCTTATAATCTGTTATTTCTTTGTATGTGTCTGTAATCCTCATTAAATCCCTATACTTTGTTGAAGCGGACAATACCAGAAATACCTCTCTGGAAGTTTTGATATCAACGGAATTGATCAAAGCACCCATATTCTCACATTGTGCCTCATCATTTGGAGAATGACCTGTCGTATCGACAAAAATATAATCATATTCCCTGAAATCTTCAACAGCAGCTTCAATTTCCTTTGCTGTATATACGACTCTAAACGGCACCTCCAAAATATTTGCATATGTTCTAAGCTGTTCCGCAGCTGCAATCCTGTATGTATCAGCCGTGAGCATAGCCACTTTTTTTCTGTGCTCTAACTTATAGGACGATGCAATCTTCGCGATAGTTGTTGTCTTTCCCACCCCTGTCGGACCCACGAAAAAGATAACCTTTGGACTCTTACCATCCTCCTCCATTACATAAGGCTTTCCCAATTTTAATATCATCCTCTGATAGATCTCAGAAAGCATAAAATCCAATGTCACATCTGATTTACAATTCCTGTCAATCTCGTCAATCATTTCATTTGCATACTTCTCATTGATCTCATTATCAGTCATTTTATTATACAATATTTTCAAAAAATTTATTCTTTCTGTATCCTCTTCGTGTTTCTCCTCTTCGACATTCTTCGTTTCATCTGTCTGTGGTCTGCCGTCCTGTCGCGAGAGCTGCTTCTCAATCAAATTCTGGAGACTGTCTAGTTTTTCTTCCAGACCATTTTCCCTGACAGGTCCATTCGCTCGATTGTCAACACGGTTCCTGTCCTTCTCAATCTCGTCTCTTACTGGTTCTGGCTGATATGTGGAAAGCACATCCGCCACTGCCAATCCTACTGCCTTGGCCTCTTCCTTCTCCTGCTCTTTCTTCATTGGAATGATTTTTCCCTGCGGCTCATTATGGCTAAAACTTACTGCCACGCCTTCCCGCTCCACATCCTTGGCAGAAACAGCGCTGTATTTCTCATTCTCCTCTTCCCTGGCAACTGTCACCTCGAATCTTGTCCCTTTAAAAAGGCCCATAATTCCCTTTGCCTTCACCGTTTTGACATTCATCTCGACGATGTTCCCGCCAAGTTCTCTTCTTGCACTTTCAAGCGCCTCTTCCTTTGTTCTTCCTTGAAATTTTTTAATTATCATGCTGTCACCATTCCTACTGATTGTAATTCAACATTTGAATCGATCTCATTATAAGATACCACTACTAAATCCTTGTAATAATCCTCTGTAAGACGTTTAAAATACATTCTGACAATTGGAGAGGTTATCACGATTGGATTCTTGCCAAGTTTCTCAAGCTTGCCCACCTCTGATTCCACAGATGCCATGATGGTCTTTGTTTTCTCAGGGTCTAATGTCAAATATGCGCCCTGCTCTGTCTGCTTTACACTGCCCATAATCTCCTGCTCCAACCCCGGATCAAGCGTTACCACACTCGTCGTCTCATTGATTGGAAAGTACTTATTGGAGATCGCACGCTTTAAGCTCTGCCTTACATACTCTGTCAATATATCTGTATCCCTTGTAGACGCCGCGTGATCGGCAAGTGTCTCAAAAATTGTGACAAGATCACGCACAGAGATGCCTTCCTTCAAAAGATTCTGCAATACCTTTTGGATATCGCCAAGTCCCAAAAGCTTTGGCACAAGCTCCTCCACAAGAGAAGGATTTGTCTCCCTGACATTGTTGACAAGATTCTGTACATCCTGTCTTGTGAGCAGATCTGAGAGATACTGTCTGATGATCTCCGTCAGATGTGTCGCAATGATAGACGGCGGGTCTACTACTGTATAGCCCACGCTCTCCGCACGCTCTCTCTGATTCTCTGTAATCCATATTGCCGGCAGATGAAAAGATGGCTCAAAGGTTGGAATACCTGAGATCTCCTCCTCCACAAAACCAGGATTCATCGCCATATAGTGATCAAATAAAATCTCGCCCTCACTCACCTGAATACCTTTGATCTTGATGATATACTGATTGGGGTTGAGCTGAATATTATCACGCAGACGGATGATTGGCACGACTGTACCAAGCTCCAGCGCAATCTGTCTTCGTATCATGACAACACGGTCCAGAAGATCGCCGCCCTGATTCACATCCGCAAGCGGTATAATACCATATCCAAATTCCAGCTCAATCGGGTCAACCTGAAGCAGTGAATTGACATTCTCTGGCTTTCGGATCTCGTCTGCCGTGTCCTCCTCCATATCTGCTTCTGCCTCGATGCCAGCCGTCTCGATCGTCGATGCGATCATGCGTCCGCACACGATAAAGATAATACCCAAAATAACGAAAATCAAAGGATTCAGTGGTGTCACTAATCCCAAAAATGCAAGCACTGCACCTACCATGTACAATACTTTCGGTATTCCGAACAACTGATTGACAAGTACGGTACCAAAATCCGCTTCCTTTGATCCCTTCGTCACCAAAATACCTGTTGACAACGAAATAAGCAGTGAAGGAATCTGGCTCACCAAGCCATCACCGATGGTGAGAATGGTATACTTATCTGCCGCAGCGCCAATGTCCATCCCCTGCCTTACGACACCCATAATGATACCACCGATAATATTTACGAAGGTGATGATCAGACCAGCAGTTGCATCTCCCTTTACATACTTAACAGCACCATCCATTGAGCCGAAGAAGCTAGCTTCCTGCTGGAGCTTTTCTCTCTGTACCTTTGCCTCTGCATCTGTGATTGCACCTGTATTCAAATCCGCGTCAATTGCCATCTGTTTACCAGGCATCGCGTCCAAGGTAAATCTCGCCGTAACCTCGGCAACTCGTTCAGAACCTTTGTTAATGACAACGAACTGCACAATAATCAAAATAATAAATACAACGATACCGATCACCAAGTCGCCGCCGCCAACGAAATCACCAAAAGTCGCCACGACGTTTCCTGGATTACCTGTCGATAAAATCAAACGGGTCGATGACACGTTCAGCGCAATTCTAAAGATCGTTGTGAACAGCAAAACCGTTGGATAAAACGACAAATCCAATACCTCTTTTGTGAACATCGTCGTAAACAGGATGGTAAATGCCAGCGAGATATTGATCGCGAGCAACACATCCAGCATCGTATTGCTAATCGGTACAATCAACATGATGATAGCGCCAAGTAAATAGAGAGCTACACCGATGTCCGCTTTCTTCATCTTCATGTCTAAATTTCCCCCTTAACTCCTTAAAATCCCTTATAACTCCTCTTGATATTTTAAATTATCTCACAATTAACATAATTTGTATATAATAATTTGCTAAAATTTTTATTTTTTTTATTTTTTATATTACTTCTACAAATTAAAACAAAGAACTCTGTGCTTTTTTGACGAAAAACAGAGCTCTTTGTTGTTAACATAATCCATTTTTGGTTATTCTATCCTGAGATTTTATGTCTACCTCTTTGATACTAAATCTTACCTTGCATTTTATATACCATCGCCAGCACTTCCGCCACTGCCTGATAAAGTTCTGGCGGCACCTCCTGTCCAATATCCACATTCGCGTACAGCATACGGGCAAGTGGTTTATTCTCGACAATTTCCACATGATTTTCCCGCGCGATCTCCTTAATTTTCTGCGCCACATAATCGGCACCTTTTGCAAGCACAACCGGCGCTGACCCTGTCTCTGCATCATATCGGATTGCCACCGCGTAATGCGTCGGGTTTGTGATGACAACATCTGCTCTGGGTACATCTTGCATCATACGCCTGCGGGATGCTTCCTGCATCTTACTCCTGATCTTTCCTTTGATCTGAGGATCTCCTTCTGCGTTCTTATACTCATCCTTCACTTCCTGCTTAGACATCTTGATATCATTTTTGAATTTGTAGCGCTGATAGAATAAATCTGCAAATGCCACGATCATGAATACCATAGAAATCTTTAATCCCATATTGATCACAACACTGCCGATCACCTCGATTGCCTGATTGAGCGGCATACCATAAAACTGAACTAGATAAACCCATTCATCCTTTAGAGTAGTGTATACAATCGCCATGATTAAGACAATTTTGACTACTGATTTTAGCAATTCAATGAGCTTACTCATAGAAAAAAGCCGCTTCATACCCGAGATTGGATTCAGTTTACTGAATTTGGGTTTTAGAGGTTTTGTCGTGATCTGGAACCTAAACTGCATCATATTGATGCCAATCGCGATCGCAAGACCGACAACAAAGAAAGGAAGGAGTTGCTTGAGCAGCTCTATCAAAATATTATTTATCAAGATACTGTAATCTCTCCTTACAATATTTCCTTCCCAGTAAGTTGTATAGGCTGGCATCTTCTCATAAATCTCACCAAACAATTTCATGAAATTTGCGCCCATATGACCAACCCAGAATTTTAAGATCAGAAAGAGTGCAATCAATTCCACACCGTTTGACAGTTCTTTACTCTTGGGTACCTTACCATCTTTACGGGTATCAGATTTTTTCTTTGCGGTAGGTTCTTCCGTTTTCTCGCCGCCAGGTCCATCCTGTCCAAAAAACTGTAAATTATATTCTACTATCACATCATGCCCTCCACCATCGAAACAATCAACTGCCGAATCTGCGTTGTGATAAAATTGCAGACATCTGGAAGCAATGTCACTGTGACCATGATAACTGTAAGTCCCATCAACAGCTTGAGCTGGATACCGACCGAAAACATATTCATCTGCGGCGCGAGCTTTGCCAACAACGCAAGTACAATATTCATCAACGTCATGCTGGCAAACACTGGCAAACAAATACGAAAACCGATGACGATATAATCACTCAAAAATGTAATCAGTGATTCCAAAAGTTTATTCGTATCAATCACTGCTCCCCCAATCGGTATCAAAGTGAATGTCTCCATCAGCGCTGCTAGCAGATATCTGTGAAGACCTGTTGTGTATAGGATCAACAGAACACCATATTGCAGCATCATACCAGTGATGGATGCCTGTTCATTTGTAGTGGGATCAAACATATTTGCCATGGAAAGCCCTACTTCCATATCAATTATTCTTCCCGCAAACAAAACAATGGAAGTACACATCTGGGCTGCTAAACCAATCAGCAGACCCACCGACACTTCCTTCAACACGATTGTGGCAAATCCAAGTATTGTATTGTATTCAGGATAAGTATGTATCGGTCCGAAGTTATACATAATATATGTCACAAACACACTCAATCCTATCTTAACATTGTTTGGCACACCTTTAGTACTAAAAAAAGGTGCTACAAAGACAAAAGCGGATACCCGCACAAGCACAAACAGGAAATATTCCAACTCAGACATGGAAAAAGAATAATCTACCATACTGTGCAACGCTACTCCCTTCCATTATCTGATATACAAAGAAAAATCCTGCCATAACTCTGTCATATACGTAATCATATTGTCCAACATCCAATCGCCCAATATCATCAAACAGATAAACATACCTACAATTTTGGGTACAAAGGTAAGTGTCTGTTCCTGAATTGACGTGACTGTCTGAAAAATACTGACACCCAAACCAATCACCAATGATACAATCAATGGCGGTGCTGATGTCTTTAGAATTACGAACAAGCCTTCTTTTATGATATCCGTAACCATTTCTGTCGTCATCTTTTCAACACTCCCCTTTCCTCACAATAACTCAATACATCAGTAAAACGTCCGAACTAAGTATATAATTACTAAATTCCATCCATCTGCCAACACAAACAGCAAAATCTTAAACGGCATAGAAATTGTAGTCGGCGGCAACATCATCATACCCATACTCATAAGCACTGATGCCACGACCATATCAATTACAATAAATGGAACGTAAATCAAAAATCCGATAATAAAGGCCGTTCGAAGTTCGCTTATAATAAATGCCGGAATCAGCACAGATGTCGGAACCTGATTCTGGCTCTCACCATCCCATGCTGTATTAGATATCTGCATAAAAGCATCAATATCCTTCACCTGTGTCTGTTCAAACATAAAAGTCCGCATCGGATCTACTGCGATCTCAAATGCCTCTTCAAATCCAATCTCCCCTGCATCATATGGTATGATTGCCTCTGTGTAAACCTTACTGATTACTGGCTGCATAATAAAGAATGTAAGAAACAAAGAAATCGCAATTAACACCTGGTTAGGCGGCGCTGTCTGTGTATTTAACGCCTGTCTGGTAAAATGCAGTACAATCAAAATTCTTGTAAAAGATGTGATTGTCACCAGAAGAATCGGTACAACTGCGAGTGTCGTCAATATTAACAGTATCCGCAACGTACCACTGAGTTCTCCGTTTCCATTGTCATATTCGATCTTAAGACTATTGGCAATATTTAGTTTTTGAAGATCCTCACCTGTCTGGGCAGAACCAGGTTCTCTAATGTTTGTTCGCTCTTCATCCTCTTGTTGATTATTCAGAATTTGCTCCGCAGCGGCAGCATCATCTTCTGTTGTCGCATTTGCTACAACCAGATCTGCAAAAAATATAGTTACCACCATACAGAGCATGTATACAAGTTTGCGAAGCTCCTGCCTGATATTGTACTTTCTGCTCTTATTCTTCATACTCTATTATCCTTATATCTCACCACACATCTGTAATCCAGGTTTTACGACTGTTTTCTAAACTTGTCTAATATTTCCTTAAAATTCATATTGACTGCCGTATCTGTCTCCGCTTTACGAAAATTTGAAATATCTTCCTTTGTCAATTCTCCAAGCAGTGTGACCGTGTCCTTGCAGACGATATAGGAAAAATATTTTTCACCTATTCTCACAACCTGTATATACTTCGTCGGCGCGATTTTAAAAGTTTCCAATACCTCCACGTTAGAACCTGCAAGCCTCCCTTTATGAAGACCTGCAGTGAGCTTTGTGGCAAAATATGTAAGAGCCAATACAAATATGAATATCAGTATTACTGTAAACAACTGTCCAATGGAGTCATACTGCTTTGATGTCGATGATAAAAGCATATATTCTAGCCTACAACCTTCTTGACAGCCTCTAAAACACGTTCCGCCTGGAATGGCTTTACAATAAAGTCTTTTGCTCCTGATTGGATCGCCTCTATAACCATTGCCTGCTGTCCCATCGCAGAACACATGATAACATTGGCTGCCGGATCGATTCCTTTTATCGCCTTGAGTGCCTGGATACCATCCATCTCAGGCATTGTGATATCAAGCAGAGTCAGATCAGGTGACGCCTCCTTGTACTTATCGACTGCGATCTTCCCATTTTCTGCCTCAGCAGCGATCTCGTATCCGTTTTTCGTAAGAATGTCCTTAATCATCATTCTCATGAATGCCGCATCATCTACGATCAGAATTCTCTTTGCCATAATAAACCATGTCCTTTCTATAAACCAAAATAATTATTGAATATTATATTCATTTTTATTTAATTATTTCCATAATTCTCACACCAAAGCTCTCTTC
Organism: uncultured Lachnospiraceae bacterium; assembly: GCA_910586405.1. Classification (GTDB taxonomy): domain Bacteria; phylum Bacillota; class Clostridia; order Lachnospirales; family Lachnospiraceae; genus COE1. The sequence continues at coordinate 19,706 of CAJUII010000010.1, forward strand.
GATGACAACAACCTCTCCCTTTGCTACAAATTTGCCATTAACAAGCACATCGATCGGTTCGCCGGCTATCTTATCAAGCTCTATGATAGTACCTGGGGCAAACTCCAGAATATCTGAAATAGATTTGCTGGTTCTTCCCAACTCTACTGTTACCTCCAAAGGAACATCTCTGATCAAGCCAATACTCTCAGCACTGACCATCTCACCCTGTCCTGCCGCAAAATTCTGGAATTGAGCAGGCTGTATGTTCACATTGGGCATACCATAACCCATAGGCATTCCCATCTGCGGCATACCATAGCCCTGAGGAGGCATTCCCATCTGCGGCATGCCATAACCCTGAGGAGGCATTCCCATCTGCGGCTGCATTCCCATGTCCATACCGCCCATCTGTGGCTGCATACTCATATCTGGCATAGGCGCCGGCGTTGGTGCAGGAGCTGCCGGTGCGGGCGCTGGCGCCGGTGTCGGCTCTGCGGCGGCAATTGATCCCATCTGCTGTGCCATAAAGGTTTCGTAAACAGACTTTGCAAAATCTAACGGATACAACTGCATCAGCGTAGAGTCTACTAAATCATCAATCTGCATCCTAAATGAAATCTTGACAAATCTATCCTCAAGAAACGGCGAGAGCTCTCTCGGTTCTTTTGAATGTAAATCGACAAGACTTGCCTCTGGCGGACTGATATCGATTGTCTTTCCAAGCATTGAAGAGAGTGACGTTGACGACGAACCCATCATCTGATTCATTGCTTCTGAAATCGCACTCAGATGTAGATCACTGAGTTCTCCATCCACATTTGTACCATCACCACCCATCATCAGATCTGTGATAACCTTTACATCATGTTCCTTTAAAACCAAAATGTTTGTACCATTCAACCCAACAGTATACTTAATTTGAATGAATACACACGGTCTTTCATAATCGTTTAGCACATCCTGCCAATTACACATCTCTACAACGGGTGTTGTAATATTTACTTTTCTATTAACAAGTGAAAAAAGCGTTGTAGCAGAGGTACCCATGCTGATATTGGCCACCTCTCCGATTGCATCTTTTTCTATATCAGACAAATCATCTCCCGCTGAACCGCCAGATGTAGCTGTTGCAGTATCTGTTGCTCCAGAATCTGCTGACAAATCCACACCATTCAGCAACGCATTGATTTCGTCTTGCGATAACATGCCATCCATTGAATTATTCCTCCTCCCTCACAACTGATGTTACCCTTACTGCATATGCCTCTTTGCTTGCACCAGGTACCGCACTGAACTTCTTAATATCCCCCACATACACATCTAGTTCATCATCGACCTTAGAGTCTAGCCGTATGATATCACCCACCTGTATATTGACGAAGTCGTTAACTGTTATGACGCTCTTCCCAAGCACTGCCTTAACAGGAACATCCACTCTGCGTATCATCGATTCTATAAACTGCTCATAATCCTCATCATCCATCTTCTGTAAGCTTGAATACCAAAACTTCGTATTTAAGCGGTCCATGACAGACTCCAATGTGAAGAAAGGAAGACACACATTCATCAAACCTTCAACATCACCAATCTTAACATTCATGGTCACAAGCGCCACCATGTCGCTCGGTGAAATAATCTGAGCAAACTGCGGATTTGTCTCAATCCTCTCGAGATACGGATTGACCTCCGCCACATTCTTCCATGGTTCTCTGAGAAGCTGCATACAGATCACCATGATCCGCTCAATGATGCTCATCTCTATCTCTGTAAAATCCCTTGCCTTTTCAAGTGCTTCGCCACGCCCGCCGAGCATTCGGTCAATTATCGCATACCCAAGCCCGCTTGTCAATTCCATGATGATTGATCCGGGCATCGGAGAAAAATTCACAACGGTTAGCAGTACTGGATTTGACAAGGCATTCGAAAACTCTGCAAATGTTACAGTCTCAGAACTCGCCACACTCACCTGAACATTTTTTCTGAGATATACTGGCAAATTGGTTGACAACAATCTTCCATAATGATCAAAAATCATGTTTAAAGTTCTTAAATGCTCTTTCGAGAATTTTGCAGGCCGAGTAAAGTCATAATTTTTGGCTTGCCGCTCGTCCTTCTCCTGCATATCCTCCACGTCAAGTTCACCGGAACTCAATGCCGCCAGCAAACTGTCTATTTCGCTTTGAGATAATACCTCTCCCATGTAGTTAATCACCCCCTACATATTAAATCATCCTGTTCGTAACCACTCTTACTCCCCTGATTACAGAACTCCGTCCCTTATTTTCCATTATTTAATTATACAAGAAATTGTATGATACACTATAAATAAATGTAGAGCCAAAACGCTCCTGAATCTTGGCAAGCATCTCTGCCTTGATTGTTTCGGAATCGCTTCTTGCCTCATCCACGGTATAATTGCCCATTACTGCAAAGACTATGTCCTTAATAATTCCATCCATGTCAGCCATCGTCTCAGAATACTTCTTATAATCAGCATGCTTCATATCCAATGACAGTGACACACTACCCACAGCGTAATGATCATTCCCATCTTCACCCTTCTTTAAAGGAATTGTCAATTCGCCTGCCACATTATGTACTGCTGTGTCCGCCATAGATACCGCCTGTGTAGCATCTGCCTCCGGCAGTCCATTGACTTCGATCCCGACAAGTGTCGCAATGTCAGCCACCAATGTAGCTGTCTTTTTGGACGCACTTGACACACTTACCATCATAATTGCTGACAGTACAATGTTGACAACAAGTAATGCCAGAATAATAATTGATAACAGATTACGTCTCATTTTGTTTTCCCCTTTCATTTATGAGCGCTTAATGCGTTATATATTTTTATCTCAACCCGTCTGTTTTTTGCTCTTCCCTCAGGCGATGTATTGTCAGCGATCGGCATATACTCCCCCCTGCCAGAATGCTTTACCATACCCGGGTCAAGTGACGCATTTTCTTTCAGGAAGTTAAACACCGCCAATGCTCTGTAGCTGCTGAGCACATCATTGTTCTCATATCTTCCTCCATTTAAAGGCACAGAGTCTGTATGCCCCTCAATTTCAATCTCCGAATCCGCATACTTTGTGAGAAGTACACCAATCTTATTCAGCACGGGCACAGCGTCCTGTTTGATCTCTGCTTTTCCCGAATCAAACAAAAAAGCGCCATTTAAAGTAAGTGTCACAAAATCTCCATTAAAATCCACATCAACTTTATCTGCCATCATGCTCTCGTTGATTGCTTCTTCCATCTTCTCAGCAAGTTCCTCAGAAAGCTTCATCTTTTCCTCTTCCAGCTCAGCAATCGCATCACGGAGCGATTCAATCTCCTCCTGCGTCATGTCAAGCTGTGCAGCCGCCTCCTGTAGTTTATCCTCCGCAGAGCCGCCTGGCTTGGTCGGGTCCGGCTCATTTGTGTCGGCTTCCGCCGTCTTACCGCTTGAGTTGACATACTCGTCAAGCATATTGAGCTGGCTCACACCATTACTCACAAGGATGCCGTCTCCCACTGCCTTGGAACCAGCCTTAAAAATGCTGATCGTTGACTGGAAGGACTTTGCAACCTCCTCAAACTTTGCCGCATCAACCTCTGACATAGAAAACAACAGTACGAAGAAGCACATCAACAGCGTCATCATATCCGAGAATGTGCTCATCCATGGCGCCGGGGTTCCAGGTGGGAGCTTAAATTCTTCCTTTTTCTTCGCCATTAAGCTTCACCTCCACCGCCGCCTTCATCCTGTGAAGGTCTTTCATTAGGTGACAAGAATGACTTCAATTTTTCTTCAATAACACGCGGGTTCTCACCTGCCTGTATGGACAGCAGTCCTTCGATCATAATCTCTTTTGCCTGCATTTCTATAGTATTGTTCGCCTGTAGCTTGTTGGACGTAGGTGTACACACCCAGTTAGCAAGCATTGAACCATAGAAAGTAGTGATCAATGCAACACCCATCTTCGGACCGATTGTTGTCGGGTCGGACATGTTATTCAGCATACACACCAAACCTACCAGTGTACCGATCATACCCCACGCCGGACCCATGGCGCCCATTGTATCCCAGAATCCAGATCGAAGCTTATGTCGGCTGTCAATACTATTCATTTCCGTCTCAAGGATTCCTCTAACAAGCTCTGGGTCTGTACCATCGACAATGAGCATGATCCCCTTCTTCATAAAATCATCTTCAAGATTCCCAGCCGCTTCCTCCAAAGAAAGGAGTCCTTCCTTTCTAGCAACATTCGACAATTCGATAATTTTTGTAATCATCTCAGGTACATTGACATTGACCTGTTTGAAAATCAGTGTAATGCTCTTGAGACCACCGACGAAATTAGCCATACTCACAGACATCATCGTCGCAAAGACCGACCCTCCAAATGTAATGAGCGCTGACGCCGGATCGAGGAAATATCCGAGACCACTGACACTACCTGCCGAGTTTATCATACCATAAAGAACTAAACCCAAGCACACAAGCATTCCCACCAAAGACGCTATATCCACTTTTTATACACCCCTTTTTCATAAGTTTGAGTTTTGAACCAGCACAGTATTATATCTGTGTTTCGTTTTCTCCATATGTATATAATACTGTAAGGTTACATAAATTGCAACAATTTTCTGAAAAATTTCTGAAATTCTATCAATTTCTGACACCCTGACTTTTCATGCATCAGATGCTTTCATCAGGGCTTCCACATTCAAAATTTCCCGAAAATAATCCTGCCTTGTTAATTTTACTAAATTTTTGACTTCATGTCTACTCTCTTTGACAATAACTTTTTTGCCATCAGTTAACGTAATAACTGTATCTGGTGTCTCCTCCACAGTCTCAATCAAACTAGAGTTAAGCAAAATCTTCACACCATTAATTTTCGTCAATTCAATCATCTTACTGTCCCCCCTTTCCAGTAAAGGTAATCTGCTTCCCGTGCTGCCTGCCAAACTCAGCCAGCTTGCTTTTGTAAAACTCAAATTTATCAGTCTGTCCTGTCTCTTTATAAATAGCAAATATTCTAGTGTACGCGTCAAAAACATCCTCTCCGAGCTGACCAAGATCTGCGGCGTCCGTTATGCCTGTCAAAAATCCAATCGCAGTCTCATAATCCCTGCACAGATGCGCCGCTCTGCCAAATAAATACCGCTGTCTAGTCGTCCTTAAATATTCTCTATTCATGTCCAGCAGTCTATATGCATCCACTGCATTTCCTATTTTCATAAGGCATTCTGCATAGGATTCCAAACAAATCTTAAGGAACTGTTTCTCTGGATTGCGATTTAATTCCAAACTCATATCGTAGGCTTCAATAGCCTTCTCAAAGTTCCCCAAAATATTGTAGGACTGTCCAATCTGAAAGTATACATAATCATCCATTCCTTGCGTTTCGCCCAAAGAATTTAATAAAAGTTTTAGATTTCGTTCCTGTTTTTTTAACATTTCCTCTCTTGGAATATCATAGCCATAATGTTTGACTGTCACTGGCAAATGAAAGGTATTCAATACCATCTCATCGTAATTGTCCTCCTTCTTTGCCGTAATCTGCTCATGAATCCGAAATCTGTACTCATAATAATTTCTATTATAAAATCGCGGTATCTCATCAATCTGTATTCGTTCCTTTTGGACACCCCCCTCCATCACAACATGAACATTTCCAACTTGCATCACACCGACATTTTTCGGGTATTTCTGCATACAGGTGCGCAATTTCGCCACATCAATTTCCTGTACATACTCGTCACAGTCCAAGATCAAAACCCAGTTGTTTGACGCCTTGGATACAGCAAAATTTCTAGCCGCGCTAAAATCGTCACACCATTCAAACTCAAACAACTTGTCCGTATAGCGCGCCGCAATCTCCTTGGTGCGGTCTGTTGAGCCTGTATCGACTACAATGATTTCCATATTGTATCGCAAAAGTCTTCTCAGACATTGCTCTATGTACTGCTCCTCATTCTTTGCTATCATACATACGCTGACTGGTATTCCTGCCATAATTATAAAATCCTTTCTTCCATATCCTTTACCCAAAAGTATAGGGCGGTAATGCCGCCCTATAGTCTGCATAATATCACTTCGCTATTTCTAATCCAACAGTATCAGCTCTCTATATTGTTAGTATATCATAAAACTGAGATAATGAAAAGACAAACAGAGCAAAATCAGCTACAAAAAAGACAAAAAATAAACTGAACAAACACTTCTGTCCAGTTTATTTTTATGTTAAATTATTATCTCTTGAGGTTTACAAGCTCCTCAAGCAATGAGTCGGAGGTTGTAATGATACGGCTGTTTGCCTGGAAACCTCTCTGGGTGGTAATCATGTCGGTAAACTGCTGAGAGAGATCTACGTTTGACATCTCAAGAACACCTGTGGTAATGGCTCCAATACCTTCTGCTTTGATATCGCAGATCTGTACATCACCTGAGCTTGCTGTTACTTGATAAAGGTTGTCACCTGCGTTCTCAAGACCCATGGCATTCGGGAACTTTCCTACACAGACCTGACCGAGCGTCTTCTGTACGCCATTGCTGTACAGCGCTGTGATCAAACCATCTGTTCCTATAGACACACCTGTCAACTTACCCACTTTATAACCGTCAATCTTTTTGCCGGAGAGTGTCGATTTCTTCTCATTTCCTACGTTCTGTGTCTTTGATGCATCTATTGTGAGGTTCTCAAATTTCTGATCAATTGCAGACAGGTTGACTGTAAAAGTATCGTTTCCTTCGGATCCTACATATCTAAACTGACCATCTTCTTTATTGAAGATTAAATCCCATGAAGTTGTACCATTGTTCTTCAAGGCATCTATATTCACTTCATTCTTTTCATTATCCAACATTCGCAGCAGCGTCAGCTTATATTCTTTTGGCACTGCTGTCGTCCCCGTCTGCGGCGAGTTCGTGACGTATGTGTTTTTCTTACCTTCGCCCGTTTTGAATAGTTCTAGTATCTTACTTATATCATTCGTGAACTCTCCTGGCTCAATCTTATTACCCGCACCATCCTTAAACACATACTTTGTGACTGCATCGCCGTTTACATCTGTGTAGGTCTGCACAATCGCTGTGATTGAAGAAGTATCTGCGCGAGTATAAGACATAACAGATCCCGTTCCTCCTGCCGTATAGCCAAGTTTCTCGACAGCTTCTTCCGATACGACCAAAGCATCCTTAACAGGATAAGAATCCGGTTTTGTCTTAACAAAACCTACTCCGCCGGAGAAATTAACCACTAACTCGGTGATCTCATTCAATTTACCATTCTCAAGGACTTCTTGCTGCAAGTCGGGATCTGCCGCAATAAAATTTTTGAGGTTTATTGTAACCAGATCTCCCTTCTGCCCCAGTTCAGGCGTACCATTGACAGTTACTCCTGTTGCTACCTTTCCACCATACGCTGCATCCCTTGCCGCCTGCTCCAGCTTTCTGAGCAATGTTTCCGGCATTTCCGTAGATTTGAGTGTTTTTTTCGTATTGTCAGCAGCATCTGTATAGGTATAGGTAAGCTCTGACATATCTACTTTGAAAAGTTCACTTGGAAGTGCATACTCTGTTTCTGTATTGTTGGTTGATATTGTCGTCGTACTCTCAGCCATCGTAGGAAGCACGCCAAACTGCAAATTATAGAGATAGCCTGCCTTATCATACAGCTCCACGCTCAACTGATAGCCCTCGTCCGTCTCCAGTTTCGAATCTTCTGCATCCACGATACCTGTGATCCTAGCTGACGTTGTAGCAGCAGGCGCCGCCTCGTTGTCACCCATAACATTCAGAGGACCTACGGTCTGTACGATTTTGCCTTCTTTATCTACGCCCCAGCCCTGCACGATAAATCCAGTGCTTGACATAACAAGGTTTCCATCATCATCTACGTCAAAAGACCCATCTCTTGTATAATAAGTGCTCGTACCGTCACTTACCACGAAGAATGCTTCACCTGAAATTTTCAGGTCGAAAGGATTACCTGTAGACTGGTTTGCACCCTCCTGCGTGATGCTGGTGTTAATGGCCGCACCCTTTACACCAAGACCGATCTGTCTGGGATTCGTACCACCTGTATTGTTGGAAGGGTTTGCCGCAGTACCTGCCTGTGTCGTCTGATAGAGCATATCGGAAAAGTTCATTGTCTTTGCCTTGTATGCTGTTGTATTTACGTTTGCGATATTGTTACCGATAACGTCCATTCTTGTCTGGTGGGTCCTCAGACCTGATACACCAGAATAAAGTGATCTCATCATAATTAAGTGACCTCCTAAATCTTATTACCGTCTTCATTATCTTCCCCATCCGTCATTCCGGGGATCTGTAAGCCTCCTTAAAAGGTCCGGCTCTGTCTCAACATCCTGTATTAGATAATCACGGCTCCATCAATGTTTGTATAAATATTTTCATCTGCTTCTGTCTGATCCATCGCAGTGATGACTGTGTTGCTCTTTGTATTTACGATAAACGCAAGCTGGTCTACCAGCACCAGAGAATCACGGATTCCCTTCTCGCCTGCCTTCTTCGTCCCATCATTCAACCTTTCCAGTTGTTCATCGGTCAGTTCAATCTTTCTGTCGCTCAGTCTGTTTGCTGCATGTTTTGAGAATCTCACCGATTCTGTACTCTGCATCCCCTGTGACTGCTGCTTGTGAAGGATTTCGCCAAAGCTCATACCCTGCTGAGCGGTGCTGCTCTGTGAATTGACCTTCTGCTGTTTGAGATATTGATTTTGTAGCTGTTCAATGGAAAGGAACTGACTATTGTTAATATTCATCATGCATTCCTCCTCGCCATAACGCCTCTGTTCTCAAGATGCTATGCAGTCTCTGTCTTATCTGTCTTATCTTCCTCGCCCTCTGAGTCCTCATCCTTCTTGTCATCGGAGCCCTCACTTGGCTTCTCTGTCTTGTTTTCTGTCAATGTATTGAGTTTGTCGAGAATTGCATTCATCTTGTTGTTAAAGCTGTCTAAAATATCATCCAGTGAAGTCTTTTTATCCTCTTCTGATGTGTCCTCAAATTTCACACCGAGCTTCTCGAGTTCTAGTTTCCACTCTGTAAACTTCTCCATTTGTTCATGACCATATATATCCATATAGTTCTTCTCATAATCATTCATGGTGTTGTAGAAATCAAGTGCTCCCTGAACTACATTCTGGTATGATTTATCTGCCCATGCCACATTTGGCAATGCATCGATCATTCCCTTGAGTGTGCTGTACTTCTCGTGTGCCTGAGAGTATTCTGCACTGACGATCGTATCCAAATCACTGAGCGAATACTTCGCGTCATTAATCACGAGCAATGGCTTTCCTTCCTCCATAACGACATAATCAACGACACCCTGTATCGTATTTACTTCTCCAGTACTCTCACTCGTTGTTGTCATGAGAACTTCCTTGCCGATCAAACTGTTTGCCCGCAGCACATCAACTGCCTCAGCCACTTCACCCATCTTCTGAACCTGCGTGAAAGTCGCATACTGTGATACCCATTCCGTATTGCTCGTAGGCTCCAGCGGGTCCTGATTCTGCATCTCGGCTACCAGAAGGGTCAGGAACATATCACTGTCCACTGCATTCTTGTTTTTTGCATTTTTTCTAAGGGAATCTCCCGATGTGGTATGAGTCTGTAATTTGCCGTCCTCACCGATTGGTGCTATTAAACTTCCCATATGTTCACCTCTCTTTTTTCTTCTTCATTTCAATATTATGCAAGTAAATCCATCGTATTTCCGTTTGCTGCCATCATTTCCATGGCAATCCTTGTCGCATCGTCCGCGCCCTGCATCTCTCCTTCCATTTCCTCCCCATTGGCAAATGCTCTGAGATTGATGCTGCTACGTCTGCGCAATCCCTGAATGCGCTGTGACTCCTGCTCCTGCGACTGTCTTTGTTGATCCTGACCGTTCTTATCAAGATCCCGCTCCATCTGATGACTTTCCACTGATACTTCGATTGCTTCAATCTTGACACCCTGCTCCTCAAGATTTGCTCTCAATTGAGATGCCTGCGCTTCGATTGCTGCCTTCACTGCCTCGTTCTGCGTCGTAAACTCTGCTGTCACGATACCGCCCTTTGTCGTCAGCGATACATTGACTGTGCCAAGGCTAGCGGGATGCAGTTGCAGCTCCATCTCTGTCAAGTTTTCATTTTTGACAATCTTGACCATATCAGCGATCTGCCGCATAATGTTCTCTGTGTTCTCCGAAGTAAACTTCTCAACGCCCTCTGCGGCTGCTGTGTTCGTAATTTCATTCAGGTTGTTCTGAAAGTTCTGTGCTGTGCCTTGCTGTCCAAACTCTTTCGGCTCCTTACCGTCGCCTTCTCTCGATTCGCGACCGGTATTTTGTGTCTGCTGATTCGCAGCTTCCACTGTTTGATCCTGTTGGCTTTCTGGCTGTGTATCATTTTGCTGGACGGTCTTATCATCTGATTTGGTATTGTCCTGCATGATAACCACTGGTTCCTGGACTTCCTGCCCGTCATCTGCCGCTGTCGCAACAAAAGCATTCTGATCATCCACCGGAAGTACTTCTGCCTCTTGTACCTGATTCTCAAGGTTCTGACTCTGCATTTCCTGTAACTTCTGCAATACAGCATCAAGTTCCTCACTGGTCAGCCCGGTGTTCTCAAGCAAATTCTCTACCTGTGTCCCCACCATTTTGGTGACATCCTGCAACATGGTATAAAGCCCTTCGTCTGCAATCAGACTGAGTGCAGAATCTTCACCTGATATGGCTGTCACTAGCTGTGCCATATTGTCCAGATTCAACAGGTCATATGGCTGCATTCCCAATGCCTCCATACCACTCATTAATTCCTCGTCGGTAATGCCCAGAGTTTCTTTGATCTGCCCAATAATCTGCTCTAGCGCATTTGCGATCTCATCGATGGTCATCTCGTCCACAGACGCTTCCTCCATCGGCTCTGTAGTCTGCGCTGTATCTGTGATCTCCTCGGTTACTGTTTCCACAGGTTCTGTGGATGTGTCCACTGTTTCAGAAGCAGTGTCCTTCACAGATGTATCCTGCTCAGACGTGTCCTTCACAACATTGGTGTTCTTAGATTCATCAAAATTCTTCTTGTCAGGCTGCTGTGTCTGGGTTTTTTCGCTGCTTGTGATCGCCTGCGCCGTCGTCTGCTTAGGTATCTCGAACTTTTGTGCTGTCTTTCCCAGCACATCGCCAAAACTTTGCACTTTTGATTGATCATCCGCTTTCCGTGGATTTGGCGTTTTCGATTCAGGTTTACTGTTGAAAAACGCATTTTTTACGGTTGTTTCCGCTGTTGTCATTCTCTTTCTTTCCTCCTCTCTTAAATTTTCAAAGTGCTTCAATTATGTACAATATTTATATAGTTACATAATCTCATAACATATATCGGTAAATTGTCAGAAAACTTTAGTCATTATTTTAATTTCCTGGATTCATAATTCTGGTAATCCTTGCCGCTACTGCCGCATCCATCTCCCCCATGATCGCGCCCCTTGTCGTCGCTGGAAGGTTGGAGAGGATCTCTGCTGCCAGATCAAGATTGTCTGTCATGGCGCCCAGTATGCCTGCTGCCTTCTTCGCATCCATATTACTGTACGTTGCCACATAGTCTTTCATTTTATTGTTGACAGCTTCCTCCTGGATCACCTGTTTGTATAATGCCTCCGCCGTTGTGGGGTCCATCTCCTCATAATACGCACGGTACTCTTCTGCGCCCGGTCCATTGTCTGCATAGACAACTTCCTCGTAGAACTGTTCCTTGATGCGCTGGAACTCTACCTGGTTTTTCTCAAAAGTCTGCAAACGCTGTACCTCTGCTTTGAGCGCTTCAATCTGCTCTGAATATGATGTGTTGGTACTCTGAGCCTGCTCTAACTTTTTCTCTACCTCATTTGCATAGTCCACTGCATCCTTGATACTGTTGTATCCGCCATAAGCTTTCTCCCTCGTTGACTCTGTGCCATTGTCTGTGGGAAGAATCATGTTGATCACAGGTACATCCTTTAGCATCGGTGTCAGTACATTGGAACCAAAGCCGCCAACGTCCATCTTGACCAGCAGACATAAGATTCCAAGCCATATCACTATGATAAATAATGTAACTACCACCACAGAAGCATTGGTTCCATCTATCTGTTCATCTAATTCCCGCTCCTGGTTTTCCAGCTCCTTCGCGCGTTTTCTGGCTTCTTTCTTTTGATTTTTCTGCTCCTTTTTAAACGCTTTTTGGCTTTCCCTTAGCTGTTTTAACTGCATCTCCGGTGCGTCGGGGCTTAAATTTTCGTCCTTACGTGCCATATTGCTCTAACCATGCCTTTCCCTAATTTCTCACACTTTGTTCTTCCATCAATTTCTGTCCGTATGTATATGAGGTAAGCTGGTCGATCTCCTTGCTCTCTGCTGCCAGTTCATCCTTCATAAACTCCTCAAACGCATTCTCCTTGAGTTTCTCATGCGCTTTGCGCTCCTGCATCAGCTCCTGTAATGCTGCTCTTGCCTTCTCCACCACCTTTGCGGCGCGCGCTACCTCTCTCATCTGATCTGCGATGTATTCGTCCATTTTGAGGACTGCCATCTTGTTCTCACGGATTTTTCGCACATCGATCAGCTCTGTGCGAAGCTTTACACCCTCCTGCATATAATAAAGCTTTCTTGCATGAAATTCATCCAGCTTCCTTTTTTCTGCATCCAGCCGCATGTTCGCCTCGGCAAACTCCTGCTTTGCCTTATCCTCAAGCTTTTCTTTGATATCAAGAATCCCCTGCATTTTATATCGAAAAACTGCCATACGCTTACCACCCTTTTACATAAAACTGCTACTCCTGAAACATTGCCTCTAATTGCTCCACTGATTCCTCAAACGTGAATTTCGCATCTGTATCTTGCAGTAAATATTGATTGACCTCGTCAATCTTGTTGATCGCCCGGTCAATATTCGGATTGCTTCCTCTCTTGTACGCTCCGATATTGATCAGATCTTCTGCCTCGTTGTATGTAGCCATAATGTTCTTCAGTTTTCCGGCCGCCGCCTTGTGCTCTCGCGATGCGATCATCGACATACATCTCGAGATGCTTTGCAGTACATCCACTGCTGGATAATGGTTTCTGTTGGCAAGCTTTCTTGTCAGCATGATATGTCCGTCCAGAATACTTCTCGCCGTATCTGTGATCGGCTCGTTGAAATCCTCACCCTCTACCAGAACGGTATACAGACCTGTGATCGAACCGTTCTCGGAACAGCCTGCACGCTCAAGAAGTTTGGGCATCTCCGAGTACACGCTGGGCGGGTATCCTCTCGTAACAGGTGGTTCTCCTGTCGCCAGACCGATTTCACGCTGCGCCATCGAGAATCGCGTGAGCGAGTCCATCATCAGGAGCACATCCTTGCCCTGATCTCTAAAGTACTCTGCGATTGCGGTCGCCGTCTTTGCCGCCTTGTTTCGCTCAAGCGCAGGTCTGTCCGAAGTCGCTACCACGACAATTGAGCGGCGCATACCTTCCTCGCCCAAATCCCGCTCGATAAATTCTCTCACCTCACGGCCGCGCTCTCCAATCAGTGCGATCACATTGATGTCTGCCTTTGTATTTCTCGCAAACATACCCATAAGAGTTGATTTTCCTACACCAGACCCTGCAAAAATACCAATACGCTGTCCCTTTCCAACCGTGATCAGCCCATCGACTGCCTTCACACCAAGCGGCAGCACATCACTGATAATCGTTCTGCTCATCGGGTCGGGCGGCATCGCCTCGAGCGGATAGCGCTTGACGGTCGTCGGGTCGGGCACATAGCCGTCGATACATCTGCCTAACCCATCCAGCGTTTTTCCCAGCAGGCTGTCTCCCACCGACACACTCAGCGGATAGTTCATGTTCTCAACAATACAGCCAAGACCGATTCCCTCCGTATCCTCATAGGGCATCAGCAGTGTCTTTTTATCCTTAAATCCAACAACCTCTGCCAGAATCCCATGCTGTTTCTCCGCATCTGTGTAAATCTTGCACATATCGCCAAGCTTTGCATCGGGTCCTGAGGACTCGATTGTGAGCCCTACTACATTTTCCACCTTGCCAAGCTTCTTAAAAAAGCTTTTATTCAATACTGTCTTATATTTGTCAAAGGAAATACAACTTTCCATGTTCCAACCCCTTTTATGGCTCGTAGGACAAAAGCCTTAATTCCTCGTTCAGTGCCTCTAACTGCGTTCCTAGACTACAGTCAAACACGCCGTTCCCTGTTTCTATCATACACTCATTTTTGCCGAGTGTGACATCTTCGAGAAGTTCTACGTTTTCGATTGCAATGTTCGTTCCCTTGATCAGCTCCCTTTTCTGCATACTTGCAAAAGGATAATCCTCTTTCGACACATGAATCAGATAGGTGCTGCCTGTCTCAATATTTCTCATAGTATTCTGGATTAGATAGACGATCAGTTCCCTTGAATTTTTAAGGTTGACATGAAAAATATGCTCATAAATGCCAGTGAGCGTACTGATAAATGCCGGCTCCAGCTCTTTGATCTTCTGCTGGTACTCCTCCTCGAGCGCTGCCATTCTCTGTTCTGCCTCTGTATGTACTTGTCTGCGCTCCTCGGACACACTGTTGAGCCCATCCTGATGTCCCTGTGCAAAACCATCATTCTGACCTTGCTCAAAACCCTCCTGATAGCCCTGATTCCGTGCATCCTCAAGAATCTGGACTTTCATCTGCTCAATCTCTGTCAGCGCTTCCTCCCGCATCTGTTCGATCTGAGCCTGTGCATCCGCAATCAGCTCTTCCTGGATCGGAGCAGACTGCTGTGTGAAACTGTTGTCCTCAAAGGCTGCCTCCCCGTCAAAGCCCTGATTTTCTCCAACGATTGTCTCCTCACCTTCACGAATCAACTGTGACACCTCCACGGCGCTGATTCCCTGTGTGAATCCATCAGTGAAATCCGGCTCTTCGCCACATTCTCTGGCAAGCTCCACTGCCATTTCCCTGAGTCTTGCCTCCGCTCTTGCATTGGTGTCTATAATCCTTGTGTTGGCTGGGTCCACTACAACCCAGCCTGATTTCAATATGCCGCCGCCATTAGACAACAATCTCGTCACCTCCGCCTCTTGAAATAACGATCTCAGCAGAATCCTCAAGCTTTCTGATAATGTTTACAATCTTCTGCTGTGCTTCCTCCACGTCTTTCATTCTGACAGGTCCCATAAACTCCATATCCTCTCGGATCATCTCAGCAAGACGCTTAGACATATTGCTAAAAATTGCATTCTGTACTTCCTCTGTCGAGCCCTTACATGCGATGGCAAGGTCGTTATTGTCAACATCTCTGAGCACACGCTGGATTGCACGGTCGTCGAGCAACAAGATATCCTCGAATACGAACATCTTCTTTCTGATCTCGTCTGCAAGCTCTGGTTCTTCCACTTCGAGCGTTTCCATGATATGCTTCTCTGTTCCTCTGTCTACTGTGTTCAGGATCTCTACCACTGCGTCCACACCGCCGATAATCGTGTAATCCTGGTTTACAAGCGATGACAGCTTCGACTCTAGCACGCGCTCTACTTCCTTGATGACATCGGGGCTTGTTCTATCCATCGTCGCGATACGTCTCGCAACCTCTGCCTGCTTCTCAGGCACGAGCGCACCGAGGATCGTCGCCGCCTGTCCTGCTGACAGGTAAGAGAGAATGAGGGCGATCGTCTGCGGATGCTCATCCTGTATAAAGTTCAAAAGCTGTGACGCATCAGTTTTCTTGACAAACTCAAACGGCTTAACCTGCAAGGATGCAGTCAGCTTTCCAATGACATCCATCGCCTTGTCTGTTCCGAGTGCCTTCTCCAAAAGCTCCTTGGCATAACCAATACCGCCCTCCGCGATATACTGCTGCGCCAGACAAACCTCATAAAACTCGTTAATGACTTTTTCTTTTACCTGTGGTGTAACGCTTTTGGTATTTGCAATTTCAAGTGTCAGGTCCTCGATTTCCTCTTCCTTTAAATGTTTAAATATCAGGGAAGATTTCTCAGGTCCGAGGGCAATCAATAAGATTGCCGCCTTCTGTATTCCCTTTAACTCCTCATTACTAGCCATTAAAAGTTACCCCCAATCCTCATCAAGCCAATTTCGCAAAAGCGTAGCGACTGCTTCTGGATTTTCCTCGACAAAGTTTTCTATCAGTTTTCTTGCTTCGGACTTCTGTTCTGTCTCAATGCCCTCTAATTCTTCTACATTGGACTGCAGCAAATCCTCCACTGCAAGTTCTTCCTCTTCCTCGACTTCTTTCTTGGTTCTCAGGCTCATGATTACCACGAATGCCAGAAGTGCAAGAATAATAATGATTAATACAATCTGTACGATATCTTTTACTACTACAGGTTCCGTCATCTCGTCGATAAACTGCACCTCCTCGAATGCTACAAAACTAACATTCTTTGAAGGAATACCTGTGGCATTTGCCACCATGCTGACAAAGTCCTCATCGACTTCGAGTTTTGTTTTCTCATTGTTTGCAAGTTTATACTCTTCCCAAGAAATTCCATCAAGCAGTCCTTGGAGTCTTACATCCTCCTCGCGCACAACTTTGTATCTGACTGCTGCCACAGACACAGTACTGTCATTGTACACAACTGTTCCTGTCGCGCCGATCTCCTCGATAATTTCCTCGTTTGGAAGATATTTGCTCTTTCTCTCATAGCTGCTGCTATTTGTGCCCTCCTGCTCGCTGATCATCATGTCTGTCTCAGAATTCGAATCTGTACCAGGTACGCCGCCCACGCCGTCGCTGGCATTGGACTGGTATACCTCCTCGCTTGCGAGCAGTCCCTGATCATGGTTTGCATCGGGTGTTGAATAATTGTGCCGCGTGATCTTCTTCTGTGAGAAATCCATCGCCGCATTGGTTGCAACCTCAATCTGGTTAAACTGGTTTGTGCCAAAAAGTACCTGTCTCACTTCGTTTTTGATCAGGCTCTCCGCCTCCTGCTTGAGCATCATCATATTGTCAGCCTTCTCAATCGCGGAGTATGTCTGCTCAACCGGGAACCATGTCTTTCCGTTTGTGTCTGTGATTGCCACATTGTCTGTCGTCGCGTTTCCAAGTCCTGTCGCTACCATTCTTGCGATCGCCGCCGCGTTTTCTTCTGTAAAGCCTGCACCATCTTCAAGTTCAACGAAAATACTTGCATAGGTTTCAAGGTTCTGTGCGATAAGCGTGCCATTGTCATCTGGAATTGTCAACTGACATGAAGCTGTCTTGACTGCCTTCATGTTCTTGATATCCTCCTCAATCTGAGTCTCCAGATAGAGTTTGTAGCGCTTCTGCTTATCCGCCTCTGTTGTAGAAAAGCTTCCGTTCAGCACGTCATCAATCGTGTATGCCGCCGTCGGAATATTGTTTGCGCCAAGCAGTAGATTTGCATCTGACTGCTGTGATTCCAATACATCAAAACGAAGTCCGTCTGATGATATATCGTATATGATGCCCTGTCCGTCGAGCAGTTCCTTGACAGAAGCTGCTTCCTTGGTGGACTCACACACAACAAAATCCTTCACATACTGCTTCTTTGTAAGTACCGCCACCAGTATTGCGATGGCGAGCAGAATCACAACTGCAATCCCAATAATCAGTGTCTTCTGCTTTGGCTGAAACTTATTCCACCACTCTTTAATCCGCTCTAATAGCTTTTTCCCAAAATCCATTACCTTGTCAACCATATCAAGTATCTCCTTCTCCCAAATCTTCCCCAGTGTAATCCTTTACTCTTTTCCGCCAGTTTATTAAATCTGCATCTGCATAATTTCCTTATATGCTTCAAGGAGCTTATCCCTGACTGCGACTGTGTAGTTGAGCGCTGTCTGTGCTTTACCTACTGCAATCGTAAGGTCATGTGTATTTTCTGAGATGCCCATCATCCATTTCAGTTCCTCGTTCTCCTGTTTTGAGAGCAGATCATTTGTGTCATTAATATTGTTCACTGCTGCATCGAGAATGGAACCGAACAGGTTATCGCTTTTCTGTTCTTCTGTGTCTGTCGCTGCGCTGTACAGAGTGTTTCTGACTGCGTCTGAATTTACATTATACAGTCTATTAATGTCATTTGCCGATGTTATGGTCATTTGTTTCTCCCCCTAAACTCCCCAATATATTCCTAGAAATTCATTTCCAAACCTTTGTTTGCCATTGCCTTCGTCGCCTCAAACGCTGCTTGATTTGCCTCGTAGCCGCGGCTCGCATCAATCATGTTTGTCATCTCTGTGATGACGTTGACGTTTGGATAATGAACATAGCCGTTTTCATCTGCATCTGGATGTTCTGGATCATACGCCATCACTTCCTCTGTCCAAGTATCCTCGTACAGTCCGCCGATCTTGACGCCCGAGCCCGGACTTGAAAGTCTCGCTGAATTGGTGCTGCCAAGCGGTCTGCCGCTCAGATTGCTGAATGCCGTATCAAGCATATGTTTGAAATTTCTATCCTTTGTATCTGTCTTTTCCTGGAAGGTAACTACCTTTCTGACATACGGTGTACCATCCGCTGTTCTTGTCGTATGTGCATTTGCCATATTCTGTGAAATGATATCCATGCGATACTGCTCTGCGGACATACCCGAGGCGCTGATATCAAACGAATCAAAAATTCCCATCACTCACCCTCCTATTTCATGACGGACATGAGCTGCTTAAAGTTCTGATTCACAAGCTCCTGTAATCCGTTATACTTTGTCTGGTTCTTTGCAAGAATGCCCAGCTCATTCTGAATACTCACATTGTTGCCGTCATACCGATAAGAAAGCTCCTCGTAATCGGTATAAATCTGTGGGTCGAGCGCATTCAGATCAAGGTTCTTTACTCTCGCATCCACGGTTTCTTCACCTGCTCTGGCAAAAGCATGTTTTAACTCTGTCTCAAAGCGAATGTCCTTCCGCTTATAGTTGGGGGTATTCACATTTGCAATATTATTATTGATAATGTTATTTCTTACCGCAGTTGCATCTAATGAAGTTCCCAGCGCATTAATGTAATCAAATACACCTGAATTATTTAACATTCATACTCCTCCTTCTCTTTTTCAATATCTAGCCTTATGCCGCTCATTATTGCCATAATGAATTTACATAATATATTACCTTTCTTACTCTATTATAGTTTATTTTCAGAATATTTCAAGTATTTTTTTCATTATTTTGTAATATTATGTGAATTTACGTCAGCTCACTATGTAAATTCGCGGTTTTGTTTCCCTAAAGCACAAAAAAGACCTATCTTTTTCAAGATAAGTCTTTTGTTTATTTTTTTTGTATTTTATATATTGTTTAACCAATTTATTTGTTGAGCTGCCGTTTGAGCGCATCCACTTCCTCGAACACCACATCATTCAAAACCTTAATATAAGTCCCCTTCATGCCCGACGAACGCGACTCGATCACACCTGCACTCTCAAATTTGCGCAATGCATTGACAATCACACTGCGCGTAATCCCCACTCGGTCTGCAATTTTGCTGGCGACAAGGATTCCCTCTGTACCATTCAGCTCATCAAAAATGTGTGTGATCGCTTCCATTTCAGAGAAGGACAGTGTGGAAATCGCGGACTTCACCACGGCAATCTTGCGGCTCTCCTCTGCATTCTCCTCACTCACCGCGCGAAGCATCTCAAGACCGACCACCGTCACACCATACTCGCACAAAATAATATCATCAATATCATACTGTTCATTGCATTTATAAATAAATAATGTTCCCAGACGCTCTCCCGCAATCTCGATCGGTGTGATGACTGCCTGATATTTCCGTATGTCTGGGCTCTCGAAACCAAGTGTTGCAAGGTTCACATTTTCTTTGGTAGAAAGCACACCGAGAAGCCGCTCATTCAGCATGGGATCGATGAATCCTCCGACATCCTCCTCGACAAGCTCCTTTAACTCGTCCACGCCCTCACAGTTTCCTACACCTAAAACCTTGCCCTTCTTGCTGATCACTAACACATTTGAGTTCACAATATCCCGGATTACCTTGCAGATATCACTGAAAACTACTTTACTGGAATTATTATTGTGTAAAAGTTTTCCGATTTTTCTTGTTTTGTCCAACAGTTGTACGCTACCCATAGTAAACCTCCATGTCCTTCTGTTCTTCGACTTTCCGCACAGAATCCATTTATCTAATAGAAAGTTTATCACAGGAAAATTTATTTTTCAATAGTTCCGTTCAATAATTCAAGAATACTTTACAATTTCACCAATTTATTATCAATGAACTATAATTCAGTGCATTTGAATCCCTGCCACAAAATTTTCAGTCAACTCAATTTGCCTTCTGCTCATTCTCTATTTTTTTCACAAAACCACACTGCTCATCCGCACAGACAAGCTTGTTTCCTTTGATGAGCATAATGCCTCCACACCGCTCACACTTCTCTTTAGAAGGCTTCTGCCACACCATGAAATCACATTCTGGTATCGCCTCGCAGCCATAATATTTTCTGCCCTTTTTAGTCTTTCTGATCACAACCTCCTTGCCGCATTTCGGGCAAGTCACGCCGATCTTCTCAAAATAAGGCTTTGTGTTGCGGCAGTCGGGAAATCCTGGACAGGCAAGGAATTTACCATGCGGTCCATACTTGATGACCATATTTCTCCCGCAAACATCACATAGTTCGTCTGATACTTCATCCGCAATCTCTACCTCGTCAAGCTCTTTCTCCGCCTTCTGCACCGCCTCGTCGAGATCTGGATAGAAGTTTGCCACGACAGTTTTCCAGTTCATCGCGCCATCCTCCACCTTGTCGAGCAGCGCCTCAAGATTTGCTGTAAAGTTCACATCCACAATCGAGGAAAACGCATCCTTCATCATACTGTTGACGACCTCGCCAAGCTCAGATACATAGAGGTTTTTATCCTCCTTGACCACATATCGCCTTGCAAGAATTGTCGTGATCGTCGGCGCATAGGTACTAGGACGTCCGATACCAAGCTCCTCTAACGCCCTGACCAAAGATGCTTCCGTATAGTGTGCGGGCGGCTGGGTAAAGTGCTGCTTTGGATCGAAGGATTCGAGTGTCAGCACTGTATCCTTTGTGATATCTTTGACCAGCGTATTGGACTCTGCCTTCTCCTCATCCGCCTCCTTATAGACGCTCATAAATCCATCAAAACGCAGCTTTGATGCGGACACTGTAAAGCGGTGTCCGTTGGCTTCAATCTTCACGGAGGTCGTCTCATACTTTGCCGGCGTCATACGGCTTGCCGCAAACCGCTTCCATATGAGCTGGTACAGCCTGAACTGATCCCGGCTTAACGATTCCTTGAGGTTTGCCGGTGTATTGCTGATATCTGTTGGTCGGATTGCCTCATGCGCATCTTGTATTTTCTGATCTTTTTTCTTTGCCGCAACGATTTCTGCCGCATACTCCTCGCCGTAATTTTTTGTGATATAGTCCTTGGACGCTGTCACCGCCTCGTCGGAAACTCTGGTGGAGTCTGTTCTTAAATAGGTAATAAGACCGACCGTCCCCTGCCCCTTAAGCTCCACGCCCTCGTAGAGCTGCTGCGCGAGACGCATGGTCTTTTGTGTTGAGAAATTCAGCGCCTTGCTTGCCTCCTGCTGGAGTGTGGACGTGATAAACGGCAGCGGCGCCTTCTTGACGCGCTCTCCCTTCTTGATATCTGTCACCGCAAACTGTGCGTTTTCAAGCTCTTTTAAGATTTTGTCCATCTCTGCCTTGGAGGAAATTTCCGCCTTTTTGTCACCGATGCCATGATACTTTGCCATCAGCGGCTTTTTCTCCCCTTTGATTTTGAGTGCTGCATCCAGCGTCCAGTACTCCTCTGGAATAAACGCGTTGATCTCATCCTCTCTGTCGCAGATAATGCGCAGTGCAACGGACTGCACTCTTCCTGCGCTGAGCCCTCTCTTGATCTTTGCCCACAAGAGCGGCGAGATGCGGTATCCCACCATCCTGTCGAGCATTCTCCTCGCCTGCTGCGCATCCACCAGACTCATGTCAATCTCTCTTGGGTTTTTGAAGGACTCCTTCACTGCATTTTTGGTAATTTCATTAAAGGTAATGCGGTATACCTTTTTGTCTTCCAGCTTCAAAGCGATATACAAATGCCACGAAATCGCTTCTCCCTCGCGGTCAGGGTCCGTTGCGAGGTAGATTTTATCTGCCTTTTTCACTTCCTTGCGCAGCTTAGCAAGGATATCTCCCTTTCCCCGGATTGTTATATATTTGGGTTCATAATCATTCTCCGCATCAAAGCCCAACTGACTTTTGGGCATGTCACGCACATGACCATTGCTCGCCATCACTTCGTAGTTTGCCCCCAGAAATTTTTTGATAGTCTTCACCTTCGCAGGCGACTCCACGATTACTAAATACTTTGCCATACCTTACCCCTTGACCACTTTTTGTATTGATTGACTTACGTTCATCACTATAACCCAATTTTCAAACGGTGGCAAGTAAATTTTTTGTAAATCTGCCAAATATTTTTCATACTATGGCATTATAATTCTGTACTGCCCATTCTGACTCATCACAAGTCCTTTGAGTTCCAACTCCACAAGCCCCTGATAAATCTGCGGTATCGTACAGGTACTATTCTTCTCCCTGAGCTTTGTGACAATCCCATCCTGCGAGGCGGGCAGTACATCCAGCACAGCATAAACTTCCTGTGATGTGGGGGAAAGCGTCTCTAATAACCTTATTGATGATGTTTTACCTGAATACTTTCTGGTATGGCACTGCCCCCAGCCCATGTCCTCAATGATATCCTCCGGTGCAGACGCAACCACAGCTCCCTGACGCAGCAGTCGGTTACATCCCATGCTGAGACTGTCTGTACACCTGCCTGGTATGGCGTAGACTTCTCTGCCTTGTTCCAATGCCATATCCACGGTGATCAGCGTTCCACTCTTCTCGCACGCCTCCACGACAAGCACCACATCCGACAGCGCACTGATCAGCCTGTTTCGCGGCGGAAACATGCTGGAACGAGGTGCCATCTGCGGTGGATACTCCGACAACAGACCACCCTGCGCGGCAAGCTGTTGATAGAGTGTCTCGTTTGTTCTCGGATACACAATATCCACGCCGCACCCCAAGACAGCATATGACCTGCCGCCTGCCTTTAGCGCGGCAGCCTGGCTGATTCCGTCAATCCCCATTGCCATACCGCTTATAATGTTCACTTCGTGCGCTGCAAACGCTGCTGCAAACTGTTCTGCCATACATCTCCCATATGTGCTGCATTTTCTCGCCCCGATCATCGCTACGGCAGGCACATTTTCTTCTGGAAGTTCTCCTTTATAAAAAATTCCAAAGGGCGGGTCCGGTATTCTGGCTAATTTTTGTGGAAAATCGGGTTCCTGACAGTACGTATAGGAAATGCCGCTCTGTGCCAGATAATTCCACACCCGGCTCGGCTTATAGTGCTCCCTGTGCTGTACAAACCGCTCACATCCCCGCTTCCCCATGACAGCCTCCACTTGCTCCTGTGCCATTTGGTAAATACTTTGTGTGCTTCCTGCGACATCTAGGAGCCTGTACTTTATCCGGCTTGATATCCAGTAGATTGTATCCAGCCAACATGCATATACTTTCTGTGCGGATACTTCATTATTTATAACAGTCTTATGAATCGTGTCCTTACCCCCAATAATCTTTATCATTCCTTCGATAGCAGACCGCCTCACTGATATGTTCCGTACAGATATCGTCCTTGCCTTCCAAATCTGCTATTGTTCTTGCCACCTTTATTACTTTATGATATGCGCGGGCTGACAAATTCATCATGGTAAATACTTCCTCCATCATTTTCTGTTCTCCTGTGCCAAGCTTACAGTATGTCCTGATATCGCCCGAACCAATCTCCGCATTAAAGCGGTAGGCTGTGTTTTTATATCGGTATTTCTGTCTCTCCCTCGCCTCCATGACACGTGCTTTGATATCTGCACTGCACTCATTTTGCATGGTGGCAGAGAGTTGATGGATATCGACCCTCGGCGCCTCCGTCACCACATCAATCCTGTCTAATATGGGTCCTGATATCTTCGACAGATATTTTTTAATTTCTGCATCTGAACAATTACAGCGGCTTCTGTCAGGATAATAACCGCACGGACATGGGTTCATCGCTGCCACAAGCATAAAATCCGCTGGATAAATAAAACTTCCATAAGTTCTGGCAATATGGATACGCTTATCCTCAAGGGGCTGTCGAAGGATTTCTAACGTGTTGCGGCGAAACTCTGGAAGCTCGTCCATAAAGAGAATTCCCCGATGAGCCAATGAGATCACTCCTGGTTTTGGTATCCGCCCACCGCCTGCAAGCGCCTGCTCTGAAATGGTATGATGCGGATCAAGAAAGGGACGTCTTGTTATCAGCGCCCTTTTGTCATCCAGCTGCCCTGCCACACTGTATATCGTGGAGACTTCCAGACTTTCCTCCATGGACAAATCAGGTAATATGGCAGGAATTCGCTTTGCGATCATGGTCTTGCCTGAACCGGGCGGTCCAATCATCAGAATATGGTGAAAACCTGCCGCTGCCACTTCCACTGCACGTTTTACTGCCTCCTGACCATTAATCTCCGCAAAGTCCACATCCATATCCATCTCATCGAGATGTGTTATCAAGGTGCGCTCTGCGGGCGCTATCTTTTGTGCCTTGCGCTCCTCAACCTCCCTCAGATATGCGATTGTGTCTGAAAGATTCCCCACCCCGATAATGTCAATTCCGCCGATGACTGCGCCTTCCCGCACGTTTGCCAGCGGCAGAATGCAGCGTCTAACCCGCTCCTGTTTCGCCTTCTGTACGATCGGCAGCACGCCTCGAACAGAATAGACTTCCCCATCCAGTCCCAACTCTCCCAGTATCAATGTGTCCTGTATTCCCTCGCGTGGTATCAGCCCCAGCGATACAAGAATGCCAACTGCAATCGGCAAATCATAGGAAGCACTCTCTTTGCGCATCTCTGCCGGCGATATACTGACAGTGATACGCATCGGCGGTATCTCCACAGAAGCGTTTTTGAGCGCTACTCTGACACGTTCCTTTGCCTCCCGCACTTCATTGCTGAGCTGCCCTACCATTTCAAAGCCAGGCATACCTTTTGACGCATCCACCTCGACTGTTGCAAGAATACTGTCAATGCCGCTGACGGCACCTGTGATCACTCTGCTATACATCACTTATTACTCCTTGGTATTTATTGTGTGACAGTACTTTATATAACACAGCGGATATATGATTACAACGCAAATGTAAAAATTAACACGCCAAATGTAAAAATTAACACAGTTTTTCCTCTTTCAGCCCTGCTTTGAGCTTGCCAAGTGCTTTCTTCTCAATACGAGACACATAGCTTCTGGAAATCCCTAATCGTTTTCCAATATCGCGCTGCGTCATCTCCTCTCCTGTGAAGCTTGTTCCAAGGATGCCATAACGCATTTTTATTATTTCGCGCTCTCTTTCATCCAGTTTTTCTTCCATCAAGTGTGACAGGCAGTCAATCTTCGCTGCCATGTCCATGTCCTCCACGATATCGCGCTGTTCCTGTTCACAGACATCAATAAGGTTAATCTCATTTCCTTCCTTGTCTTTTCCAATCGGTTCATACAACGATACCTCGCGCGTGACTTTCTTCCTCGCCCGAAACATCATCAACAGCTCATTATCAATACACTTTGCAGCGTAGGTCGCAAGCCTGCTGCCCTTCTCCGCCTTGAAGGTGTTTACTGCCTTGATCAGTCCTATGGTGCCTATGGAGATCAAGTCTTCCATCTCCTCCCCGCATCCCATGTACTTCTTGGACACATGCGCCACCAGGCGCAGATTTCTCTCAATTAGAATCTGCCTTGCCCTATGGGCTGCTTCCAAATCCTCGCCGTTCATTATTTCCAAGTACTCGGTCTCCTCCTTGGCTGATAAAGGTTGCTCAAAGGTCTTCAAGAAATGCCCCCAGGACTCATTTATTCTATTGTATGAACTGCGTCGCTATTAAGTGCCTTTCCCAAAGAAAAAAGTGGCGAAGGTGATAACACGGATTCAGGAAAAAGTATCTGCACATGATATCGAGATAGGCGAATGTCGCTCAGAAGAAACAGTCCCCCAACATGCATCTCCTCAACTACTGAGCATGTATAATCGAGACACTGCCCTTCACATTTCCCAAAGCCCCCTCAGGTGCATAGATACACAGCTTATAGTTTCCATCTTTTGCAGCTTCACCGCGGATAAACTCCGCAGTACACTCCAGCACACCATCTGTGCGATGCACCAGCGCGGAATGATAAAAGACGTTTGGAGAACTGCCCTTGTCATTGCTGATAAATCCGACTGCGATAGCATCTCCAGTCTCCACTTCAATATCATATTGGAGTCTATCCCCGCTACGCAATTCATAATCTCCAAACCAGAGTTCTTCCCCTGCATCTATGTACTGTTCATTGACTGCAATTATCTGCGGGATGCCATACTTTGTTTCGTCCACTACACCCTCATCTGCACCTCCCATCTCACCGATACACGTTTCATCTTCCATGTCGCCGAAAAGCTCTTCCACCTCTGCCTCGGTCATATAACCAACGCTCTTGATCGCGCCGTTTTCGTCGCGAGTGACTTTGACATTGACAGTGCCCTGCGGGTTTACCTGTAAGAAATAAAACGAGCCTTCCTTCCTGATATCGAGAAAGATATGCACGAGCTGCGATTCATAATAAAATGTCTTCTCTCCATCGCCTTGAATGCCATGTTCCAGATACTCCTGCATCTGTTTCTTCGTAAACTCCCTGTCAAGCTCCTCCTCCAATGCGTCCAGCCTGTCATCGTCCAGCAGCTCAAACAGCACAGACTGAAATACAAACTGCTCGTCTGCCAGTGCCCTGTCCAGCCACCCCTTCAAGGTCTTCTCACTCATACGTTTTGCCGCAATGGAAAAAAGGGCTACAGAGCGGTCTGCATATGCTCTTTCTGCGCAGTGCTGCACTTCGGCACTGTCAACTGGTAACTGATTCACAACAAGTCCCAGAAACGATATTTGCCCATCTGTATAAATACGCTCAATCCATGCGCTTTTTGCCCTCTCGTCCAGCCGCGAGAAGGCAATCTGAAACAGCGGCAGATTTCCCTCCTCGTAGTACTGATCTATCTGCGCAGCAAAAGTGTCTTGTACCTCCTTGTCAAAGCTGCTTGTTTGTGTTTCGCCACTCTGTAGAATGTAATTGCCGCCAGAACTTTGTCTCAGCTTCTGATCAGACTCTGCGGCAGCGGCAGGATACACGCCTACCAAAGCGGTGCCCAAAACAATACCCAATGTCAAAGCCCCCGTCAACAGCCTAGCTTTCTTTGATTTTTTCTGATATTTCATAACTGCACACAACCTTTCCTTTAATAATTGTTTATTTTGACTCAATGTGACAGCGCCAAAGGCTTCCTTGTATTTTCGAACTGCCGCCATGGCGTCGAGCAGTGTTTTTCCGTATTTCGGCGCATGGATATCACCCACCCTTGCAAGAACTGCCGCATCACACGAAAACTCACACGCCTTGGCAAGCTCCCGCCGCATCAAATATACCATGGGATTGAACCAGTGCAGGCAGACAGTAATCTGTACCAGCCATTTGTAAAGGATATCCAGCCGCTTACAGTGCGTCAGCTCATGCAGGACAATATAATAAAATGCCGTCTCGGACAGATTTGTACTTGGCAGGATAACGCAGGGGCGAAAAAATCCCATCAACATCGGAGATGCGACCTGCGAGTTCACACACAGCTCTATGGTTCCTTTGATCCCTGCCTGTTTTGCCACAGCCGAAAATCTGTCCAACATTTCAGTGTCAGATACAGGAATATTTCCAGCTTTGATATAGCGCACAAAGCTTTGATACATTGTTATTTTTCGTATTAGCAGCCCTGACACTGCAATAAGCCAGATCAACCAGAACTGACGGCACAACAGCAGCATACTGTTTTTTAGACGGTCGATCCAATTGTTCAGCATCATAGCCTTCCTGCTCGCTGGCTTTTGGGACGGCATGGATTGTACTGCGCTGCCTGTTTGTTCCTTCCCCTGCATCAGACGGCTAGCATCAATGTCCATATCTGCTGAACGATTCCATAATGTTTGCGGGCGGGCAGACGGCGCGTTCGAATGCATGATTGATTCGACAGTCTGACGGGCTGTTTCCATTAGATTGAACTCCGGTGCAAAGGGCACCAACAGGCGCCAAATCACGATAATCCAGATATAATACTGCCACTGCCTGCTGAGTTTGTCCTGCCAAAATCGCTTCCCCGCAAGCAATACCAGAATGAGCAGCGCGCCGGAAAGAGACATGGACATAAAAACCTCTAAAAAAGTATTCATCGTTTTCTTTCCTTTCTCATGATTTTCAATCTCGCTCTAGCAGCTGTCTTAACTCCTCATACTCGTCATCTGTCAGCAAATCCCCTGAAATGAGCGTGGCAACAAGCCCCGACGCACTTCCCTCATATAGCTTCTCCAGAAAATTTTTTGTCTGTGCAGTCTGGTACTCCGCCTCTGATACAAGGGAAGTGTACTCATTGCGGCGCCCGATTTTCTTTGCCTTTAGAAAACCTTTGTTTACAAGGCGGTTGAGCAGTGTAATCAGCGTATTTTTCTGCCATGGTCTTCCCTTGGCTGCCAATTCGTCTGTCAGATCAGCAAAGAGTGTAGGCGCTTTGCTGTTTGCCCAGACTACTTTCATGATTTCCAACTCAGCGTCTGATATTTGTTGAAGCATAGTATTCTCCTCCTTATGATTGTTATTCGTTTACTTGCTATTGTTTTCTATCCATAGTATGACAACATGTTATACTTAAAGAATAACATGTTGTCATACTAATGTCAAGTATATCTTTTATCTCAATCAATCTGTCCTACTCCCACGCCGGGCGTCCGTCAGCTTCTGCTGACATTGTTCCTTTGGACGCCCGCATACCACAAAAAAGCAAGATAAACAAAATCTTGTTTATCTTGCCCTGTTCTTAAAATTTATCCATTCAAATCCACAATCTCATATCCCAGCTTCACTTCCTCCGCCATGCTTTCATCATGCTGCAACAGGTCCAAAAGCCTGCGCACGGAGAGCCTGCCGCTCTTTTCATAATAATAGTGCGCTGTGATCAGAGAAGGCACTGTCATGCGTGTAATTTCTGAATCCCCATGTCCCGCTACCAATATTGTCTGTGGGACTGCGATGTCATGCTCCCGCAAATACTGCATCGCACCGACCGCCATCGCGTCTGTCGCACAGACCAGTCCATCCAGCTCATCGCATTTGTCGAGCATTTCCCCTGCCTTCTCATAGCCGGAAGCAAGCGTAAAATCAGCGATAACAACATTCTCAGCCAGATCTGCGCGCCCCATATCGCACACAGCGTCACAGAAGCCTTTGTAGCGGGCTTCACCCGCTGCTTTGTCCTGTAACATCGCGCTCATATACCCCAGACTTGTCCTTCCCTTCTCCAACAGCAGCTTTGTGAGATCGTAGCAGGCATGATAGTCATCATGGAACACACAACAGTATCCCGATAAATGCTGTCCCACAATCACGACAGGAACAGACATACTTTTTAATGTGCGCTTGTGCGCCGCCGTGAATACGGTCGCAACCAAGATAACGCCATCGACCTGCTTGTCATTAAATGCATCCAGATACTCTACTTCTTTTTTGGGCTCATTCTGAGTGACAGCCAGTATCATCCGATACTCACTTTTATTAAACTCGAAAAGCATCCCTTCCACGATTCTTCCAATGGAGGACGACGCGATCTTAGGCACAATCACACCCACCATTTTCGTTTTCTTTGTCCTGAGTGTCTGTGCCTGGATGGAGGGCCTGTAACCAGTCTCCTCCACAACCTTGCGGATTGCGGCCTGTTTTTCATCCGAAATATATCCATTGTTAAAATACCGCGATACCGCCGCCCGCGACACGCCTGCCATCTTCGCTATATCTGCTATGTTCATTCGCAGTTCCCCTTTTCTCATATCAAGCACCGCATTTTGCCGGACTTCCAGTACGACACCCAGGCAAAAGCAGCATCTACAGAACCATTCCCTTCCGAGACACTTCACAGCGCAAAACAGTAAGCTGACTATTTTTTGAGATAAAAATATCCATACGCTGGAATTGATATAGAATCCAGCTTCTTCTTTTCCCCTGAAATCAAATCTGTGCTATCACCCTCCACGCCATGAAGCTGCGCGGTTTTGTCTAATTCACTAAAGTTAAAAATACCGTACACTGTCTCGCCCTCAATATGTCTGCCAATACACAATACAGACGCATCCCCTGTGTCCACGGTCCATGTATCCGCGTAGGAGACAAACACCTTCTCCGTCCTGCGGATGTGTTCGAGCTTATTTAATCCTTGAAAAATTTTTCCCTCCACAGTATCTAGATCGCTGATATTCTCTGCTAGCTTCCAGTTCATCGCTCCGCGATGAATATAGCGTGAATCTGCTGCTTTATTCACATCCTCTTTGTAAAGGTAATCATTTACCTGCCCAATCTCATCTCCGCTGTACAAAACAGGGATTCCCGACTGCATAAACATATATGCGTGAAGCATCAAATCCATCTGTACCGCCTGCTCCATCGCGGCAGAGTCCCCCTCAAATCCTGCCTTCTCCACGCCGCACATCGACGCTGTCGTTCCGCAGAAGCGCGCATCGCCAGTGACAGGGTCGGCATTGTAGAGTTCGCCGCGGCTGTTGCTGCCGCCGTCGTATCCCTGAAAATAGTCATTGAGGTATTTCTTGTGCGCCCGCTCCTCCATGCCATCCATCCTTAACGTACCGTAATCAAGTCCCCAGCCGATGTCATCATGACAGCGCAGATAATTTAAGAAGGTATACTCTTTTGGCAGCGCATTCACAATATCGAGCTGCTTTTTCAACAGCTTCACATCACGTGTTGCAACCGTATGCCATGTGGTCGCCATCGTGGTCACATTGTAGAGCATATGGCACTCTGGCTTCTCAATCGTACCAAAATACGGTGTGACCTTCTCCGGCTCCATCACGACTTCTCCAAGCAGCAATACACCTGGACAGACGATTTCGCTAATCATGCGCATCATGCGTACAATAGTATGTACTTGTTTGAGATTGCGGCATGGCGTATTCAATTCCTTCCATATATATGGGACGGCATCAATGCGGATAATGTCAATTCCCCTGTTCGCCAGATAGAGGAAATTATACATCATTTCGTTAAAAACTCTTGGGTTCTTATAGTTCAAATCCCACTGATAAGGGTAAAAGGTGGTCATCACATAGTGGTTTATATCGGGCAGCCATGTGAAATTTCCAGGTGCAGTTGTCGGGAAAACCTGCGGAACAGTCCTTTCATACTGCTGGGGAATCGAAGCATTGTCATAGAAGAAATAGCGGCTCATGTACTCGCCGTCTCCCTGACGTGCCTTTTTCGCCCACTCATGATCCTCCGAGGTGTGATTCATGACAAAATCCATGCAGACATTGATACCCTTTTTGTGACAGGCAGCTGTCAAGTTCTCCAAGTCCTTCATGGAACCAAGCTTTTCCTGGACCTTGCGGAAATCCGACACGGCATACCCACCATCCGATCGTCCCTCAGGCGTATCGAGAAACGGCATCAGGTGGATATAGTTCACATTGCACTGTTCTATATAGTCCAGTTTTGACTGTACACCCTTCATATTTCCTGCAAAATTGTCTATGTAAAACATCATGCCGAGCATGTCATTGCGCTTGTACCAGCCTTGATTGGAGGACCGGCTCTCATCACTTTTTTTCAGCTCCTTGTTTCTCTCAAGATAAAACTGCCGCAGATTATCGCTGAGCTCGGCAAACATGGCGTCGTTGTCATACAGCTCCATATATAGCCAACGCAGCTCATCATGATGACGTTCGAGTCTCTCCAAAAAAACCTTGTCTTCTTTTCCCATGACTACACCTCTTATTCTTTCATAATATTTTTCTATATTAAATTATTTCTACATAGTTCCTACGCTTCTACACATACAAATGGTGCTATTTTTTCCTCAATTTCCTTATCGTCTGAATGATATCTCAGGCAGAGCGGACCAGATAAATCCAATGCCATCACGCCAAGTATCGATTTTGCATCAACAATCTTCTTCCCTGAGCCGAGATCAAAACTCGCATCAAACTTGTCAATTGTGTTCACAAACTGCCTTACCTGCTCTACATCCTTAAATCTAATATTTACCTTCTGCATAAAATCATTCCTTTCTAAATAAGTTCAACTTTTGTATGATTCCTGCCGATATACACCACATAAATTTCCATCAGACACGCTGCTTTTTCATTGCAGTCAGAAACAGCAAAGTTCTGAGCTCTGTTATCAATATATGTTATCGGTTTCATGTATGATCTTATCATATAATAGGATGTAACTATTGTAAATAGTCATTTTTTCCAATATTTCTATAATTTTTTGAATATTTTTGTGAGAACGATTTCACACAGTCCGTCCTTTTAAACCACAACTGTGTAAAAGTTTCCTATCTTTTCAAGAGATGCCATACACAAAGATATCAGCCCGAATGCGCTGATATCTTATGTCAAAACAATTCTTAAAATTTCATTCGCGCCACAATATCATTCCATGCCGCCTCGTCGATCTCCTCATCACGAAACAGCTTTCTTCTATCCTCGTCCGTAATCCTGCGCAGAACCTTGCAAGGATTTCCCGCCGCAATGCACCAGTCTGGAATATCCTTTGTCACCACACTGCCGGCACCAATCACAACATTGCTCCCAATATGTACACCAGGGCAGACGACAGTATTGCCGCCAAGCCAGACATTGTCGCCGATTGTCACTTCCTTGCCATACTCATAGGCAGAATTGCGGCTGACTGGGTGGACTGGGTGGCCAGCCGTGTAGACTGCCACATTCGGCGCCATCTGGCAGTTGTCGCCAATCTTGATTTTTGCCACATCCAGCAGCGTGCAATTATAATTCGCAAAAAAATTTTTGCCCACTTCGATATGCTTCCCATAATCACAGTAAAATGGCGGATTGACAAAAGCGCCCTCCGATTTGCCAAAAAGCTCCTTCACCACTTCACTGATCGCCGCAAAATCTGATCGGTCCATAAAATTTAACCGCTGTAAGATTTTCCTGCACACACGCTGCTCCTCAAAGACACTGTCATCTGAAATATACGCCAATCCCGCATCCCTGCGCTCACTATTTGTCATGTTCTTTTTTATTCCGCTATCCACTTTGTTTTCCTCCTGTTTTTTGCTTCACTCTGTTCCAACAACGATTGTGACCCCATGAAGCTGTTTTCTGTTATCTATTTAACTATATCACATTTATGCGTTAAAATCATTCAATATATTCTCTATTTATATAACAATCTTCTTTTTTGAATACGATAACTTCTTCACAAACCCTGTTTGGCTGAACTATCCCTGATATGAAATTGGAGGTTTCCCATGAATAAAACTACAAAATACTGCGCGACCTTCAACCGGGACTCTTCCGAGACAGTCGCATATAACAATCCCTTGTTTCCTGTATATGCGGAATACAGCTTCCTGTCCGCTTATCCTGATTACTCATGCATCAGCCATTGGCATAGGGATTTAGAATGGATTGTGGTCAAAAAGGGCACTATGACCTACAATGTAAATGGCACACTGGTAACGCTAAACGAAGGCTGCGGCATTTTTGTCAACAGCAGGCAGCTCCACTATGG
>CAJUII010000010.1:53519-57799 GCA_910586405.1 uncultured Lachnospiraceae bacterium
AACACCAGAAAATTCTGAACTTTCTTCACTCAGGAATATGATCGCCTACATCGAAGAACATTACTCGGAACACATTGCGCTAACAGAGATTGCCCTGTCTGGCGCGTGCTGCAAGAGCAGGTGTGCCCTTCTTTTCAAAAAATATCTGCGTGATACCCCCATCAACTACACCACAAAGCTGCGTCTGCGCAAAAGTCTCACTGCACTGCTTGACTCTGACAGAACAATCTCTGAGATCGCCTATGAACACGGATTCAGCGGCGCAAGCTACTACTGTGAGACATTTAAGAAATACTATGGTGAATCGCCCAGAGTATACAAAAGACGGGTTCGGGAATCCGTTGTGTAGGCTGCTTGTCCATTAATTTATTTATCGACGCTGTAAGATCATTGATATTTTTTCTATTACATGATACACTACAGAAAATGAACACCAGAAAAAGGAGAACATGATGATGAAGTATCGAAAACTTGGAAACACTGGATTAAATGTCAGTGAAATAGGTCTTGGCGGCGAGTGGCTGGAGCGCCATAATACCGCGGAAGTAAAAGAAGTCATCGACCGCTGTGCACAGGCAGGAATCAACATCCTGGACTGCTGGATGTCCGAACCAAACGTGCGGTCCAATATTGGCGCAGCTATCGAAGAACAACGCGCACGCTGGATTATTCAGGGTCATATCGGCTCCACCTGGCAAAATGGGCAGTATGTGCGCACGCGCGATATTGAAAAAGTACAGGAAGCCTTTCAGGATTTACTACGCCGCCTGCGGACGGATTACATTGATCTTGGCATGATTCATTTTGTGGACGAGGTAGCAGAATTTCATAGAATCATGGACGGCAGTGACTTTCTTTCCTATGTCAAACAGTTGAAAGAACAAGGTAT
Organism: uncultured Lachnospiraceae bacterium; assembly: GCA_910586405.1. Lineage (GTDB taxonomy): Bacteria > Bacillota > Clostridia > Lachnospirales > Lachnospiraceae > COE1. The sequence goes on from CAJUII010000010.1 coordinate 54,409, forward strand.
CATCCACCACATCGGCATGAGCACCCACAATCCAGATGTTGCAAGGCTCGCAGCGCAAAGCGGAATTGTGGAAATGATCCTCTTTTCAGTCAATCCCGCCTTTGATATGCTTCCTGCATCCGAGGACTTAAACGAATACTTTAAGGAGGACTATGCAGAAAACGTAGGCGGCATCACACCACAGCGCGCGCAGCTGTATCAGATCTGTGAACAGAACGGCATTGGTATCACCGTGATGAAGGGCTATGCCGGCGGACGGCTGTTCTCCGCAAAGGATTCCCCTTTTGGCGTGGCATTGACCCCTGTGCAATGTCTGCACTATGCCCTGACACGCCCTGCTGTCGCGAGCGTCATGGTAGGCTTTGACACACCGGACCACGTGGATGCCGCTGTTGCCTATGAGACGGCAACCGATGCAGAAAAGGATTATGCCACCATCCTTGCAAACGCGCCGCGCCATGCCTATGTCGGGCAATGCACCTACTGCGGACACTGCGCCCCCTGCCCGTCAGGCATTGATATCGCTATGGTGAACAAACTATACGATCTGGCGGCAATGCAGGACGTGGTACCCCCGACTGTGCGTGCTCATTATGAAGCGCTGTCCGCACACGCCTCTGACTGCGTAAAATGCGGCGGCTGTGAGAAACGCTGTCCGTTTGGCGTACATATTATCGATAAAATGCAAAAAGCGGGAGAACTGTTTTAAGCAGTTCTTCCACATCCTCCTTTCCCCGCAGCGCCTCATACCAGCGGTTTGGAATTGAATGAAACCCAAATAAAATCCCTGCTAGCCCGCCGGTGACACACGCCGTCGTGTCCGTGTCATCCCCAAGCAAAACTGCCCGTTTCACAGCATCCTCATAGCTTGCAGCGTCCTTCATGATCATAAACACACTGCGAAGGCAGTCCACCACATAACCAGACCCATTCCCAATCCAAGACGCATCGGGACGCACACTCCATTCCAACTCCTGCGCATAGGACGGCATCGTCTCATAGATTTCCCGCAAAATCGAAATTGCGCGCTCAAGGGCATACGAGAACGCCATTTCGTCCAGCAGAAAACGCGCCACAAGGCAATACAGTGCACAGCACACCTGATTGCATAGATTTCCATGGGTGATCAAGCATTGTGCATGTGCATCCAGTACCAGTTCTGTGTCTGTTCCCCTGTGCCAGAGCGCAAGCGGCAGCACCCGCATGAGGGCACCGTTTCCCTTGCCATTTGGACGCATCATGCCGCACTCTTTTGGCATTTTCCCACTCCTGTAGGCGTTCAGCGCCTCAGCTGTCTGTATGCCGACATCAAATACGATGCCGTCCACTGCCCATGTACCTTCCAGATACCACGCCAGCAGTCTGTCCGAGAAATCCTTTAACTGAAACGCCCCACAGACCATAAGACTGTCCAGCAGGCATAGCGCCTGTGCACCGTCATCCGACCATGTGCCAGGCAAAACCCCCACATGTGCCCGGCTAAATCCAACTGGCGGCTCCATGTCAATTTTATCAAATGCTGGAATTTGCTCCGCAGAATGAAATTCATATGGTACGCCTAACGCATCGCCGATCAACAGTCCATATAGTCCGCCTTTCCACCTATCAAAACGCTTCATAATATAACCTCCGCACTCTTTTTATTCTTGCAAAACCTGCGATGCAGCCAATTCCTGACAAACATATCCAACATTTTATTCATTTCACGGTCTATCATCTTCCTAAAAATAACTGACAGGTATATAATATTTAGAAATGATACGATTATTCTACACTACAACAATGGAGGAAACAACAAATGCAAAACCCATGGAACACAATCACATTGTCCGATTATGAGAATCACATGAAATCAGACATGGTCATGCAACTACAAGCACTAAACTGCATGATGAAAGAACAACTCAACACATTTCCTGCTCATAGCGCAATGATATTGGGCATCGCCGGCGGGAACGGTCTCGAACACCTTGACACGAAACAATACCACCGCGTTTACGCTGTTGATATCAATCCAGAATATCTGCGGGAAGTCCAAAAAAGATATGCAGATCTTGACACTGCATTGACATGCCTCTGCCTCGATCTGACCACAGAAAGCCAGAAGCTTCCTTCGTGTGCACTGGTCATTGCAAACCTGCTGATAGAATATATCGGCTACACCAGTTTTCAAAACATCATCACACAGGTAAAACCCACTTATATTTCCTGTGGCATTCAGGTAAATACAGACAATGGATTTGTCTCTGACTCCCCCTATCTCCACGCATTTGATGAACTTGGCCGCATTCATCACCAAATTGAACTCAATGAACTGAGGCAAATCCTATCCAAACTCAGCTACCAGTGTCTTTCCGAAAAGGAATATCCCCTCCCAAACAGAAAGAAACTGGTGCAGTTGGATTTCCTTTCTATACGTTAGATCTTATTCTATAGGCCCTTCTTTTTGACTGGAATCCAGATCTCCGTATAATAATTTTCGTCATTTGTTCCATTCGGATAATTGTCTGGTGCATCGTACATCTCGATACAGTATCCTGCCGCAAACTCGTACTCATGCAGTGCTGGCAGCCATTCGGAAAAGATCTTTTCATTCACTCCCTGCAATGCCTGCGGCAATGCACCCTTGCAGGGAAAAATTGCCCATGTGAATGCCGGAATTGTCCGCACCACAAATCCTTCTGGAATCTCTGTGCACGGGTTATAAAGATCAGCGATCAAATATTCAAACCGCTCATTGCCCATCTGGGGATCAATGTTGATTCCAAACATTCCACATACAGCTTCACCTCTCCCAGAAGCATAGTGTTCCTGCCAGAATGCAGGAATCTCCTGCTTTGCATTTTCATATCCAAACATCCTCGATGCCGCTAAAACTGAAAAAGCCCCTTTGTCTGTAATTTTGTAATCCATCGCATAACCACCTTTCAATGATATTGTTACTTGCAGCGGTGCAAACGCCTTGAGCATGGTTTTGTCCCTGCGCACAACCGACGGCGCGTATCCGTGAAACCGAGCAAATGCTTTCGTAAAACTGTCGGGGGAATCATATCCATACTTCATGGCAAGCGCTGTCACTGTGGCATCACTGCTGATTAGCTCCTCCCCGGCAAGCGCCAGCCTGCGGTTTCTAATGTACTCTGTTATGGAATATCCGCACAAGATGTTGAACCCTTTGTGAAAATAAAACGGTGAAACATTGACATGTGCCGCCACATCATACATTGTAATCTCCTCTGTGATGTGGCTTTCCATAAAACTGACTGCTTCCTTGATTGCCTCTGCCCATTCCATGCTTATCAGCCTCCTTCGCTGTGATTCCAGTATACAAATAATCCATCCTCCTGTCCCGACATCGTTTGCTCTCTTTTGTCTGCTCTAGGCTTTGCAT
>CAJUII010000011.1:0-7039 GCA_910586405.1 uncultured Lachnospiraceae bacterium
GAGTGCGCCTTCATGAGCAACCCGACAGAGGCGGAGCTATTGACACAAGATGAGTATCAGGAGCGTGTAGCATGGGCAGTCTATATGGGCATCATGCAGGTGATCAATGCCTAAAATATTACAATAAATAAGGAAAGAAACTCTTTGCCGTGATACTGGATGAAAGAGGAGGTATTTGCAGGCGGTATAAATTATCAAGTGATTTTCATAAAAATCTGTGGTATACTGTTACCAACAGCGCGTTGAAAAAGCGCCCACTATCATGATCGGGAGGTTTCGTAATGAGAAAAATCATGAGGTTTTTGGTATCAGCTATATTGCTTCCAGTCTTAATCCTTTCCACTGCACTTCTGACATATCTGCACTTTTTTGCATCCAATGACAAAAATCTGTCCGGCGTGTGGACTGCTCGGCTGGACTTCACAAGTCAGGCAGCAGTCACAGCGCTTAGCTGGCTGCAAGAGATACAAGCGGTTTCGGTATCCTTGCGGGATGTAGAGTCTCAAATGCAGGGACTGACCATTGAGATCAATCTGTCGCTGACGCAGCGTGCTCATTCGGAGGGAACTTTCCAATGCACGATTCTGCCGGAAAGTTATGCTGCATGCAATCAGGCTGCCTATGAAGCATTTGCAGCAGTCTTTCGAGAGCAGGTGGCAGAGAGGCTTCTCATGGCAGGCTATGCAGGTGATACGGACGAGGAAGCAGTGGAAGCGCTTGTGATGGAGACCTTTGGGATGTCCACAGTCTCCTATCTGATGTCCTGTGGACCCAATCTGCTGCCCTCTATGGAGGAGTTGCAGACGCTATATGACGGCAGTGGTGCCTACCAGGCGGCAGATGGCATTCTGACTAGACAGTTTGAGGATGGTCAGGCTGTGAGGACAAAGGCAGAACACTATATTCACAAGGATGCCAGTCTGATTTTGACCGGGGAGAGTGCGGATGACGCAGACGGGACTTTTGTGGGACATTATCCTGTGATCTATACATTACAAGACGCATGAGAATGCAGCAAAGTGCTTTTTGGAGAAGTCGAAGTCTCACATCGAGAAAAGCCGCCCAAAGGCGGCAGGGGGAGGATTTTTATGAGAATAAAATCACAGAAAATATATAGTTTTATTCTGGCCGTAATGCTAGTTTGTGTCATGCTTCCTTGCAGGACAGACGCAAGTTATGAGATTGTGGGGGTATGTCAGGTACAGACGGAGTCTGGTGCCGCAGACATTGTAAGGACGCTGGATTACAGCTATGATCACAATACTTACTTCTCCCTGCGGGATATAGCCTCGATACTCAAAGACACAGACAAAAGGTTTTCTCTCGATATCACAAAAACTGCTGTATCCATGAATCTGGGAGAGATCTACACACCAGTCGGTGTGGAGAATGTCCCCTGGGAGGACAGCAAGAACCCCGATATTTCTCTGCGGCGGAATGAGTTTGCGGTGGACGGACAAAAGGTATCTTACTATACCTTAATTATGCCGCTTCCTTCCAGCGGGTATGATTGCTTTATGATGGCTGCGGATTTGGCTATGATCTTGGATGTGGAGATGCATGTTACCAATGCAGGTATTTTGCAGATCAATACGCGTGCGCCGTTTGCGATCTCTCCTGCGGCGCTGGAGCAGGCTGGATATTTTTATGGTGTCAATGGTGTGCTGGCTGGGGACGCCACCACAGGAGAGATCTATTATCAGTATGAGTCGGACACCGCCTATCCCATTGCGAGCACTTCGAAGCTGATGACATGCCTTTTGACAATGGAAGCGCTCTTTGCGGGACAAATATCTCTTGAACAGACAGTCACTGTCTCCGAAGCAGTGCAGGCGTTGGCTGCCTCGGCAGATGGGGTGATTCCCCTTGAGGCTGGACAGGAGATTACAGTGCAGGAGCTTTTGCTGGGAGCATTGCTGCCATCTAGCAACGAATGTGCATTGTGTCTGGCGGAGACGATTGCCGGTTCGGAGGAGGCTTTTGTCCAGATGATGAACCAGAAAGCACAGGATTTAGGACTCTCTCAGGCGGTCTTTTACAACAGTCATGGTCTGCCCTCCTTCACACAAGATCCTATTCCGGCTAAGCGTCAGAACCGCATGAGTGCGAAGGACATGTTCCGCATGGTGTCGTATTTGCTGGATGTATATCCTCAGGTTAAGGACATGACCTCGTTGCAGGAGGCGACGCTGCCGTCCATGAATCTTGAAGTGCGCAATTCGAATCCTCTTCTGCGCAATATGTCTGAAGTAACTGGTCTCAAGACGGGGACGACCAATAAGTCCGGTGCCTGTCTTGTTACCTCTCTGGCCGCGAATGATGGGACAATGACGCATGATTTGGTCGTGGTTGTCTTAGGGACAGAGGATTCCATCGAGAGAGGACGCGTCTCTGGATTGATGGCACGCTACGCCCTGCAAGCGTTTGAAGTGGGAGCGGCAGAGCCAGAGGAGGGAGAGCGCTTTGCAAATTTGCCCACGAATGCGGAGGCGGCAGTGGATTGGATTCTTCGAACGGCGAAGAAGCATTGACGAAATGTTACAAAAATTTTACACAATACCTTTATTAAACAACAGGAATGTGCTAAAATAGATACGAATTAAAATAGAAATGTAAAAATGACTGTAATTTACAGATAAAAATGGAGATAATAAGATGGAAACAGCAATCGTTGCCATAGGGGATACGGATACGTCTGAAAGTATCGACGAAAAGCTTTCTATGGCAGGTGACATCATCAGGCGCGGCGGTCTGGTCGCCTTTCCAACAGAGACCGTCTACGGGCTGGGGGGAGATGCGCTCAATCCCGCTTCGTCGAGAAAGATTTATGCGGCGAAAGGGCGACCGAGCGACAATCCTCTGATCATACACATTGCAGACATGGCAGCACTGGATTACATTGTTGGTGAGATTCCTGAGAAGGCGGCAAAGCTTGCGGATGCTTTCTGGCCGGGACCACTCACCATGATTTTCAGAAAGTCGGCAGTCGTGCCTGACCAGACAACGGGAGGACTCGACACTGTGGCGGTGCGGATGCCAAATCATCCGCTTGCATTGCTTTTAATAAAGAAGGCGGGAGGGTATGTGGCAGCACCGAGCGCAAACTTGTCTGGCAAGCCCAGCCCAACGCTTGCAAAGTATGTGGTGCAGGACCTCGACGGCAGGATTGATATGATCCTCGATGCGGATGGCGCCGAGATTGGGCTTGAATCCACAATTGTAGATTTGACAGGTGAGATACCACTGATATTGAGACCAGGCTGCATCACACAGAAGATGCTGGCGGGAGTGGTCGGTGAGACGGACATGGATGTGACAATTTATGACAGTGACACTGCGCAGGCACCGAGAGCGCCAGGGATGAAATATCGACATTATGCGCCCCAAGGGGAGCTTGTGATCGTGGAAGGCGAACCGCAGCGCGTGGTCAGCTACATCAATGCACAGGCGGCGGCACAGGAGGCGTCGGGGATGCGAACTGGTGTGATCGGCACGCAGGAGCATCTTGCACAATACCATGCTTCGAGTGTCAAAAACGCAGGCAGCAGGAGTGATGTGCATGAGGCGGCAAAGCAGTTGTACACATTTCTGCGCGAATTTGACGATGAAGAGATTGACTGTATGTATGCGGAATCTTTTCGTGATGCGCAGGATGAAGGCTTTGGACAGGCAGTTATGAACCGGCTGTTGAAGGCGGCGGGACACAGGGTGATACATGTATAAAATATTAATAGATTAAAGGAGGACAACGATATGATAGCAATTGGATGTGACCACGGCGGATATGATCTAAAGCAGGAGGTTATAAAGTATCTTGCGGATCATCAGCTCGAGTATGAGGATTTTGGCTGTTATGGAAAGGATTCCTGTGATTATCCTGCATTTGGGCAGGCAGTCGCGAAGGCGGTTGCGTCAGGAGCATGTGACAGGGGAATCGTGATCTGCACGACAGGAATTGGCATTTCCATCACGGCGAACAAGGTGAAAGGTATTCGCTGTGCACTCTGCTCCGATACAGTGTCCGCAAGATTGACAAGAGAACATAATAATGCAAATGTGCTGGCACTGGGTGCTGGCATTGTCGGCCCCAATCTGGCACTTAGCATTGTTGAGGCGTTCCTGAACACTGCCTTTCCGGGCGAGGAGAAGCATTGCAGACGCGTGGCGGCAATTCAGGCACTAGAGGAAGAGACAATGAAAACAACTGATGAGACATAAGAGAAACAGGAGGGCGGCATCATGGCAAAAATCATAGTGATGGATCATCCGCTGATTCAACATAAGATAGGGGTAATCAGAAGGACGGAGACTGGTACAAAGGATTTCAGGCAGACAATCAGCGAGATTGCAAACCTGATATGTTATGAGGCTACCAGGGAGTTAAAGCTTGCGGATGTGGAGATCGAGACACCCATTTGCAGGACGAAGGTGAAGGAGCTGGCGGGCAAAAAACTGGCGGTGGTGCCCATTTTGCGCGCAGGGCTTGGTATGGTGGATGGAATGTTACAGTTGATACCGGCTGCGAAGGTGGGACATATCGGACTTTATCGCGACCCGGACACTTTAGAGCCAGTATCGTATTACTGCAAGCTTCCTGAAGATTGCAGCCAGCGGGAAGTGTTTGTGGTGGACCCGATGCTCGCGACAGGCGGCTCTTCCTCTGCGGCGATTCGTATGCTCAAGGACAGGGGATGCAGAAACATTCATTTTATGTGTATCATTGCCGCTCCCGAAGGGGTAGAGCGCATGAAAAAGGATCATCCTGATGTGGATTTATATATTGGCGCGGTGGATGAGCGGTTAAATGAGCACGGCTATATTGTTCCGGGACTGGGGGATGCTGGCGACAGAATCTTTGGAACAAAATAGTGCCCGCTCGAACAGAAGCGGAATCATGGAGTAGTGTGGAAGGAAAGAGGGATTCATGAAAGTGTCATATAAACGGCCGGCGGCAATGCTGCTTGCTACGGTGGTGGCAGTGGTTTTTGTCGGAAGTGTGTCAAGGACAGCCTATGCTGAGACAACACTGGAACGGCTGCAAAAGGCAAAGGCCGAGAAGGAAAAGACAGAGGATGCAAAGGAGGATACAGAGGAGCACAAGGAGTCTCTGGAAATTACGAAAAATTCCCTTCTGGGACAGTTGAGCACGCTCAATGATGATCTGGCGCAGGTAAGCACCAATCTGGAGGGAATAGAGACGCAGATCAAGGAGAAGGAAGCGGACATTGAACAAACGGAGGCAGAGCTTGAGGAGGCAATCCGTATCCAAGATGAGCAATATGAAAATATGAAAGTCCGCATCAAGGCAATGTATGAGCGGGGCGGGAGCGACAGCTATCTGAGTTTTCTATTTTCGTCCACCAGCTTTTCGGACTTTTTGAATAAAAGCGATTATATAGATCGCATCCATGCGTATGACCGGAAGATGCTGGAACAATTCAAAGATACCCGCAGGCATGTGGAGGAGACAAAAGAGCAGCTTAATCAAGAGCTTTTGGCATTGAATGATTTGCGCGAGCAGGCGGAGGCGGAGAAGAGCCGGGTTGCAGGGCTTGTCAGCCAGACTTCCGCGAATGTGTCGAGCTACACCAATCAGATTGCAGACGCGGAAGCCACAATTGACGCGCTGGAGTCCATGCTCGACGAGCAGGAGCAGGACATTGCTGCACTCCAGAAAAAGTATGAGGAGGAGTTGGCGAAATCACGTCTGGCAGCAAAGTCTAAATGGCGTGATATATCCGAAGTCACCTTTGAGGAGGGAGACCGCAAACTCATGGCAAATATCATTTACTGTGAGGCGGGGGGCGAGCCGTATTCTGGACAGGTGGCTGTAGGTGCTGTCGTCATCAACAGAGTGCTCAGTTCCATCTATCCCAATACCGTAGTCGGCGTAGTTTATCAGAATAAGCAGTTCTCTCCGGTGGCAAGCGGTCGTTTGGCGCTGGCGCTGGCAAATGATTCTGCGACAGCAAGCTGCTATAAGGCGGCTGACGAGGCCATGAGCGGAGTGACCAATGTCGGGCAGTGCGTGTATTTCAGGACTCCGATACCAGGTCTTGAGGGGATTCGAATCGGCGGACACATTTTTTACTGATATGAGAACAGAAGAAGGGCGTTGTTAGTATGTACAGGATAGCGATATTGGAAAAGGACAGGGCGTATCTTGAACGGCTTATCTTTTTTCTAAAAGAACATCATGGAGAAAGCTTTGAGATCAATGCGGTGGAGAGCCTGGAAGATCTGGATCTGGAAATCATGCAGCTGAGTGCATTGTTTTTTGGTGATGATGTGCCAGTTGATGCTGCGCTTTTTCCCGCTAACGTAGCTGTCGGTTACTTGACGGAAAGTGATGAGACGGATGAACAGCACATCAATAAGTATCAGAGCATGGAGCAGATTTATAAGAGAATGATGTGTCTGTGTGAGGCGATAAGCACTGTAGACGCCGTGGTACAGGAGGAGCAGGAGGCGCCGTATCAGGCTGAGACAGTGACAGAGTCGGGAGAGACATACAGAGTCTATCATGTTGCGGAGGAGCAGATTGACAGGCTTGCAGTCAAGATGCTTGCGGGAAACCGTATCAAGGGCGTGCCGCAGACAGTATACCAGGATGGCAGACTGAAAGTGCGCATTACAGGGATGGAAAGCTTGTATGAATATTTCAGCAAAAGCAGTGCACCGAGCGGAAAGGAACAGATGTTAGCGTTTTTGGCTGACATGATTACAACGGCGCTCAGCTTGGAAGAATATATGCTCTCTGTGGACAGACTGCTGCTTGACCCGAAGGAAATCTATTTGAGCGAACAGGCGGACCAGGTATTGATTCCTTATATACCGATTCAATGTGATGTGCGGAAGGATGCCGGACAGTGTCTGGAGGAAATTAGGGATTTTTGCAGTGTTTTGTTGAGGGCGTTTGCGGATCAGTGCAGTGCGCAGAACGACAACGCATCCGTGGATGCGTTCGCACAGGGAGAAGCGGATGAAGACGACTACAACAACGCGGAGGAAGAAGCGGATGAAGACGGCTATGGCAGCA
>CAJUII010000011.1:7139-57431 GCA_910586405.1 uncultured Lachnospiraceae bacterium
GAGGAAGAAGCGGATGAAGACGGCTATGGCAGCACAGAGGAAGGCGCGGATGAGGACGGCTATGGCAGCACAGAGGAGTTTGACCGCCTACAGAAGAATGCAAAGGAGAGCCTGGAACTAAAGCAGCGCACCCGAAATCTCAAAGAAGAGTTGTTCCCATATCTTATACGGAAGCGCACAGGCGAACGGATTGCCATCAACCGCAATCTGTTTAAGCTCGGAAAAGATGCCTCTTATGTGGATTACTGCATTAGGGACAACCCGGCTGTGAGCAGGAATCATGCGGATATTGTCAGGAAACCGGATGGTTATTATCTGATTGATAAGGGATCACTAAATCATACGTTTGTCAATGGGAAAAAACTTGCTGTGGATGAGTATCGGAAACTCGAGAACGGCTGCTTGATGCAGCTTGCGGATGAGGTTTTTGAATTTGGGTTAAAGTAGGAAAAGTGGGAGAAGCGCATATGAGATGGCATTATACGGTGGCTGCGCAGACTGATGTGGGAACGACGAAAACGGTGAATCAGGACAGTCTGACCGTGAAGGTTGCGAACACGCTCTGCGGGGAAGCTGCTTTTGCAGTGATGTGTGACGGCATGGGAGGCTTAGAGCAGGGCGAGATTGCGAGCACATTGGTGGTTCGTGCCTATGAACAGTGGTTTTTGAGGGAATTGCCTCAGCTTTTGTCGAGAGGCTTTTCGGAGGATAGGCTCAAACAGGTATGGCATCACCTTGCGAATGAATGTAACGAACGAGTGATGGAGTATGGCAGGGGCAGAGCGGCGATGGGAACGACGCTCACGGCGCTGCTTTTGCTGGAAGGGCGCTATTATATATCGCATGTGGGGGACTGTCGCGTCTATGTGATGGGCAATGGTATGGAGCAGTTGACTGCGGACCAGACCTATGTGGCGAGGGAAGTCGCGCTCGGGCATATGACGCCGGAACAGGCGTTGAATGATGCCCGCAGAAATGTTTTGTTGCAATGCATTGGCACCGTGAGCAGTGTGAAACCGGATTTTTTGATGGGTGATTTTTATGCGGGGGACTCTTTTTTAGTGTGCTCGGACGGATTTCGGCACAATTTGACTGAAGCAGATATCTATAAATATTGCCATACGACACTTGAAAAGATGGACTGGCTTGTGGCAAAGAGAATGGAAAATTCGCATTTTATGAACGGGCGACTTCGCGGAATCATTGACAGCCTCAAGGAGCGGGGCGAGCGTGACAATATATCGGTGGTACTGCTCAAAGTGATGAACACTGAAGAATAGCGAATATAGTGTGAAATATAAAATTTCACTATCCTGATTTGTACGCCTGCTGAAGCAGGCAGATGGGAGTTCGGATTAAAATATGTTGAAAATTGGTTCCGTCGTGGACGGAAAATATAAAATATTGAATGAAATCGGTCATGGCGGCATGAGCAATGTATATCTTGCCATCAATGAGAAGGCGAACAAGCCATGGGCGGTGAAAGAAGTGCGAAAATCCCTGAATAGGGATTTTAGTCTGTTAAGGCAAAGCCTTATCATGGAGACAGATTTATTAAAAAAACTCAATCATCCAAATCTTCCAAGTATCGTAGATGTCATTGATTCTGATGAAAATTTCCTCATTGTAATGGACTATATAGAAGGGAACACTTTAGAGCGGTTCCTGGCAGAAGAAGGCGCACAGCCACAGGAAAAGGTGGCTGATTGGGCGCTGCAATTATGTGATGTGCTGGAGTATCTGCACACGCGGGAGGCACCAATCATTTACAGAGATCTAAAGCCTTCTAATATCATGCTAAAGTCTGACGGGAGTGTCGTTCTGATAGACTTCGGCACTGCGCGCGAATTTAAGGAGTGCGGTGCGGAGGATACATGCTGTCTGGGCACGAATGGATATGCGGCACCTGAGCAGTTTGGCGGCATGGGACAGACAGATGCGCGCACGGATATTTATAGTCTGGGAATGACACTGTATCATCTGGTGACAGGGCACAATCCATCAAAGCCGCCGTATGAGATCTATCCGATTACCAAGTGGAATCCGAGACTTTCTACAGGGTTGGAACGCATCATACAAAAGTGTACGCAGAAGAATCCGTCGGACCGCTATCAGACAGTCAGGGAGCTTCGGTTTGATCTGGAGCACTACAAAGATCTCGAAATACAGACGCAGCATAAGTACCGCCTTCGACTAAAGATTTTTGGCGCATTTGGCGGGATGGCGGTGCTGTGCGCAGTGAGCGGTGTGGCATTTTCTGCGGAAGCGGGCAGGAGACAGGGGGATGCGTATGAAGAGCTTATGCATATGGCAGAGATTTCATCGGATTCGGTGGAGGCTTGCAAGCTGTATTTTAACGCAGCTGCCATTGATGAGAGCAGACAGGACGCTTACCATGGATTCTATGCGAGAGCAGTTGAGGATGGGATATTCAGTGAAGCAGAGGAGGAACTTTTCCTGAAGCTGAGCATCAGTTCGCATCGGTATTTACAGAATTTTCAGAAGAAAAATGAACCGGCATATGCAGATTTCTGCTATGAGATGGGCAATGCCTACTGGTATTATTACGAGCATGAAGAAAGTCGTCAGGCGCGCGCAGTTAGCTGGTTTCAGACAGCGCGTGATTATTATGCAGAGGACAGCGCTAAATCGATGGAGTACAGGCGATGCAGGCTGTATGTAGAACTGGGTACATTTTACAAGACGGTGATCGCATCGCAGATTGACGGCACAGACGCGGGAATGTATGGGGCCTATTGGCACAGTTTGATTGAACTCAAAGAATTAAATGATGTGGAACCTGACCGGGAGATCATCACGCTGCGTATGTACAGGGAGATTGCCTCTAGGGTGGTCGAATATGTGAAGTATTTTAGGGAAGACGGCGTGACGAGTGATGAGATTATTGCGGTGCTGAATGCGCTCGAAGATGATATGCAGCGGATGGAACAGAGTGCGACAAGTGCGATCTATCAAGAGATTGAAACAATTCGGTGGATAATGGACGGGGCACATAAGATGGTTCGATCGACATATCAGATACAATACTGAGGGAACTGAAAGAGAGCGCTTGTATATCGCAGGTATGAAGATAGGAATGAGAATAGGAACGAAAATAGAGATGAGTATAGAAATGATGGTGGGCGTATCTAGGCTGCTTATGGGGGCAGCCATTTTATTTGCAGTGTTGACAACTGTGCTATTTTTTGTATTTCGCATCCCCAAATGTATACGCATGGTGTCAGGGGGATATTCTATATATGAAAAAAAGAGACAAAGGGCAAAAAAGGAGAAACAATGCAGCCCATATACAGAAAAATTGAGTGATTTAGAGCCCTTTGCAGGGGATGAGGAAACGTGTTTATTGGAAGACATACAAGAAACGCTTCTGCTTGAAACAAAGGATTTGGAGATAATACAGGATATTGTCTACATGCAGGACACAGAAAGATAATGAAAGTATAACCTTTCTTAAAAAAGAATGAATTTGACAAAAAAAGAATTGACCAATAGTCATTTTGTGATATACTAACCTTATCAAACAGAACGTTTTTATATGAAAGGAGAACATAAAATGGCAAATAAAAATCATGTAAAGCTTGGTGTCGCAGCAGCAGCGGCTGTCGCGGCAGGAGCGACCGCAATCGTATCAAAAAATAAAAAGGATGCCCGCAAAAAGGAGGTGGCCGAGAGGGTAAGCAACTTTCGCAACACCGAGCGCGGACGGTTCGAGCGAAACAGCAAGGGAATATACTACAGTAATGGTAATTACGAAGCCTTTGCCCGCCCTTTAAAGCCGGAGGGGGTTGACGACAAGTCCGCATACATCGTGGGAAGCGGTCTCGGTGCGCTTGCGGCGGCATGTTTCTTAGTGAGAGATGGACAGATGAAGGGCGAACGCATTCATGTGCTGGAGGCAATGGACTTACCCGGCGGTGCATGTGATGGTATCTTTGACCCGTCAAGAGGATACATTATGCGCGGCGGGCGTGAGATGGAGAACCATTTCGAGTGTCTGTGGGATTTGTTCCGAAGCATTCCCTCCATCGAGACGCCGGGTGTGTCCGTGCTGGATGAGTACTACTGGCTTAACAAAAAGGACCCGAACTACTCCCTCTGCCGTGCGACGGTTCAGCAGGGTGAAGATGCCCACACCGACGGAAAATTCAACCTAAGCCAGAAGGGCTGTATGGAGATTATGAAGCTCTTTATGACAAAGGATGAGGACCTGTACGACAAAACCATCGAGGATGTGTTCGATGATGAGGTATTCAACTCGACCTTCTGGATGTACTGGCGCACAATGTTCGCGTTTGAGAACTGGCACAGTGCATTGGAGATGAAGCTTTATTTCCAGCGGTTCATCCACCATATCGGCGGACTGCCTGACTTTAGTGCCTTGAAGTTCACAAAGTACAATCAGTACGAATCCCTGATTCTGCCCATGATCAAGTACCTTGAGGAAGCAGGTGTCACCTTCCAGTATAAGACAGAGGTCACAAATGTCCTCTTTGAAAAGACGGACGACGGCAAAAAGATTGCACGGTCAATTGAATGCAAGGTGGACGGTGAGGAAACCACGATTGCGCTCACAGAGAATGATCTTGTGTTTGTGACGAACGGAAGTTGTACAGAGGGAACTATCTACGGCGACCATACACATGCGCCAGTAGGCGATGCCGAGGTCAGGAGAAGCGGCTGCTGGAGCCTTTGGAAAAATATAGCGGCGCAGGATGCGTCCTTTGGACACCCGGAGAAATTCTGCTCGAACATCGACAAGACAAACTGGGAGTCTGCGACCGTCACGACATCGAATCAGCAGATTATTGACCAAATCCAAAAAATCTGTAAGCGAGACCCGCGGACTGGAAATGTCGTCACAGGCGGTATCGTGAGCTGTATGGACTCTAAATGGCTGTTGAGCTGGACAATCAACAGACAGGGACAGTTCAGAACGCAGAAGAAGGATGAAGTCTGTATTTGGGTATACAGTCTCTTTACCGATGTCGAGGGCGATTATGTGAAGAAGCCTATGAAGGAGTGTACGGGTGAGGAGATTACGCAGGAATGGCTGTATCATTTGGGCATCCCTGTGGAGGATATCCCCGCGCTCGCTAAGAATGAGGTAGTGACAGTGCCTACCATGATGCCGTATATCACCGCGTTCTTTATGCCGCGGCGAAAGGGCGACAGACCCGATGTGATTCCTGACGGATGTGTCAACTTTGCATTCTTAGGTCAGTTTGCAGAGACGCCAAGAGACACTATTTTCACGACAGAGTACTCCGTGCGTACAGCGATGGAGGCAGTGTATGGACTCTTGAAAGTGGACCGCGGTGTGCCGGAAGTGTGGGCAAGCGTGTACGATATCCGCGAGCTGCTCGACAGCACCGTCAAGCTGATGGACGGCAAGTCGCCGCTGGATATCGAGCTGCCCGGTCCCCTAAATGCATTGAAGCTGCCGCTTCTAAAAGCAGTCAAAGGAACTGTGATTGAGAAGCTGTTAGAGGAACATCAGATTATACAGAAAAAGAAGTAAAATAAAAATGTGCACACAGGCATCCGAAGAGTAGCGCCTCTTACTGGGACTTTGTTATTCCAGAATCATTTTGGAGAAGTGCTTTAGCACTTCTCCGGCTCAGGATAGTCCACCCCAAACGTATCCACCGTAACGCTTTTCATCACCTGATCTTCGAGCGGTCTGTCGGCGTAATCGGTGTTTGTGGTCGCAATCTTGTCCACGATATCTAGTCCTTCCGTCACCTTTCCAAATGCTGCATAAGCGCCGTCTAAGTGCGGGCTTGTCTTGTGCATAATGAAGAATTGGCTTCCTGCGGAGTCCGGCATCATGCTTCTGGCCATGGAAAGCACGCCGGGCGTGTGCTTTAATTCGTTCTCAAAACCGTTCTGCGCAAATTCCCCGGCAATCGAGTAGCCCGGGCCGCCCATTCCTGTGCCGTCAGGACAACCGCCTTGGATCATAAAGCCATTGATTACTCGGTGGAAAATCAGACCATTGTAGTAGCCTTTTTGAATCAGGCTGATAAAATTATTGACCGTATTCGGTGCGATTTCGGGATAAAGCTCTGCTTTGATGAGATCGCCGTTTTTCATTTCAATTGTGATAACTGGATTCTGTGCCATAATATCATTGTCTCCTTTTTCTTTCATTTAGCTCATTATACAATGAAACAGGTAAAATTGGTAGTGTTAGAACCAAAGTTCCATAAAAAATAATCAGGACAAAAACTGATGCTGTATTTTGTTCAAAGCGGCGAACGACGTTCCGCGCGTTTTGGCAGGCTGTCCTGAAATGCTTTCGGTGAGACGCCATATTGCTTCTTGAAGGCGCGGTAAAAGCTGGAGTAGTCTTTGAAGCCGAAGGAGGCAATTGTTTCAGCGATTTTTTGGTGTCCTAGAAGGGCTTCCCGACAGAGGGCAAGCCTTTTTTTGGTGATATACTGATGTACGGAAACGCCCAAATTCTCACGAAAGGTATGGGCAATGTGGTATTTGCTCACATAAAAGACCGCTGCGAGCTGGTCGAGCGATAAATCCTCCTCAATATGTTCTTCAATATAGTGCAGCACATTTTGGTACAGAGACAGACCAGTGCTTTTGGCTTTGGGATGCGTTTGGTCGTAGAGCACGCGGCTGATCTGGAGCAGCAGGTTCTGGATACACAGTGCGGCCTGTGTCCTGCACCCAAACTGGTCTGCGTGCAGTTCTTCGAGCAGGCGCAGGAGGAGGGATTGGAGCGTGTTAAAGGTATAGCGGTCGTGGTGGAGAATGTAGTTGTTGTGCGACGCCATATACTGTGGCAGAAACCTGTAATCTGGGGACAGGGATAGGATTTGTCTGAAATAGGCGTCGCTCAGCCACAGCACAAAGCGCCGGTAAGGGAGTTCTCTGCTGTGCAGAATGGGGCGGTGTGCAATTTTCGGGGGAATAAAGATCACATCGCCAAAGGACAGCGGATAGCGCGTATGGTCAATCTCAATATGCACCATACCTTCGAGGAAAAAATAAAATTCGTAAAAGTCGTGTGCGTGCAGTGCGACCTGCGGCAGATCACGGTCGCAGTAGTAATAGATTTCATAATCTTTTGTCAACATGTACTGTCGGGTCTGGAAGGCAGTCTGCAGATTTTTTTTCATTGGTAAAAGTCCTTTCTGAAGTTTGATTACAGAATAGCATAATACCGCAACTTTTGCAATGTATTGGGCAAGTGCTTCAATGGCAATCGCAGGACAGACTTTATATAATAGAAGAAACTGTTGGAATGACTTTTTCAAACGGAAAGCGGGGATAAGACAATGGAAATGACACTCAGATGGTATGGCAGTAAATTTGACACCGTAACACTCAAACAGATTCGCCAGATTCCGGGCGTGACGGGCGTGATCACGACGCTGTATGACACGGCGCCGGGGGAGGTGTGGAGCAGGGAGCGTATACGTGCATTGAAGGAGGAGGTTCAGGCGGCGGGGCTGCATATAGCGGGAATCGAGAGCGTGAATATTCACGATGCGATCAAGACAGGCGTGCCTGAGCGTGAGCAGTATATAGCCAATTACATTGAGACACTAGAGAACTTAGGCAAAGAGGATATTCACCTTGTATGCTATAATTTTATGCCTGTGTTTGACTGGACAAGGACTGAGCTTGCGAGGGTGCGGCAGGACGGGTCTACCGTGCTTGCCTACACGCAGGAGGCAGTCGATGCGCTGAACCCGGAGAAGATGTTTGCCTCGATTGCAGGGGATACGAACGGCACTGTGATGCCGGGCTGGGAACCGGAGAGAATGGCGCATGTCAAAGAGCTGTTCGCGCAGTATGAGGACATAGATGATGAAAAGCTGTTTGCGAACCTGAAGTATTTTTTGGAACAGATCATGCCGGTCTGTGATCAGTATGAGATCAATATGGCAATCCACCCAGATGACCCGGCTTGGAGTGTATTTGGGCTGCCGCGCATCATCATCAACAAGAAAAACATCCTTCGCATGATGCAGATGGTAGACAATCCGCATAACGGCGTGACGTTCTGTTCCGGCTCTTACGGCACAAATCTGGAGAATGATCTGCCCGATATGATTCGGTCTCTGAAAGGAAGGATACACTTTGCACATGTGCGGAACCTGAAATTTATCTCGCCGACAAACTTTGAGGAGGCGGCGCACCTGTCATCGGACGGGACCTTTGACATGTATGAGATTATGAGGGCGCTGTACGAGATTGGCTTTGATGGTCCCATACGTCCCGACCACGGACGCATGATCTGGGACGAGGTGGCTATGCCGGGATATGGTCTCTATGACAGAGCGCTCGGCGCAGCGTATTTAAACGGTTTGTGGGAGGCAATTGAGAAGGGGGCAAAGAGATTATGATGACATTCGATCAGACAGGAATCAAAAACCGCTCGGCGTGGGAGGAGAAAGGATATCTGCTTCCGCAATTTGACCGCGAGAAGGTGGCGGCGGCAACAATGGAAAATCCGTTTTGGGTGCATTTCGGCGCAGGCAATCTGTTTCGCGCCTTTCAGGCAAATGTGGTGCAGCGCCTGCTCAATGACGGCGTCTTAGACCGCGGGCTTGTCGTCGTGGAGGGATTTGACTATGAAATCATCGAGAAGATGTACCAGCCGCATGATAACCTGAGTATTTTAGCGACCCTAAAGGCGGATGGCAGTGTGGAAAAGACGGTGATTGGCAGTATCGTGGAGACGCTGGTGCTCGACAGAGAACAGGAAGCTGCCTTTGACCGGTTAAGGGAGATCTTTGCAAAAGATTCGCTGCAAATGGTGTCATTTACAATCACGGAAAAAGGGTACAGCCTTGTAGATGGCAAGGGCATGGTGCTTGCGTCCGTTGCCGCGGACTTCGAGGCGGGACCGCAGGCGGCAGTAAGTACGCTTGGAAAAGTGACAGCATTATTGTATGATCGGTATTTGTCTGGAAAAAAGCCCCTAGCCATGGTGAGTATGGACAATTGTTCGCATAATGGCGATAAACTGCGTGATGCAATAGCTGCCTTTGCTGAAAAATGGACCCAAAATCATTTGGTGGACGAAGGCTTTTTGCGTTATGTCCAGTCAAAAGACAAGGTAGCTTTCCCGTGGACCATGATTGACAAAATTACGCCCAGACCCGATGCCTGCGTGGAGGAGATGCTGAAAAAAGACGGCATTGAGGAGCTTGAACCCGTCATTACCTCCAAGAATACCTTTGTGGCGCCGTTTGTCAATGCCGAGGAGTGCGAGTATTTAGTGATAGAGGATACATTTCCAAATGGCCGTCCGGCGCTGGACAAGGGCGGTTTGATTTTCACGGAGCGGGAGACTGTTGACAAGGTGGAAAAGATGAAGGTATGCACTTGCCTGAATCCGCTGCACACGACACTTGCCATTTTTGGCTGCCTGCTTGGATATCAGAAAATCTCTGACGAGATGAAGGATACAGAGCTGAGTAAGCTCGTAGCAATCATTGGTTACGAGGAGGGGCTGCCCGTTGTGACAGACCCGGAAATATTGAATCCGCGGGAGTTCTTGGACACGGTGTTAAACGTTCGCATTCCAAATCCATTTATGCCGGATACGCCGCAGCGAATCGCGACAGATACCTCACAGAAGCTGGCAATCCGCTTTGGGGAGACAATCAAGGCATACCATGCCTCCAAACAACATCAGGTGTCGGACTTAAAGATGATACCGCTTGTGTTTGCGGGGTGGCTGAGGTATCTGATGGCGGTGGATGATGCGGGCAGGCCTTTTGCGCTCAGCCCGGACCCGCTGTTAGAGACGCTTTGCCCGTATGTGGCAGGAATCCGGTTGGGGGAGAGGGTAGACGTGGAGGCGCTGCTTCGCCCAGTTCTGCAAAATAAGGCAGTCTTTGGTGTGGATTTATATGAGGTTGGCATGGCGGAAACCGTGTGCGGCTATTTCCGGAAACTGACGGCTGGGACAGGAGCAGTCAGGAAGGTATTAAAAAATATATGAAAGGGATAACAAGGTGCCAACGCGGTGAGAGACTGCGTTGGCGCTTTTTGTTTTTGGCTTATTTTGTTAAAGTGTTGACGAACTTGGCATTTTCTTATATAATGAAGAAAATTGTACGAGAAAAAATACAAAGTCGGTCAGAAGGGGAATTGGATGGAGAAACAAAGTTACAAGGCAAGAGCAAAGATCAATCTGGCGCTCGATGTGTGCCGGCGTCTCGAAAATGGGTATCATGAAGTCAAGATGGTCATGCAGACGGTGGACCTTTATGATGAGCTGGAATTTAAGAAGAGAACGGACCCGGATATCATTCTGTCTGTCAACAGCAGAGACTATCTGGGGGATTTGGAGAACAATCTGGTATTTCAGGCGGCAAAGCTGATGCGGCAGCAGTACGGGATACGGCAGGGCGTGGAGATCAGGCTCAAGAAAAATATTCCTGTGGCGGCAGGAATGGCAGGGGGGAGTACAGACGCAGCAGTCACAATGCTTGCTATGAATGACCTGTACGAGCTGGGGCTCACCAAAGAAGAACTGATGCAGCAGGCAGTTCAGCTCGGCGCGGACATACCGTTTTGCATATTGGGAGGCACTGCGCTGGCGGAGGGAATCGGCGAGAGACTCACGCCGCTGCCAGCGCCGCCGCAGGCATCGCTTCTGATCGTGAAGCCGCCGATTATGGTGCCGACCAAATGGGTCTATGAGAATCTTCATGCGAACGCGCTTGAGCGGCATCCTGACATTGACGGTATGGTGGAGGCGCTGGGGCAGGGCGACTTGAAGCGCATGACGCAGCATATGGAGAATGTGATGGAGACCGTCACAGAGCGCGCGTATCCAATCATTACAGACATCAAGAAAATGATGAGCGGCAGCGGTGCGATGAATGCGCTGATGAGCGGCAGTGGTCCAAGTATTTTCGGTGTTTTTCTGGAGGAGGAGACAGCGCGTGCGGCGGCAGTGTATGTTGACCAGACGCTCAGGACAAAGGGAATCGAGGCACAGGTAAATGTAACGGGATTTTACAATACAGAATCGTGATTGGAGGGCATATATGAGTATGATGAATGATGACGAATATTTACCGCTCAGAGATGTGGTATTCAACACGTTAAGACAGGAAATACTTACAGGAAAGCTCAAGCCCGGAGAACGGCTGATGGAGATTCATCTGGCAAATAAGCTCGGCGTGAGCCGCACTCCGATTCGAGAGGCAATCAGGAAACTAGAGCTTGAGGGACTTGTGATCATGATACCGCGGCGCGGCGCGGAGGTGGCGCAGATTACCTTAAAGAATTTAAAGGATGTCATGGAGGTGCGGCGCGCGCTGGATGTGCTTGCGATTGAGCTTGCCTGTGAGCGCATGGGACAGGAGGCGTTAGAGGCGCTCTTTCAGGCGTGTGAGCATTTTTCCGATGCGGTCAAGACAAACGATACACGAATGCTCGCGGAGGCAGATGTGGCGTTTCACGATCAGATTGTGCTGTCTACAGGCAATGCCAGACTGATACAGTTGGTCAGTAATTTGTCCGAACAGATGTACAGATACCGCTTTGAGTATCTCAAAGATGCTTCCTCCCATGAGATGCTGCGGCAGGAGCATTTGGAAATGTATCAGTGTATTTTGAAAAAAGATAAGGTAACGGCGGCGGAGATTGTGCGCAAGCATATTAACAATCAGGAGGAAGCGATTATCGAGCAGCTTCAGCTCGAGAAGAACGATCGCAGAAAAAGTGTATAAACATTATTTTTATGTCCATACTTACTGATATAAAGCAGAAAGATAGGAGGATATGGACATATGACATTCATGAAAAAAGCACTGGCGGTACTTGGCGTGATTCTGTGGATTGGCGCACTCAGCCCGGAGATTTTTGTCAACTCAGGTTTGAATTGCATTCTGGATGAGAATGGAGAGGAGCTGACACAGGAGGATGCGGCAGCATTTATGGAGTCCTATTTTTATGGCAGTGAAGGGCAGGATGGAAAAGACGCAGTGGAAATTAACTATAAATTTGCACTGCTGGAGTATTTTCAATAAAAATCACAGGCAGTGCAGAAGGAGGCATATATGACAAAGGCGGTACTGGTATCGGTGCGCGGTCTTCAGTTTGTGGACAGCGAGGTCAGCCAGGCGGCTTCGGATGAGGAGCTTGACCAGATCGAGACGATTTGTCCCGGAGAGTATTATTATCGCAACAATGCGCATTATATACTGTATGAGGAGAATATGGAGGAAGTGGCGGAGCCAGTATCGAATATGATCAAGCTTCGTGACAAGGAGTTCTGTCTCTGGAAAAAGGGACCTGTAAATGTACAAATGGTATTTTCCGAAGGGAAAAAAACCATGACAGATTATTTTACCCCGTTCGGCAATATTCTGATCGCGATGGATACCAGAGAAGTCTGCGTGACAGAACATGACGACTGTATCAAAATACATATTTCCTATGGATTGGAAGCAAATTATCAGTTCATCGCAGACTGTAGTATCACGATTGAAATCAAGAGTCTGGCATAAAGTCTATTGCATCGGTTCTTGTGGGTTATCCCGTCGGATTTCATCGAGCAGGTGCTTCATGCGGCGCTCCATCTCAGAGAGCTCGCCAGAGTATAGCCGGAATGCATCCGTCGTCTCGTCAGGCGTCTCGCCCTTGTAGCAGATGCGGTGCTCCATACTAGCCCACAAATCCATAGCAAGCGTGCGAAACTGTATCTCGACAGGATAGTACTGCATGCCCTCGATGCGGTACACTGGAATGCCCAGCACCATATGATAGCTCTTGTATCCACTCTCTTTCGGATAGTGGATATAGTCGCTCTCCTTTAAGATTAAGAGGTCTGTCTGTGCCTTTACCAGTGAGAGGATGCTGAAAATATCCTCCACAAAATAACAGATGACGCGGATTCCGGCGATATCGGTCAAGTTATCCTTGGCAGTGAAGGCTGTGATCGGGAGACTTTTACAGTCAAGTTTTTTCTCGATGCTCTTTCTGCTCTTGATGCGTGCCTGTATATTGTGGATTGGGTAATCCCTGTATTTTTTTCGATAATCTTCATTCAGTCCATTCATGCGGACTTCGAGCCTTGTCATGGCTTCACGGTAAGGTTCTACCAATTGATCATACTCTTCCTGAGGGATATGGTTTATTTTGGAAGGTGATATAAAAGAGAGCGTTTTTGGCGGTTCGTATATACCTTCACTATTCATTTCTTTGAGTATATCATTCTTAAAATCATTCTTCTTTGCAATCAAAATTTCCGCCCCCTGACATGTGTTTCTTCTATATATTCAATATAGCTCAAAAAGATGACGAAAGCAATGAGAAATGTATAAAATTAACAAAAAAATTATAAAACAGTCAATCTTTTTGTTAAATATGTGTTCTGATGAAAAGTAGTGGAAAAAGTGCTGCAAAAAGATTATACTGTGCTTATGTGTATACACAAAGGATTCGTTTTAGAAAGGATGGAAAACAAATGAAAATTGCATTGATTAACGAAAACAGTCAGGCGGCTAAAAATGCCATGATTTGCGAGACGCTCAAAAAGGTTGTGGAACCGATGGGACATGAGGTCTTTAACTATGGTATGTACACAGCAGAGGATGCACATCAACTGACCTATGTGCAAAACGGAATTCTTGCGGCAGTACTTTTAAATTCCGGAGCAGCGGATTTTGTCATCACGGGATGCGGAACAGGAGAGGGTGCGATGCTTGCGTGCAATGCATTTCCCAAGGTGCTCTGCGGTCATATTGAATCGCCGCTTGATGCGTATCTGTTCTCTCAGGTAAATGACGGAAACTGCGTGGCGCTGCCGTTTGCGGAGAATTTTGGGTGGGGCGGAGAACTCAATCTTGAATATATTTTTGAGAAGCTTTTCTGTGCACCGGGCGGCGGTGGATACCCGAAGGAGCGTGTCGTGCCGGAGCAGCGCAACAAGAAGATTCTCGATGAGGTAAAGACTGTAACGCATGTAGATCTGTGTGATATTTTGCCGAAGCTTGACAGGGAACTGTGCAAGGGAGCGCTCAGTGGAGAGCGGTTTGAGGAGTATTTCTTTGCCAACTGCAAATGTGACAAGATCGCAGCAGCGGTGAAGGAAATCATAGGAGCGTGATTGGGATGCTGTTGGATAAAATTTATTATACTGTTGATCGTCTTGAGGGAGATTATGCATATCTCAAAAGAGAGGAC
Organism: uncultured Lachnospiraceae bacterium; assembly: GCA_910586405.1. GTDB lineage: Bacteria > Bacillota > Clostridia > Lachnospirales > Lachnospiraceae > COE1. The sequence goes on from CAJUII010000011.1 coordinate 21,336, forward strand.
GATGCGTCAGATGAGTTAAAGTGCGTGGCGCGCGCACTGCTTCCATCTGAGATTGCAGAGGGCTCAAAGCTTGTATACGAGATGATGGAGTACAGTGTGGTATGAGAGGAGAGTTTCATGAAATTTCGGATGGACAAAGCACCGATGGGGTGGAACAGCTATGACTATTACGATACGACAGTCAACGAGGAAGAGGTTAAGGCGAATGCGGATTATATGGCAGCGCATCTAAAGGATGCAGGTTGGGAGTACATTGTGGTGGATATCGAGTGGTATGCGAAGGATGCCGGGACAATGCGTGACAAGTATCAATATATCCCATTTGGCGATGAGGCAATCGACGCGTATGGCAGGCTTCTTCCGGCGGAGAACCGATTTCCTTCCGCAGCAGGCGGCAATGGGTTTGCGCCGTTGGCGGCATATGTGCACGACCTTGGCTTAAAGTTTGGAATCCACATCATGCGCGGCATTCCAAGGATAGCGGCACACAGGCATCTCCCTGTGCTGGGAACAGAAGTCACGGCGAATGAGATCGCGGACCCGTCCTCGATCTGTGGCTGGAACCCTGACATGTATGGCGTGCGCAAAGATGCGGCTGGAGCACAGGAATACTATGATTCCATCATCAGCCTGTATGCGCAGTGGGGCGTTGACTATATTAAGTGTGATGATATCTGCAATACGAACCTGTATAAGCATGACCCGTATTCAGCCGCGCATGAGGTCGAGATGCTGCACCGCGCGATTGAGAAGTGCGGACGTGATATCGTACTGTCGCTCTCACCGGGACCGGCATTGATTGAAAAGGCGTGGCACTATGAGAAGTACGCGAATATGTGGCGCATCACCGACGATTTCTGGGACCAGTGGGATCTGCTCAGAAATATGTTTGACCGCTGTGAGCTGTGGCAGAACCATGTAGCGCAAGGGTCTTATCCAGACTGTGACATGCTGCCGATTGGCAGGCTTGGAAAGGGCTTTGGCAGGGAGTGGGAAACGAATTTTACCAAAGACGAGCAGCGGACAATGATGACGCTTTGGTGTATCTTTGGTTCACCGCTGATGATTGGCGCGGAGCTGACTAAGCTGAACGCGTGGACATTGGATTTACTGACAAGAAAAGAAATTCTCAAACTGACAGCGAACGAATATGTCGGAAGGCAGTTTGAGAAAAATGAGGCGTATGCAGTCTGGAGCTGTCTGAACGAGAAAAACGGTGAGCGGTATCTGGCACTGTTTAACTTTCAGGAGTCCGAGCAGGTTCTCGCCTGCTGTCTGAAAGAGGTGGAGCAGTTCTCAGGCCTGCAAGGAGAAGTGTGTGGCGCGACAGAGCTTTGGAGCGGCGAGAGACTTGTATTTGAGGATGTGCTGACAGACACAGTGCCGGCGCACGGGGTAAAGCTGTATCAATTGGATGAAACGCCGCAGCAGGAATCATAGAACATTAAGATCTGCTGCATCAAGTCATCATCAAACTCATAGCATTTCTCTTTGTCGAGATGTTCTTTCATAAAGGCGGATTTTAGGGCGGCGCTGTCTGCGCCGCCGTTTGCCGCCACATAAGCATTACGGAGGAAAAACTTATGGAAATCATCGAACGAACGATACAAGTAAAAGACCTGCTGACCAAATCAAACTTGCCCGCAAGCGATTATGTGATCAATCCTTACGTCGGCTGTCCGCATGGCTGCAAGTACTGCTATGCCTGTTTCATGAAGCGCTTCACAAACCACAGTGAGGAGTGGGGACAATTTATTGATATCAAGCAGTGTGATAAGGCAATCAGCAAAAAGAGACTGGAAGGCAAAACTGTTTTTCTTTCATCGGTGACGGACTGTTATAACCCTTTTGAGGAAAAATATGAAAGCACACGGAAAATACTAGAACAATTGACCGAGGTGGACTGCGAGCTGATGATCGCAACGAAATCGAAGTTGATACAAAGAGATATCGATTTGCTGAAAAAGTGCAAAAAGCTCAAAGTATCGATGTCTGTCAATACGCTGGACGAGCAGTTCCGAAAAGATATGGACAATGCCAGCAGTGTTGCGGAGCGCCTGGATACATTAAAGGTATTGCATGAACATGGAATCTATACAATATTGTTTATGTCACCAATTTTCCCGGGAATCACAGACTTTCGCGAAATCATTGAGGCCAGCAGCGCTTATGTGGATATATACTGGTTTGAAAACCTGAATTTGAGAGGAGGCTATAAACAGAAAATACTTGACTATGTCAAAGATCACTATCCGCAATACACCGGACTTTATCAGGAGATCTATGTCGAGGGTAACAATGCATATTGGCAGAGCTTGGCATTGGATATGGAGGCATACTGTGAGACGAACAAGGTAAAGTATATCAATTATTTCTACCATGAGAAGCTGGTGGCGGCGAAGAAGGCAGGTGCGCAGAGCAAGACAGCGCACGACAATGCGGTGCAATGAACAAAAACGATTCAATAATTTAATATATATATTTACAAATCTGCTAAAAAGTGTCATAGAAAAATTCTTGATAGACTCTTTATTTCTCAAAGCGTTCCATGTATAATACGAAAATGAATTATGTAAACCATGAAGCCGCCCGGCAGCAATTGTATGCGTCGGGCGATAGAGTAGGAGAACAATGTGAAGGTTGTATATGTTGGCGCACAAAGTGCGCTGTCGGAGGCGTTCTCCCAGCGGATGATTAAGGAGGGGAATGACACCTATGTCATTTCTGATACGCCATATCATAGAAATGTGAAATCGGTGTTTCAATATCGGTTTTATCAGGTTGTGCCAAAGGGCGATGCCATGCAGCGGGTGCTGCACTCAATTGCGCCGGATTGTATCGTCTTTGCGGGAACGAAGCTGATGGACAGTGAGCTGTCAGAAAATTTCGAGGACAATGTGGCGGAAATGACGTTGCTTTCATCGGTGCTGCGGGCACTTTCGTGCATGGATGAGTGCATGAGAAAAATAAAATTTGTCTTGTTGTCATCGACCGCGGTATACGGAGCTGACAGGATATCAGAAGAAGATGCCACGCATTCTGCGTCTGAAAACAGAATGGAATGTGCAGCAGTGAGTGTGAACGAAGAAACGCCAGTGCGTCCTGTGTCTGAGAAGGGAATCTTGTATGCGCAGGAGGAGAGATTGGTAGAACTGTTTGGTGAGCGAGGCGGGATGGAGACGGTAGTTCTTCGTGTCTCACAGTTGTATTCCGAACAGGTAACTGCGGGCGGCAGGGATTTTCTGAGCCAGGCATATACTGCGGTATTAGCGCAGAGAGATACAGGTATGGCGCCGAATGCGGCATTGCAGCCACTGCATGTTTCAGATTTTGTGGATGCGATCAAGAGAGTGATAGATGCGGGGTGTCAGCAGGTATATAACGTGGCTGGAAGTTTCACTGTCACAGAACAGGTATTGTCAGAATGCCTGGCAGATAAGCTTGGCGTAAAATGTCCGCAGGGCAAAGGTGCACTGGAACAAAACAGTGTGCTGATAGATAACACCAGATTGAAAAAAGAACTGGAATGGACGGATTTTAAGCAGCTAACAGAGATTGTGCATAAAGACAGACTTGTGTACAAAAAGGGGGATACGAATCAACAGGCCAAAAAGGAACATAGGATTCCCACAGGACTGCGCCGGACTTTTGAGAATCTGGTGGTATTTGCGGCGTTCTATGCGGTTGATCTTGTGTGCGAGCCGCATACTTTATTTTCACAGATCAATTGGCTTTTGCTCTATGTGGTGTTGGTGTCCTTGTTTTTGGGGATTAGGCAGAGTGCTTTTGCAGTACTCCTTGTAAGTATTGCCCATCTGATGAAACAGCATTTGAGTATACTGGAAATGACTAATTTTTATGCTTATGCGGGAAATGTACTCACCATCATGGAATTTGTATTTCTGGGGCTTGCGGTGAGCTATACGATGGACATGCTGCGGGAGGACAAACAAAACGCAGCACTGGAGCTGGCGCTTTTGCGGGAAGATTACCGTGAACTTAGAAAGATTGATGACGAGAATGTATCGATTAAAAATGCATACGAGGCGCGCCTGCTCGAATCTGAGTCGGGGCTGCCAAGATTGTATCAGATTGTACAAAAATTGATGGTGTTGCAGCCGGACCGGATTTTTATGGAGATCATGCAGGTAATTTCGGAGATGGTACACACAGACACCGTCGCGGTCTACCGGGTATCTACTAAAGCAGATAGTTCGTATCTTCGCCTGATGAACGCAATGCAGAAAATGGCGAGTACGTCATGGAATATCGCGGACCATCAGGGAATACAGGAAGCAATGCTGACCGGAGTGCCCTATCAGGGGAATGTGTGGGAGGGCGAACCTGCAATCGTACTGCCGGTGATGTATCAGGGGCATTGTACAGTTCTCATTCGGATTGATGCGCTGCCATATGAGAGTCAGACGTTGTACCATATGAATCTGCTGAAAACACTGGCACTGCTTCTGACAGAATCTGTCGGGCGTGCGCTGGACTATGAGGAGCTGTCGCGCAGGGAACATTATATGGAAGGAACAGACATATTGAATCCAGAGACATTTGCGGCGTATGTGCTGCTGGCAAAGGAGAAGTCCAGAAAGCATATGGCAGAGTACTGTGTGATGGAATTGGCATGTACGGGCAGTCTGGAGAGCGCGCATCGACAGATCTCGCCAATTCTTCGCGATACGGACTATCTCGGTGTTGATGAGGAAGGGAGACTGTATGTCCTGCTGAACAATACAGCGGTGGCGGATGCGAAAAATCTAAGGAATCGATTGTCAGCGAATCAGATCAAAGCAGCAGTCACAGATGCCTTTGATGGATTGGAACAGAGCTGGCGTGTGGAGAAGAAAGGTTGGGCTTAGGGATGAGGGGACTCTGTTATGCAGTGGGAGTCAATTGTATATGTACAGTATGCTATATCATCGTGAAGAAGAGGAGAGCAGAGCGTGCAGAGCTGGCGCTGTTTTTTATGGTTCTGCCCTGCCTTGGATTTGCCATATATCTTCTACCCTGTCTGATACAGTGTCTAATCGGCAGAGAAAAGTATGACAGGGAGTCCCTAGTACATAGACTGAAACTCGAAAAGGCACTAGAGCACCCTGATATGGAGGAAGCGCTTGCCGTCGTTCCCGTGGAGGATGCGCTTGCTGTCAGTGGGACGATGGAGAAGCGAAAGCTGTTTTTGAATCAGCTCAAAAAAGACGTTCGTCAGAACTACAAGCCGCTTTTGGCAGCGCAGAGGGATACAGATTCGGAATCTGTTCATTATGTGGCGGCGGCGAGGATGGAGGTTTACCGAATACAGCAGCAGAAATGGATAAACAGTCTCAAAACATATCACAGGGATACAAAAAATGCGGCGGCATTCAAGACGGCATGTGACGCCTTGTATGAACTGATTGATGGCAGGCTTTTGTCAGACCGTGAACAGGATCTTTACCGGGAGCGGTATTGCGCGCTGGTGCGCCAGCAGGAGTGTGAATATCCTGAGACAATCTCTGAGGAGACATACACGGCATATCTTGACTGTCTGACAGCGCTTGGTCAGCTTGATGATGCCAGGCAGCTCTGGTGTGAAAAGCGTGAGATGCTCAGAAATGAGACATGTTATATGAGGATGGCAGAGTTATTTTATGGACAAAAAGATCAACGGGCGTTTGAGAACTGTATCCGGGAGCTGTGTGCGGATCAGAGGGTGCGTCTCTCTGCCAGGGGGCTTGAGACATTGCGGTATTGGAGTGAGGGAGTCGTGGGATGCTTTCGTTAAAGAGATGGATGTATGTGGCGTTCATGGTAGTCGTTGTGAGCAGCATATTTATGATATACAGCGTGAATCAGGAGCGGACCAAAAATATTCAAATAAAAAATACACATATCAATGAGAAACCCGTCACAAAGGAACAGCTTGCGGACATGCAGACGGTTGATGATGTCGGGATTCCATCTGTCCGCATATTTGGCGATGACGAGAAGGCGTTATACCGCGATATCTATCAAAATGTACAACAAATATTCAGGAATATGCATTTTCGCGTGACATGCGGCAGTGAGAGCGATTCTGCACTTAATATAGAAGAATTGGTCGTTTTCTGTGATGAATCTGTCGGAAAATATGTCGATTTGGTGCAGCTTGGCGAGTTTATTGCAGACGGCGGAAAGGTGATCTTTGCGGCAGGACTACCAGAGGGAAACGAGGAGTCCTATCTCTGGTCTATCCTGGGGATTCGGGAAAAATCTGTCCGGGAAAACAAAACGCATCTTCGGTTTGAGAAGCCGTTATTTCCTGTTCAGGCAAAAGAGATGGTCTATGATGGGTACAGTGCTTCTACATGGCTGAGTCTACGAAAAGAAGCCGAGGTATATATCCGAGATGCTGACAAGGGTGTACCGATTATGCATACGATGGAGTACGAGGCGGGGAAAAGCTGTCTGATCAATGGAACGTTTCTTGCGGATATGCGATGCAGCGGACTGCTGACAGGAGCAGTGGGGACGCTGTGGGAGAATTTTATCTATCCAGTGATGGGGACAAAGACCGTGTTTCTCGACGACTTTCCGACAGTCACGTATGTGAATGACAAGCTGAGTATGCAGTTGTATGGATGCTCGACAGAGACCTTTGTGCGCGATGTGGTTTGGCGGGATTTCCTGGGTATGTCACTTAGGACAGACACGCCATACACTGCGGGGATTCTGACAGCCGCAGCGTCGGACGACAGTTTTCCGGCAGCATATGGCAGTCTCCTTGCATCTATTGGCAAATCAATCATGCAGTATGGCGGAGAACTGGTCTACGAGACAAACTATGAGAAGGAGGATCGCGTTGCAGTGAATCATGCTTTGCTGGAAGCGTTTTCGGAAACGTTTCCAGCATATCAGATCAATGGTATGGCGGTTTTGTCAGAACACTTCTCTGAGGAGATGCTGCATCTGTCCGAACATGACAGAGTCCGTGTGGTGCGGGGAAAGTTAGGGTGGGAGAACGCAGGCTTTTCGGATGCAGGGACAACGGACTATACGATGTTTCCGGCTGCGACATTTGGAAACCAGATGGAGGACGGCAATCTGTTTGCACTCTATTCAGTGCTTGCCTCTTATGGGATGGTATCGCATGTATTTGACATCAATCAGATGATTCCTAGGGATGAGGAGACGGCTTCGTGGGAGCAGGATCGAAGACAGCTTGGCATTTTTGAGCAAAAAGTGTTGAAGCAGCTTTCGTGGCTGGACAAGGCGACGCTTTCTGAGACGGAGGAACCCCTCAGAAGTTATCTGAAGTTGATGTATGGCTGGCGCACCGCAGGCGATACGATTTTCCTTGACTGTAGCAATATGATGCAGGGACAGTCATTTTTCTTTAGGACAGATGACCGAATCAAAAGTGCGGAGGGTCTGACTTATGAGGAGATTGGAAACGGCTATTATCTGCTGCGTGTGCAGCAGAATAACGCGGTGATCACAATGGAGGAGGTGTGAGTGATGCGGGTATGTCTGATTTGCGAGGGCTGTTATCCCTATGTGCCGGGTGGTGTGTCGGGATGGATACAGATGCTTTGCAGTGCGTTTAAAGAGATTGATTTTGTGATCTGGTCAATTGCAACGACCAGGGAGGAGATGTCTGAGACGGTGTACGAGATGCCCTTGAATATAAAAGAAGTACACACTTTGTATTTGGGTGATGTGGCATTGCAAAAAGCACATCGCCGGATTGTTTTGTCCAGGCGGGAGAAGGATGTCTTAAGGGAGCTTATGACTGCGCCGGCGCAGGGGATTGACTGGAGTGCCATTTTAGAGCTGGTCAGGAAGTATCGGCAGCGAATGAGCGATATTCTTATGAGTGAAGCCTTTTATGATATTTGCCTTGAAGAGTATCAGCGGCAGGAATCCGGGAAGGTATTCAATCATTTTCTCTGGAATTTCAGAGGAATCTATTTTCCGCTGATGTATATTTTATCAGGTGAGATTCCACAGGCGGAGCTTTATCACGCAGTCTCAACAGGGTATGCAGGTATTCTGGGAAGCTGTGCCTCCTATGTGACAGGGAAGCCATTTTTGCTGTCTGAGCATGGGATTTATACGCGGGAGCGGGAGGAGGACATCATTCGTTCGCAGTGGGTGGATGGGGCTTTCAAACAAATATGGATTGATTTCTTTAAAAAGCTTTCGCTGATCGCATATCAGCAGGCGGACCGCGTAACAACACTGTTTGAAATGAATCGAACTTTACAGATTGAGCTGCATTGTCCGGCTCAGAAGATTCAGCTGATTCCAAATGGCGTGGCGTGTACAGAGTACGACAAGATCTGGAGAGAGAGATGCCGCAAAAGCGATGGCGCGGTGATAGGCGCGGTGCTGCGCGTCGTGCCAGTCAAGGATGTCAAGACGATGCTGCTTGCGTTTGACCTTGTCAAAAAGAAAGTTCCGCAGGCGGAGTTGAAAATTATGGGTAACTGTGGGGAAGCCCCGGCGTATTACGAGGAATGTCTGGAACTTCTGGAAGAACTGGGGACACAGGATGTAACGTTTCTGGGACAGGTCAATGTCACAGCGCATCTGCCTCAGATCGATCTGCTGCTTTTGTCAAGTATCAGTGAGGGGCAGCCGCTTGCGATGCTTGAAGGGATGGCGGCGGGAATCCCTTTTGTGGCGACCAATGTAGGAAACTGTCAAGAATTGCTGGAGGGAATGCCAGGCGATCTGCTGGGATTAGCGGGCAGGATTGTGCCAGTTATGGACAGCGCTGCGATGGCGGAGGCGGTGGTTGACTGTATCAACAATCCGAAGCTTCGGCGGCAGATGGGAGAGACAGGCAGGATGCGAGTGGAAACATATTATAGTAAAGAGGCAGTTTTGAAGGAGTTTCGGCAGTTATATCAGACAGTGGGACAGGGGAAATCAGGAGAGGAATGACATGGCAGGAATTGGGTTTGAATTGAGGAAGATATATGGCAGAAAAACATTAGTATCAGGAATCTGGGGAAGCATCTATGCGACCATGACTGCGGTTGGACCGTCTGTGCTTGTGGCAGTGCTGATATTATTTTTAAAATATGCGATGGACCGGGCGGGCATCACAGAATTGGAAAATCGGTTTTTTATGTCGTCCTTTACGTATATTTTTCTGGTGGCAGTGTTGATCTCAGCCCTGTTTTGCACTGTGCTGTCGCGCTATGTGTCAGACTGTGTTTTCAGCGGGGATGACAAGGCGCTTGGCGCTTCGGTGTTTGGGGTTCTGACAGTCACAAGCGTACTGTCAGGCAGTGTCATGCTTGCTTTATGTATTGGCATGTACCACAAGAGTGATGTTCCACCATATTTTCTGATTCTGTATTATCTGCTTGGAATATTGGTTGCGAACGCCTACACAATCATGACTTATGTGTCAGCGTTGAAGGAGTACAAGGAGGTCACGTTCAGCTATTTTGCAGGAATCATTCTGGCAGCGATTGTCTATGTGCTGGCTCATAACATGTGGGGGATGCACACGGTAGTTGCAGCGTATCTGGCGCTCACTTGTGGGTATTTTCTGCTAAATGTGATGCTGGTATTCTGGTGTGTGAATGCATTTGGTATGCCGCAGGAGGATTTGTTTGGATTTCTGTACTATTTCGTCAGGTTTCCGAGACTTTTCGTCAGTGGTTTCTTTTATATGCTTGGGTTGTACAGTGCGACAATCCTGTACTGGAACAGCGCAGACATCCGTGAGCAGGTCAGTATATTTCGCACTGCTCCGACCTATGATTTGGCGATGTTTCTTGCGATTCTAGTCAATATGTCGGCGCTTGTCATCTTTGTGGTCAAAGTGGAGACGGCTTTTTTTGACAAGTATGTGGCGTATCTGTCGGCGCTGAACAACGGTTCGTACAATCGAATCAGAAAAGAGCAGGAGAGTATGACCAACAGTATCCGCTGTCAGTTGTTTTTTGTGTATGAGGTACAAATGATCATCACGGTCGTTCTGATCTGTCTGGCAAATGTGTTCTTTCCGTATTTGAATATCAGTGTGCAGGTGCTGAATTTGTTTATGGTTTTGAGTATGGGGGTCTATACGGTGTTTTGTATGTATTTTACGATGATATTTCTCTATTATTTCGAGGATCACACTGCTGCCTGCATAGCGTCCTGCATTTTTCTTGGCATCACATCCATGCTCGCAGTCATCGCCTGTCGGCTGGGAGGGGCGTTCTATCCGCTGCCCCTGCTCGGCGGCGGATTTTGCGGATGGATGTCAGCCTTTTGGTTTTTGCGGCATCGGCTGTGGCATCTAAATTCGTTTTTGATGTGCAAGGGCGTTCAGGAGCCAGACAGGAAAGGAGCGTTGAAATGAATCTGCTGCGGGTACGGGAAAAATTGTTGCTGCCGCTCATTACGGGAGCGGCAGTTTTGGGATTTGCGGTATTGTATGCCAATTCACAGACCAAGATTGAAGCGCCGGCGAAGGAGAAGGCAGCAAATCTTGATGCATGGGATATCTCTGACAGCAGCCTGAATGGGCAGGCATTGGAGGAGGATAAGGGGATCTATGTGCAGGACAGTGGAATCTATGATGTGTATCTCAGCGTATTTCCGACGAAGGATGACGATGGAAAGATGCTTCAATTCTCGGATTTTTCGCGGCACACGTCCATGGATCATACATACAATCCCGTTTTGAACTGCAATATACAGATTTTGGAGGAAGGAGAGAAACCAGATCCGTTGCTCGATCTTAACAACAAAAATGCAACGATTCGCGTCCGTGGAAACTCTTCAAGGGGAGATACCTACAAAAGCTACAAAGTGAAATTAGACGAGGAAGCTGGAACATTTTATGGACAGAAGAATCTTAATATCAATAAGCATTCTAGTGATATAACAAAAATTGCGACGAAGCTGCTGACAGATCTGCTGGCAGGTACGGATCATATTGCCGGATACCGAACTTACTTTATGCGGCTGTGGATTAGAGATACATCGCTCCCTGTACCAGAGCAGTCGTTTGAATATTATGGTCTTTATACACAGACAGAGCAGCCCAACAAAACTTATCTTGAGGCGCGTGGACTTGCAAGCAATGCCGTTTTGTACAAGGCGCGGGATTTCAGCTTTGCACCGCGCAGGGAACTGAGGGATGTGGACGACCCTGCGTATGATGCGTATGAGTTTGAACAGGTGCTTGGCATTCGGGAGGCCACAGATCACAAAAAACTGTTGGAGATGATCGAGGCAGTCAATGATATGACAGTGGATTTTGAACAGACATTTCACACGTATTTTCACGAAGAAAACTACTTGACATGGCTTGCATTTAATCTTCTGGTGGGAAATGATGATATCTTAAATCACAACTATATTTTATACAGTCCCGAAAATGCAAAGACCTGGTATTTTATCCCCTGGGATTTTGATAAGGCGTTATTGTTTGGAGACTTTGAGGAGCAGAAGGGACGTCCGATTTCTTTAAAAAGCATACAAAAGCTCAATATGTGTATTTTGCACCGCAGATATTTCCGGCTGGACGGCAGTATCGAGAAAATTGAGCGCAGGATGAGGGAGCTTTTGGAGACTTCGATTACGCGTGAGCGGGTGACGGCGCTGGTGGACAGTTACAAGCCAGTGCTGGAAAAGACGCTGTTGTTTATGCCGGATTTGATGCTTTTGGATATGGCGCCCAGCGAGATGACGGACTATCTCGACGGACTGTATGAGAATATTGTCAGCAATTATGAGATCTTTCGGGAGGCAGTGCAGTATCCGGCACCAATGTTTGTAGCGCAGCCGCTACAGCTTGAATCGGGCGGGATACAATTTTCGTGGGAGCCGTCGTTCTCTTATCAAGGCGACCCGGTGACTTATCAGCTCGCGCTGTTTGAGGACTATAACATGGAGAGACCGGTGTTGCAGCAGACCGGGATTGAGGAGACAAGCTGGACGTATGAGGGCACACTGGCACCGGGAACGTATTATCTGCTGGTCACAGCCGTGGACAGCAGGGGGCATGAGCAGCTCAGCCTGGAGCATGTGGAGAGTCCGCAGCAGGACGAACACTGGTACTATAAAGATGGTTTGCTTGAGGTTACGATATCATAGATGTGTTTTGAAGGGGAGGAAGTTATGTATTATCTGGAAAACAGGCTTCGGCATGAGATAAAATATTATATCAATGACAGTGTTTATCACACACTGCGCGAACGGTTAAAGACCGTGGCGGCGCCGGATGTGAATATGGCGGCGGAGGAAGGGTATCTGATCAGCAGCGTGTATTTTGACGATCTGTATCACGCAGCGTTGGAGGAAAAGCAGGCGGGAATCCGGTTTCGCAAAAAGTACAGAATCCGATGCTACGACCGCTGGGACCGGCAGATCAATCTGGAGTGCAAACGCAAGTATGGGGAGTATATAGCCAAGGACAGCGCACGGCTTGAACGCAGTGAATATGATGCAATCATGGCAGGTGAATACGATTTTCTGGCGGAGCGAGAAGAAGCTGTGTGCAGGGAGGTGTATGCGCTGCACCATGCACGCCTGCTGCGGCCTTGCGTGGCAGTGGAGTATATGCGGGAAGCGTATGTGATGGCGCAGGGCAATGTGCGGATTACATTTGACAAGAAGATTTCCGCATCAATGCACACGCCGGACATCTTTTCCGCAGGCTATGAGGTTTGCTCTGTACTGCCGCCGGGCGTCATGGTGCTGGAGGTGAAGTTTGATGATTTTTTGCCAGACGTGGTCTATCAGATTTTAAAGACGGCGATGGTGGACAGATGCGCCATCTCGAAATATGTCATGTGCAGGAATATGAATAGGAGGATACGGTTTCGATGAATACATTTTCTGATATTTTCAAGAAGGGGTTCCTAGAGGAGACCGGAAATCTGACGACGCAGGGATTTGCAATGTCAATGCTGGCGGCATTTATCTGCGGTATGGTTGTGTATGGCGTTTACAGAAAATATTATAAGGGTGTGATTTATAGTAATAATTTTAATATTCTGTTGGTATTGACGACGATGGTCACATGTTTTATTGTCATTGTGATCAGCTCGAATGTGGTGCTCTCCCTCGGAATGGTCGGCGCCCTGTCCATTGTGCGTTTCCGCACTGCTGTGAAGGACCCGCTGGATGTGGGATTTCTGTTCTGGACAGTGGCGGTGGGGGTCACTTGCGGCGCAGGGCTGTATCTCATATCTCTGATCGGGACGGTGTTGATCGCAGTCATTTACGTGCTCTTGGTGAAGATTCGAAACAGAAAGCGTCAGTATCTACTGATCATCAAATATGAGAACGAGGCGGCAGAGTCCGTCGCAAGAAAGCTGGAGACATTGAAGAAAGTACTGAAAAACAAGACGACCTCGCATGGCACAACAGAGCTGACCTACGAGGTGGGCATCTGCGGTGACAACACGGCATTTGTGACAGCGCTGTCCGAGCTTGCGGGGGTGTCAAGCGCTGTGCTGGTGGAGTTTACAGGGGATTATTTCGAGTAGCGCAGTTTGTTTCTAGTCCGGTTTCCAAAATTTGTCTTAACAGGAAGGTTTATTTTGTGTATAATAAAGTCATGGTCTAAATAGTATAGGACAGAAACCGGAAAGGGGACTTATTTATGAAAGAAAAACTGGACAGAACTTTGGGCATGTACTCGGCGCTGATGATCAGTATCGGGACGATGATCGGTTCAGCGATATTTGTGTTGGCTGGCACAAGCTATGCGACAGCAGGACCGGGCGCGTCTCTGGCAATCTTTCTGGCTGGTATCGCAGCAGTCTTTACAGGGCTGTCTTTTGCGGAATTAGTGACTGTCATACCGAAGGCGGGCGGCGGATATGTCTATGTGAAGGAGGCGACAGGGAATAATATCGTCGGATTTATCTGCGGCTGGGGATTCTGGCTGGGGTATGCGATGTCATGCGGCTTGTTTGCGCTGGGATTCGGTAATTTTATCAATTATATTTTTCCGTTTATTCCGCAGATGGCGGCGGCATATCTGCTTGTGGTCTATGTGATGTTTACCAATATCAAGGGAACAAAAAGTTCTGGAACCCTACAGAATGTGATTACAACACTGCTGGTCGCACTGCTGGCGCTCTATGTTTTAGTCGGCATTTTTCATATTGATATGGAGAATCAGACGCCCTATACGCCGCAGGGAATGCCAGGTGTATTTAACGCAATGGGATTTCTGTATATGACGTACATTGGCTATGGTCTGATCACGACAGCCAGCGAGGAGGTTATCGAGCCAGAGAAGACGATTCCCAAAGCGATACTGATCTCCATCGCAGCAGTCATTGTGATCAAGACGTCGGTGTTTTTTATCGGATGTGGGATATTGCCGTGGCAGCAGCTTGTCCCGGAGGTCACAAGCACGCCGATGATTGACACAGCGGTACATATCGGTGGGGTGATTGGAGGATATCTGTTTGCATTTGCGGGTATTCTGGCGACGCTCTCCTCCATCAATACGGCGGTCATGGCATCCTCCCGCACTTCATTTGCGATGGCGAGAGATCAGCGTCTGCCAAGTCTGTTTAAGGCGATCAACCGCACGACAAAGACACCAGTTTTTTCTATCGTCGTATCGTCGGTTATCGTGTTTATCGCGGTGTCGATACGGGATTTGGAACATATCTCAACCGTGACGAGCATTTTTTCTCTGACAGGATACAGCCTTGTCAATGTGGCGCTGATCATCTTCCGGCAGAAAAAGCCGGAGCTTGATCGCAAGTTTCACGTGCCATTGTACCCGCTCACACCGATTCTTGGTATTGGAATGAATCTGTTCCTTATCGTGAATTTGGCGATTTCAGACCGCCCTGCATTGATTATTGCTGTTTCTGTGATCGGGGCGGGGGTGTTGTATTATTACCTGATCATGCCAAAGCTTAAGTATGCGGCCAAGGGCATCTCGATTGTTGATGTGCCGGAGATCAAGGAGCAGAAGAAGGACAATAAAAAGAATGAGATTATCATACCGGTTTCCAATCCCAATACAGCCAATGGCTTATTGGACTTTGGCAGAAACATAGCGCTCTCAGAGGAGAGTACTACAGTGGTACCTGTGAAGGTGAATGTTTTTCCAGACAATCTCCTCACGATTGCGGATTATGATGTCATGATGCAGTCGATGGGCGTGCAGGACAGAGTCGTTCAGATGCTTAAGGAATATGAGAAGGAACCGTGTATGAGACCAGTGTTGATTAATTCGAGGGATGCCTTCCATGCGATCATGTCCGTGGTCAGGAAAGAGAAGAACCCGCTTGTGATTATGGGCTGGCATGGTTCGGGCCTTGCAAAGTATATGCATGGCAACATCACTTATCGGATGCTTCAGGAGGCGCCTGCGGATGTCGGAGTCCTGCGGATGTATGATCAGAACACTGCATTTCGCAACATTCTGTTTCCCTATGGCGGCGGCAAGTATTCCAAGATGACAGCGAAGGTGGTCAATCGTATCGCCAACGCTTACGGCGCGAAAATCACGCTGTTGAACGTGGTGGACCACGAGGAGGATGTGGAGGCGACCAGAGAGTATCTGAATAAATCGGCTGCGAAGTTTGACCAGCCCACCGAGATCAGGGTATGCAGCGGCGATCTGATCGAGCAGGTTGTGGATTATTCCAGACAGTATGATCTGATTATTATGGGGGCGTCGCTTGACTGGGGAATCCAGGAGGTCGTGACGGGCTTTCGGACAGATAAGATCATGGAGCAGGCCAATTGCTCTGTGCTGATCATTAAGAGCTATGATATTTTCTTGCAGCGGACAAAAGTAAGAGGTCTGATCCACAAGACACGCAAAGCGATTCACCAATAAAAAACTGATGTAAAGCAGGAGTTATGCCTGTTTTACATCAGTTTTTTTATCTGGAGGGCAATATACCAGTAAGTCCTGAATCTCACAGTCCAGCGCGGTGCAAAGTTTGCACAGGACAGATACATCCAGTCTTGTCACTGTATTTGCACAGTAATTATCAACCTGTTTCCAATTCATCTCAGCTTTATGGGACAATTTATTTTTGTTCAGCCCCTTCTTAATGAGCAATTCATTTAGTTTTATTTCCAGATGTCCATATTCGTTTTCCAAAACAGCACTCCCCACACGAAATTTGTCATATTTTTCCCATCTTTATTCTAGCAAATTTTCATCTCTTTGTCGATATGTGTCGAGCGGTGTAAATCGAATTTTCTTGTTTTTTTGTAGAATACTTGTTATAGTGTAGTAAGAAACGATAAATAGTAATATAATGTTGGCTGTACAAACTTATATTCTAAAAGTTTGTTCAGCGCAACGATACTACTATAAGGTATTTTGTCGAATTTTAAAAGGAGAGAATATGAAACTAGAATACTTTAAGGATAAGGTTTTTGAGCTGCTCAACGATGCAGACAACATGAGTATTAAAGATATTGAGACAAATGACAGAGAGGGTAAATTTACAGTCAGCACACAGGATGGCAGTGTGTTTGAGGTGAGTTGTAGTCAGCTTAGGATGCCTGCAAAAGACCTGAGAATATGCTGGTGGATGAAGCGGCATTGATACGGGATACATATTTTTCTGATGTTTTCACATACTACATCATAGTTAGAGCACATCTGGATAGAAATTGTGAAAGGATAATGGAGCAATCATGAAAAAGGATTACGGTAAATTGTGGACGTTATTCAAGTCCATGTTTGTGTTGAGCGCCTGTACTTTTGGAGGCGGTTTTGTCATTGTCTCTTTGATGAAAAAGAGATATGTGGAGGAGCTTCGATGGCTGGAGGAGGATGAAATGCTGGATGTGACAGCCATCACACAGTCCGCGCCAGGACCTCTGCCCGTCAATGCGTCCGTCATTATCGGTTATCGTATGGCGGGGATTGTCGGTTCTCTGACAGCGATTGTCGGCACCATTCTCCCGCCGATGATTATTATCTCGATCATATCTGTATTCTATGAACAGTTCCGCACCAATCCTTATATTGCAACAGCGCTGGAAGTAATGCGGGCAGGCGTTGCCGCAGTGATTTTTGACGTTGTGATCAATTTGGCGGGAAATGTGATTAAGACGAGACGAATCCTGTATATCGTGATGATGGTGACTGCATTTGTGGCAACATATCTTTTGGATGTCAGCGCGATGATTATCATTTTTGTCTGTCTTGGAATCGGATTGATCGATTTATTTTTTACACTTAATAATAAGAAAGGAAAGGTGTCATAAATGCTGCTGTTAAAGTTATTTTTTGCGTTTATGCAGGTAGGATTGTTCAGTGTGGGCGGCGGCTATGCGGCGATTCCGTTGATTCAGGAACAGATTGTGAATATTCATAAGCTGATGACGATGGAGGAGTTTACGGACTTAATCACTGTGGCAGAGATGACGCCGGGGCCGATCTCCATCAACTCAGCAACTTTTGTGGGGATGCGCATTGCCGGGATTCCTGGGGTGCTGATCTGTAGCGTGGGCTGTATCATTCCGTCTTTTTGTATTTGTCTCACGCTGGCACATTTTTATTACAAGTACCGCACCGTGAGCGGCGTGCAGGTAGTGCTCGGCTCACTGAGACCAGCGGTTGTCGCGCTGATTGCCTCCGCTGGCGCGTCCATATTAATGCTCGGTTTGTTTCAGGCGGAACTGGGCGATATCATACTGCGGGATGTCAGGGTTGTTGAGCTGGTGATTTTTATCGCATCGCTGGTGATTCTCAGAAAATTTAAGGTAAGTGCGATAACGATCATTTTGGGCAGCGGTGTTGTGGGGACCTTGGCCTATACCTTGATGGGCGCAGTCGGGTGATAAATTATTTCCGCATCATGCATATTTTCCTCTAAAAATTCCATACTGAGTTTAGAGGAGGATCAGCCATGACAGGGAATATCAATCAGATTTTTAATGAGAAAGACTATTATGAAATCCGTCTGGAGAGCATCGGCGGGCTGGGTGCAAATTTGTGCGGGAAAATGGTGGGAGAACTGGCTGTGAGGTATCTGGATCTCAACAGTGCGGGATTTTCCAGTTATGGCTCTGAGAAGACAGGGACACCCGTGAAAGGCTATATTCGCTTTTGTGCATCGGACAAGGAAATTCGGGTGCATTCGCCAGTTGTCAATCCTGATCTGCTGGTTATTTTCCATCAGGCATTGATGCGTGATGCGAAGACGTGGATAGGATGCGGCGCTCAGACGCAGGTTATCATTGCGCTAGATCAGGGGCAGGACGAATGGATGGGATATCTGCCAAAGACAGTTGGGGGCTGCTATGTGGTCGATGCCAGGCAGATTGCGATGGAGACCAAATCGAGAATCAATGTGGTCATGCTGGGAGCAATGGCAAAAGTGATGGGGTTTATCGAGCTGGAGCACACCAGACAAATTTGCCGGGACAGTCTTGGCAGGAAATACCCGGCGGCGCTTGAGAGTAATCTAAAAGGGCTGGAACAGGGTTATGAGCAAGTGCAGCAATTATCACAGGCTCAGCTAGATCTTTTTCAGAGCAAAAGCGGTGAGGAGACGGAGCAAAAGATGCCGGATGACGGGCAGGAATGGGGGTATGTGACAGCGCCGATTGGCGGTGTGAATCCGCGGTTTGGCAGTACGGTGACAGCAGATTTATCTCCTTCCAGACAGGGATATCTGCCTGTGTTTATCAAAGAACGGTGTATCAACTGCGGTCTGTGTGACTCGACTTGTCCTGATATGGTGTTCCAGTTTGCTGAGGGAGAATTTAAGGGCAGGAAGATGATGGTAAACAGAGGGCTTGATTACTATCATTGTAAGGGCTGTATGCGCTGTGTGGATGTCTGTCCGGTCAATGCACTGGTGCGGGGGCTTGAGGCGGAACATTCGGATAAACAGTACTTTCTGCCCAATCAAGATATGCTGCGCGCGCCCGATTATTATATTAAGACTGGACCAGATGGCTATGTAACCTCGGAATCGTATTTGACAGAGAAAAGGCTGGAAGGGGGAGAGGTCTAATGGAAAAGCAGATAATCGAGTATGCGGGCGGCAATGAGATTGCAGCGATCGCGATCAAACAGATTGGATATGACCTTATGGGATATTACCCGATCACGCCCTCCACACAGATCGCAGAAAATCTTGATGAGATGCGCGCCAGAGGAGAGACAGATCTGATCATGATCGCTGCGGAGGGAGAACACAGTGCGGCGGGAATCTGTTATGGTGCGTCGGTCGGCGGCGGCAGGGTCATCAATGCCACCAGCGCGAATGGTCTGCTGTATGCGCTGGAACAGTTTCCAGTCCAGTCCGGCACACGGTATCCAATGGTGATGAATGTGGCATGCAGGACGGTTTCTGGTCCTTTGTCTATCAAAGGGGATCACAGTGATATTATGTTTCTGTTAAATGCCGGATGGCCGATATTGTTTGCACATACTGTGCAGCAGGTCTATGATTTTAATATCATTGCGCTGAGGCTTGCAGAGCAGGTGCAGCTGCCAGTGGTAGTCGCGTATGACGGCTTTTTTACAAGTCATCAGAAGCGGCGGTGTATGCGGTTTGAGAGGGATGAGGCGGTGCGGCAGTTCATCGGACCCAAGAGGGAACAAACTCCATTTCTGGATCTGTCGAATCCGATCACAGTTGGCTCATATATGAACGAGCCGGATTTGATCAATAACCGCTATCAGCTTCATCTGGCCATGCAGCAGGCGGATGAACTGCTTCCGAAGCTGTTTGAGGAGTATGGGGGGTTATCTGGCAGAGAGTATAGTAAGGTGGAAGGTTATCATTGTGAGGATGCAAAGGAACTGCTGGTACTGCTAGGCTCCTCCTATGAGACAGCGAAGGAGGGGGTGGACAGTCTTGGCGCGAGAGGCAGGAAAGCGGGGATTGTCACGCTCAATGTACTGCGCCCATTTCCTGACAAGGCATTGTATGAGATTTGTCAGAATGCTGACACGATGCTGATAGCTGACAGACAGGACAGCTATGGGGCGTGGGGCGGAAATCTCTCGTTGGAGGTGCGCGCCATGATGCAGAAGTTTGGCGGCAGGGCACAGATCAAGAGCCGGGTTTATGGACTTGGCGGCAAGGATTTCTTTGCAGAGGATGTGGAGAAATTGCTGGATATCGCCTTGGCGAAGGAGGCGCCGGACTTTGATTATTATGGCGTGACACCGGGAACAGTCCAG
Organism: uncultured Lachnospiraceae bacterium; assembly: GCA_910586405.1. Taxonomy (GTDB): domain Bacteria; phylum Bacillota; class Clostridia; order Lachnospirales; family Lachnospiraceae; genus COE1. Next base: position 41,461 of record CAJUII010000011.1, read on the forward strand.
CAGACGATGGACAAGGGACCCTTTTTTGCACCTCTTAGTGCAAAGAGAACGCAGATTGGTGCGACACAGGTCGAGAGAGATCTGAGAGGTGAAGTGCAGGTCAAGGGCGGCAGTCTAAATGCTACGGCTGCTATGCCAAAGCGTCTTGCACCGGGACATGGCGCATGTCCTGGCTGCGGGATACCCGTCAACCTCAATCTGCTCTCCAGGGCGATTGAAGATCCTATTGTCTTTCTTTTTCAGACGGGGTGTGGTATGATTGTCACAACGCCGTATCCACGCACGAGTTTTAAAGTTCCGTATCTCCACAATCTGTTTCAAAATGGAGCAGCGACACTTAGCGGACTGGCAGAAATCTGTTACCGGAAACAAAAGCGGGGGGAATTGCCGCAGGGCGATATCATCTTTGTGATGGTCAGCGGAGATGGCGGCATGGATATCGGTATGGGTTCGGCACTCGGAACTGCGCTCAGGGGACATCGGCTTTTGCTCTTTGAGTATGATAATGGCGGTTATATGAATACCGGCTATCAGCTGTCTTACTCGACGCCAAAGGGTGCAAGAAGCGCTACATCCCATGTGGGCGTAAAGCAGTATGGCAAGACATTTTTTCACAAAGATATGCCCCGCATCATGGCTGCTACAGGGATTCCTTACGTTGCTACCGCTGCGGAATCCAATCCTACGGACTTTATAAAAAAAGCAGCAAAGGCGGCGTATTATGCCAAGACAGAGGGAACCGCATATCTCAAAGCATTATCGGCGTGTCCTCTGAACTGGAATGACAATCCGTCCACTGAGCGGAAGGTGATCGAGGCAGGTGTAAATTGCTGCTATTTCCCACTGTTTGAGATTGAGCAGGGAAAAACGCGTCTGAGCTATGAGCCGGATGCAGCAGGAAAGAAAATTCCTGTCACGGACTGGCTTGCAATGATGGGACGCACAAAGCATCTGTGCGGTGAGTCGTATCAGGAAGTAGTAGAAAGTCTGCAAAATGAGGTGGATAAAAGATATCAGCGTCTTAGGAGTGATGCAGGGCTTGGTTAACCAATCAAATTTGATAGATGAGAAGGAGTGTATGTAAATGGATAAGAGTGTATTTGTAAAAAGTAATGAGGCAGTTTTATATCTGGTATCTGGAAAAAAGGATGCTTTAAATCTGCCAATACTGGATTCCTCGGTCTCGGAGGGCGCAGGTGAGAAGCATATTCCAGTGGTGGAGCGCAACGGAAGAGACATTACAGTGAAGGTTGGCAGCGTAGCACATCCAATGTCTGAGGAGCACAGCATTGACTGGATTTTCCTCGAGACGAAAAAGGGCGGTCAATTTGTGAAGCTGTCTCCGCAGGATGCGCCAGCGGCACATTTTGTACTGGCTGAGCAGGATGAAGCATGTGCGGCGTATGCATACTGCAATCTTCATGGATTCTGGAAGACCGAACTATAATCATACAGAGCGCATTGGCACAAATGATGGAGTGAGGAGAGAGAAATGGCACAGAATGCAAAAGAAAACCTGATCACTCAGCCGCCGGCGCGAAGTCTGTTCTTCTTTGCGCTGCCGATGATCATTGGGAATTTATTTCAACAGTTTTATAACATGGCAGATTCCATCATCGTTGGAAATCTGGTAGGAGAGGATGCGCTTGCGGCAGTGGGGGCATCTTATTCCTTTACGACGGTATTTATCATGATTGCGATCGGGGGAGGGATTGGCGCGTCTGTCCTTACCAGCCAGTATCTTGGCGCAGGGCATTACAAGGAGATGAAAAGCTCTGTCTACACTTTTTTGATCGCGTTTGCCGTATTTAGCACACTGCTTGCGGCAGTCGGGTTTTTTATCAATCCGACAGTGCTTCGCGCATTAAAAACCCCCGAAAATATCATGCCTGACGCAGTGTCATATCTACAGATTTACTTTGCTGGACTGCCGTTTATGTTTATGTACAATATTTTGTCGGCAGATTTTAACGCGCTTGGCAGATCGAAGATACCACTGTTTTTGTTGATATTTTCTTCTATATTAAATATTCTTCTGGATTACTGGATGGTGGGCAGTCTGGGGATGGGCGTGGCCGGTGCGGCAGTTGCGACAGTGATTGCACAGGGCATAGCGGCAGTGATTTCATTTGTAATTCTCATGAAACTGCTCTCGACATATCACACGGAGGACAAGGTGGAGCGTTTCCGAACAGATATGTTTGCCGCAGGAGTCAGAATTGCAGTGCCATCGATTGTACAGCAGTCCATCGTGAGTATTGGTATGCTGTTAACACAGTCCGCGGTCAACCAGTTTGGCTCGTCGGCGCTTGCAGGGTATTCTGCGGGAATGCGGCTTGAGTCGCTCTGCATTGTACCCATGATCGCGACAGGAAATGCGATGTCCACCTTTACGGCACAGAATCTGGGGGCGGGAAAACCAGAGCGCGTGCGGCAGGGCTATCATGCGGCATACGGTATCATCATTGGTTTTGGGATTGTGTTGATTTTGATCTCACAGCTAGGCTGCAATCCGATTCTGTCAGTGTTTGTGGAACAGGGCGCGTCGGCAGTGGCGTTTGAGACAGGAACTTCGTATTTCCGGTTTATTGGTCTGTTTTTTTCATTTTTGGGTTTCAAGGCGATAACCGACGGGATATTGAGAGGTGCAGGGGATATCAAAGTGTATATGCTGGCAAATCTGATCAACTTAGGAATCCGCGTTGCAGTGGCACAGCTCTGTTCCCCGGTGTGGGGAATCCAGCTGGTCTGGTATGCGGTACCGATGGGATGGACGGCGAATTATCTGATTTCGTATTGCTGGTACCGCACGGGGCATTGGAAAAAGAACAGGCTCGTATAAAGATACGGCTATAGCTGGTATCAAGACGTTGTAGTTCCTGCAAAATCCTGTGTTTACAGGAGCAGTATATGATGCTAAAATAATCTGAAGAGCGTGTGGCATAATGAGGAGGAAATTTGATGAAGGCTTGGGTATTGTATGGTGCAGATGACATCCGATTTGAGGAGGTGGACAAGCCGCAGCCAGCGGAGAATGAAGTGATCGTTGCAGTGAGGGCGGCGGGGATTTGCGGCTCGGATATTCCCCGAATCTATCAGACCGGTGCACATGTGCATCCGCTGATTCCTGGACATGAGTTTTCCGGTCAGGTGGCGGCAGCAGGCAAGACAGTCAGCAAGGTTTGGGAGAATCAGCGTGTCGGCATTTTTCCGCTGATTCCGTGCAGGAACTGTGTGGCATGTCGAACACAGCACTATGAGCTGTGTCGCAGCTATAGTTATCTCGGTTCGCGCAGAGACGGCGGATTTGCAGAGTACGTGTCAGTGCCGGCGTGGAATCTGATCGCGCTGCCTGACAATGTGACCTATGAGCAGGCGGCAATGATGGAGCCTATGGCGGTGGCAGTTCATGCCATGCGCAGCGCGCTCACTGGCGCTGTGGACCGCGCGAAATCCATCGCGGTCTGTGGCCTCGGCACGATTGGAATGCTGCTGGTCTTGTTTTTGAGAGAGGCAGGCTATGAGAATATCTATGTGCTGGGCAATAAGGAGTTCCAGCGAAGCATGGCGGCAGCAATCGGTGTGGAGCCGGGGCATATATATCATGGCGATCCTGGCAGTGCATGTGAATGGCTGTTCGCGCAGACAGACGGTGTTGGTGTAGATGTATTTTTGGAGTGCGTCGGCAAGAATGAGACGATATCCGATGCGATTCGGTGCACTGCGCCAAACGGTGTGGTACAGCTTGTGGGCAATCCGGCATCTGATCTGCTGTTTGATCAGAATACATATTGGAAAATCCTTCGCAATCAGCTAACAGTCAAGGGCAGTTGGAACTCCTCATTTACACACAGCGAGGAGGATGACTGGCAGTATGTGCTCGACAGGCTGCGGCGTGGCTGCATCCAACCGCAGCAGTGCATTACACATCGGCTGGCGCTTGGTGCGTTGGAGAAGGGATTTAGAATCATGCGGGACAAGACGGAGGCATATATGAAAGTGATGCAGACAGACGCATGAGAACCGCAGCAAAAGGGATGCAAAAGTGAGGGGATATGAAGAAATTCCCTATGGCGAAAGAATAGACAAATGATATTAAAAAAGACAATACCCAAAGAATTTTATAAACTGTTTCGCACGAGAAACATGGACGCCTACATGATGTTTTTGGTTTCTATCTATGATGAAAACAATGAGGTATACACAGCGCTTGGCCTTACTACAGAGGACGGGCAGGCAATCATCGGTGAAGTGATCAGCAGGATGCAGATCGAGTGGATGGAGGATAGTGAGGAGACGGCAGAGCCGGCGGAGAATACCGCCTTTGGGGCACCGGGCACGCCCTCTGCCATCCTTAATACCTTGATTCGCTGGGGATGGATTAAGAGTGACTACGATGAGCAGTTAAATACTTACATTCTGTCCTTTCCAGAGTACAGCCAGCTCTATGTAGAGCTGTTTAAGAAGCTGCAAAGCGACGATGACAGCAGGGAGCGGGAGAGTATTCTTTCTATATATAGTGCACTTTTTACCTATCAGGCAGATCAGGAAAAAAATAATGACATCCTAAAAAGTGCGCTCGTCACGTCTAAAAATCTGGAAACATTGTTATCAAACATGCAGAATGGGATGCGCGCATATTTTGATGTGCTCTCAAGGAGCAAAAATTTCATAGAAATCCAAAAAGTGCTTGTGGATGAGATCAATAACAGTGATAGTGAGAAGTATGCCATTCTGACGACCACGGACAGTTTTTACCGCTATAAAGAATCCGTGAAGGAGTTAATCAGTCAGATTTTAAACCAGCATGACCAAAAGAAACCAGAGTTTTTGAGGGTACTGCATCAGTGTGAGAACAATTCACCAGAATACGCCCGCGCGAAGAAGGCGTTGCAGTATAGCGATGAGGCGGTCGAGTTGATCTATAAGATCGAGCGGCAGTTTGACCTGATCGAGAGAAAATACAATAAGCTGGTGGAGCAGAAGGCGGTTTTTGCCAAGCGCGCACTCGCGAGAATCCACTATATCTTTCAGGAGGGCGCGACGGAGGAGGACAGTGTATTTCGGCTGATTCGGCTGATTGAGAAGCACAGTAATCCGGGGATGGTGCTCGATGCGCTGAGAGAGAAGATTCGGTTTACAGCACCGTTTAAACGGTTTGATGACAACAGTATTTACAAGCGGCATAATAGCAGTGATACGCTTTTTCAGCCCTTGGCAGTGGAGCGCACGACAGAACGAAATACAACGGAAATTACGGATTTTGTGCCAAAGCCGCGATACACGAAGAAGGAGCTGCGGGCATTTTGCGACCGCAATGTGAAGGATGGTGTATTCCAGACGACGCCGGATACAGTGCAGTCTGTGGAAGATTTAGAAAAAATGTTGTTTTTGTGGCAGGAAGTCACAGGAAAACAGCCAAAGCAGGATTTTGTGCAGCTTGGAAGAGAGCTACAGAACAAGAATGGATTTACTTTTTCGGAGCTGTGCATTGCGATAGAGGAGGCGTTCGACGATGAAATATATGGATGAGCTGTCACAGAGTGAGGCGGCGGGAATCAAGAAGACGATACAAGATTTGTTTCGGCAGACCTGTATACTAGAGGTCAAATGTGACCCGGTGACACTGGTGCAGCGGGATAATCCCAGGTATCGCATCTGTGCTAACCACAGGGAATTTATAGCGGACTATCTTTCGGTGCTAGACTGTGAGCTGGTGCATGACCCGCAGGAACACATCTTTCGTATCAGGGGGGAGAGTATGCCCATCGACCGGCTGACGCTCACCGGCACGCGAATCCTGTTAATTCTAAAGGTCATCTACCGGGACCGAGTCATGGGGGAAGGGTTGCAGGCGACAGTGACCTGTCTGCGGGAAATCAGGGAGATTGGAAGCAACACCAACCTGCTGACGCGAAAGCTGACAGCACAGGAGTGGCAGGATGCACTGTCCACGCTCAAGGTGCACCAGATTATAGAGCTGCCGGGAGCGATCGGAAATCTTGAGGATGACACGCCAATCTATATGTACAGTACGATCAATATTTTCTGTTCGTCGGTGGAGATCAACGAGCTGATAAAAATGTATGAGGAGTCTACAGGTGAAGAAAGCGAAGAAGATATTTAAAAGAATGTGTCTCAATAACTGGGGAGGAATCACGCACCAAATACTTGAGTTTCATGAGTACGTCAATCTTTTCAGCGGAATGAGTGGTTCAGGAAAATCAACAGTGATGGATGCCATACAGGTTATTTTGTATGGCAGCGTCTCATCGAGCTTTCTCAACAAGGCGGCGGATGACGCGAAGAACAAGCGAAGTGTGTTAAGTTATCTAAGAGGGGAGCAGAAGGATGGGACAGCAAATCGCGCAGGGCGTGATTTTTGCGCTACGATTGTATTAGAAATCGAGGATACGGCAAATCATACGGCAAGCTGTGTCGGGATGGCGTTCGAGGTCAGAAAGAATGACACAGAGATCAAAAAGATGATTTATTTTAGTCATTCTGGCAGGATGCCGGAACAGGGCTATCTTGCCGGTGCGGGATATCCGTACACCAATCAGGAGATCAGAAAGCTGGTGGAGGAGCGCGCTGCCAGTGGTGAAAACATAGGGCGAAGCGACGTGAACCGCATCTATCCATCCAAGGAAGCATACACCAATGCACTGTATGACAGCCTGCTTGGCTATATTGACGGAAAGCGCTTTACGGTGATGGAAAAGAGTGCGATCGCGCTCAAAATGACAGATGGTACAGGGCAGTTTATCAAGGACTATATGTTTCCGAAAAACGATGGAGATATCATTGGGAAAATCAGCGAGCAGCTAGGTTCCTACCGCGACATCCAGGAAAAGATTAAGGATATGCACCGCCGGATCGAACTTCTGACCGAGGTGCAGGAAGCGGGGAGACGCAAAGCTGCGGTCAGCGCCGACATACTGCGGTCAAGAGCAATGATACGATGTGTAGATATCTTGGAACTGCAAGAAAAGATCGCAGCGGACGAGGAGGGGATAAAGAATGCTTCGAGTGAGCTGCTGCGCCTAGAGGAAATCAGAATCAAGCTCGACGCGGATATGGAGCGGATTGATGCCGAACTGATACAGGTTTCTGCGGATTTAAAGGCAGGCGATTTGGGCGCAAAGGAGATACAGCTGGCAGAGTTAGTAAAATTACAGGAAATGTACGCAGCGGACAGTGAGCAGTGGCGCAAGGTTACGACAGGGCTTAGGCGGTGGGAGGAGGATGAGACCGTCACGGACTATGTGAGCAATCCCATGCTCAACAGAATCTCCGACTTCTGCAAGGGTAAAATCGACAAGGAGCTGTGCGAAAGCCTTCGGAAAAATATACAGGATACCAAGGCGGCGATCGATGAACTGCTAGAGGAGTACAGCGGACAGCGGCGCGAGCTGGAGCGGGAATTAAAGGAGCTAGGACATCTCGTTGATGATATGCAGCATGACAGAAAACCCTACCCGGCAGTGCTCAAGGAGGCGAGGGCTGCACTGGAGCGTAAGCTTTCGGACAGCTATGGGCGTACAGTCAAGGTGCATATCCTCGCGGATTTGTTTAATGTGGAGGATGCGGTCTGGAAAAATGCAGTCGAGGGCAGAATGGGCAGAATGAAATGCGCCTTGGTGACAGAGCCAAAATATGCGCGCGATGCGGCAGTGCTTTTCCGGGAGATGAAAAAGTATGAGGAAGTGGAGCTGATCGACACAGACGCCCTTGTCAGAGCCAATGCCGCTGTCGATGACAACGCGCTGTATGAGGCAGTATTTACCGATGTGCCCTATGTTGACGCCTGTCTGCGCCGGTATCTGGGACGTATCCAGAAGTGTGACACCATCGAGGCGTTAGAGCAGGTCCGAGACGGTGTCACGCCAGACTGTTACTCCTACAGCAATTACAGCTTTCGCCACCTTCGCCGGAACGATTATGAGAAATATGCCTGCATTGGGACAAAGGTATCCAAGGGAAAGCTTGCGGCATATCAGGAGAACTTGCAGAGGCAGGAGACGGCGCACGGCGAGTTAAAGCATTTGATCGACAGGCTGAAAGCGTCAGCGGGGTTTGAGGATCTCGACAATGACATGGACTATTTTGTGCGTCTGTCGAAGGCGGGGAGAGAGCTTGAGAAAGTTACCGGAAATATTGTCGCACTCAGGCAGGAAATTACACGGCTCAGAGAGGGTGAGTACAGAGAACTTCAGGAGCGGAAGGACCGCTTGGAGGAGCGCAGGGAAGAGAAGCGGATACAGCAGAGGCAGAACCAAAATCTGATCAATGAGTATACTAGAATCAAGAGTCAGAAGGAGGGCGAGACAGGCAGGTTAAAAACCGATCTCCAAGAAAAGAGCGCAGGTTATCAGGCAGATGCGCAGATGGAGGAGGCGGCAAAGCAACTGGAATCGCGCTCTGCACAGACGATTCGAAACCGTCTCTTTGCGCAGATCAGTGCCCTGGAGGAGAAAGAACAGGCGGAGGCAGAAACGCTCCAGAATACCAGAAATCGATTTAACAGAGAGTATCCCTCTGTCGGCTTTCATGGTATGGAGAAGGACAATGCCGCGTATGACCGGCTGCTGCATGATTACCAGAGCGACTATGAACCGCAGTATGAGCAGGAGTTTGAGAAGCAGTGTGATCAGATTTACAGGAGTCTGCGCGAGAATGTGATCGCAACGATTCACGGCGATATCAATGCGGCAAAACGCCATACCCATGATATCAACCGACTGCTGCGCAGTACGAACTTTGCGGACAGCACCTATCAGATAAAGATAGAGCCTGCGCGAGATGAACGGGGACAGTTTTATGAGATGCTGACCGCACCGGAACTTGACAGCAAGAATGTAGGATCGAATATGACAGAGGGGCAGCTAAGCCTGGGAGAGGATGAATTTTATCAAAAATACGAGCAGAAGATAAAGCTTTTGACCGATAAATTTATGCCGATACGGGAGGAGGACGGCAGAATACGGGAACAGCGCATGCGGGACATGGAGGCGTATGCTGATTACAGAAATTACCTGTCCTTTAGCATGTATGAGCAGGTGACAGATGAGAATGGAACTGTGATTCGGGAGAATTATGTGGACGAGATGGCAGGGAGGGATTCTGGCGGAGAGGGACAGAATCCCAAATATGTAGCGCTGCTTGCAGGGTTTGCCATGCTCTATCGCTCACAGAGCAACCGCGATTCCAAGGTCAAGCTTGTGCTGTTAGACGAAGCGTTTTCGAAGATGGACCAGGAGCGGAGCGCTGTCTGCCTGAAATATGCGCGGAAAATGGATTTGCAGCTCATCGTCTGCGTTCCTGATGAGCGTCTTCAGTCCCTGATACAGAACGTGGACTGTGTCTATGGTTTCAGAAGATTCCAGAACCGCATATCGATGATGCATATCGACAAGGGGAATTATCTCAGAATGCTTGAGGGGGAGAACTGACTGCGCTGAGGCAGTCAGTTCAAAAGTCCTCCAGAGTACGGAATGTATACCCCATCTCTTCCCACTTGGTCAGCAGTTCATCCAGAATCTCACCGTTTGTCTTGGAAGTGCTGTGCAGCAGGACGATCGCACCGGGATGGATGCGTCCGAGCAGTTTTTTGAAGGCTTCCTCCTTTGTCGGCTGTTTATCCTGATACCAGTCCACATAGGCAAGGCTCCAGAAAAAGGTGTCATAGCCAAGCTCCTTTGCCATCGCGAGATTTTTGGTGCTGTATTTGCCCTGCGGCGGGCGGTAGAACCGCGCCAGTTCCGTTCCGGTGATTTCTTTGAATTTCGTTTCGACATCCCGCATTTCCTTCTCAAAGGATTCCTTTGAGGAGATGGAGGACATATCCAGATGATGATAGGTGTGGTTGCCTACAAAATGCCCGTCCGCCACCATCTGTTTTACCAGTTCCGGTGCGGATTCGAGGTAATGCCCCACCACGAAAAAGGTCGCTGGCACTTGATGCTTTTTCAGTGCATCGAGAATCGGCTGTGTGTTTCCGTTCTCAAATCCGGCGTCAAAAGTCAGATAGATGACTTTCTCCTGACTGTTTCCGACATAGTGGGCATCGTATTTTTGGAGTTCCTCGACGGACGCATTTCCGGTCGGCTGGGTGCCCTCCTGCCCGAAGCCAAGCCCCCAGTTTTCGGCGCCGGCGCTTCCGCTTGCGGGGACAATCCACTCGTCTAATTTTTCGTACTTGACATAAGCGGCGCCTCTGCCAGCCAGAAAGGCGGCGGAGAGGAGAAGGGTCAGCAGCGCCAGTTTTTTAAAATTTTTCATCTTTTCGCTTCCTGTTTCGATTCATTCTTATTTAAAGATATTTCTTATTATCAAAAAAATTCCTGTTCAGAACGAAAAACTGGGAGTTGTTATCAAAGTCTAATGAATGTATAATAATAGTATACTGGCGGTCAAAAAGACTGACCGCTCAATATAAAGTTATGCACACAACCGCATAAAAAACTTAGGAAGCAGGGGACAAATAGATGGAGTACAGCCAACTGGAACAGATTGTTGCGCCGCTGTTAGCGTGGTATGAGGCAGACCACAGGCAGCTTCCGTGGCGCAGGACCAAAGACCCCTACAAAGTGTGGGTGTCGGAGATTATGTTGCAGCAGACGCGGGTGGAAACCGTCATTCCATATTTTGAGCGTTTTATGGAACGGTGCCCCACCGTTGCAGCGCTTGCGTCGTGTGAGGACGAAGCGTTATTGAAGCTGTGGGAGGGGCTTGGGTATTATTCGCGCGCAAGAAACCTCAAGAAAGCAGCGCAGGTGATTTGTGCCTCCTATGATGGAAGGTTTCCAGAGGCGTATGAGGCAATCCGCGCGCTGCCGGGAATCGGGGACTACACAGCGGGCGCCATATCGTCGATCGCCTTGGAGCAGGCGCGGGCAGCGGTGGACGGGAATGTGCTGCGCGTGGTGACAAGGCTCACGCAGGACAGCCGTGACATTATGGAGAATAAGTTCCGCAGACAAGTCACAGAGGCGCTTGAAAACGTCTATCCATCTGCGCGGCGGGGAGATTTCACGCAGAGCCTGATGGAGCTGGGGGCGGTGGTCTGTGTGCCAAACGGTGAACCGCTGTGCGGGCGTTGTCCGTTAAAAACGCTGTGTGGTGCGCAGGAACAGGGTACACAGATGCAGTATCCTGTCAAAAAGAAAAAGCCAGAACGAAAAACGGAGTACAAAACCGTTTTTATTCTAATAAATGAGAATAAAATTGCAATTAGAAAGCGCGGTGCGCAGGGCATTTTGTCAGGAATGTGGGAGCTGCCCAATATAGAAGGCATACAGACTGCCAGCCAGATCAGACAAGAGCTTGCAGAAAAAAACATAGCGCTTAGCGAATTGAGGGAGGTTTCTGGCGGCAAACCGCCGTTAAAGCATATTTTTACACACATGGAATGGCATATGGTCTGCTGGGTTGCAGTTTGCAGCACTGTGGGAACGGACAATGAACTGACATGGGTCACAGAGGAACAGCTAACACATGAGTTTGCACTGCCCACGGCATTTAAGAAGTGCTTAAAGTGTTGCGGGAGGGTGTGGGAAGGTACAGGAGGGCAACAGCAGCATGACAAATGAAAAGATCAAGACCAAAGAATCAAGTATCGACCTGATGATGACAGGGCAGGTCATGAAAAGAGAGATTAAGAAGAAGGGCTATACCGTCCGTGAGCTTCAAAAGAAACTGGGATTGTCCTGCCCGCAGCCCATCTACCGCTGGCTTCAGGGACGGACACTGCCTTCGATTGACAATCTGTACATGCTGAGCAGACTGCTTCGATTAACCGTAGATGATTTGATCGTTCCGATGCAGAATCAGGCTTGGATTTTGCAGGAGGCATGTAACATGAAATTTGATGTCAGAATGTGGGCTTATTTTGAGGGAATCAGCGCAGATGAAAAAAATGAATGAGGTTCGTATTACGGAGGATCCCGCGGAGGCGGCGCATCTTGCCGCCAGCAGGACGCCGTATATTGTCTGGCTAAATGATCGGAATCAGGAGGCGTGCTTTCCGAGTGGCGCTTATTGCGTAGAGCGGCTGAGTGATATTGATGCGCAGTATCTTGACAGGGTTTACCGACGTTTTCATAATCTTCCATGGGAGATTGCCGAGACGCCCAGAGTGCGGATTCGGGAGATTACCGTGAAAGATGTGCCGCAGTTGTATGAACTGTACCGCGATGCGAGCATCACCGCATTTATGGAGCCGCTGTTTGCGGACCCGGAGCAGGAGATCGCCTACACAAAGGACTATATTGAAAATGTGTACGGTTTTTACGGATATGGCATGTGGGTGCTTGAGGAGAAAAAGAGCGGTCAGGTGATCGGAAGAGCTGGGCTGGAAAACCATGAGGGGTTTGAGGGGCTGGAGCTGGGCTTTATGCTGGGCGTGGCATATCAGCACCAAGGCTATGCGTATGAGGCGTGCAGCGCAATTCTCACATACGGGCTTCAAGAGCTGGGACAGCAGCGGTACTGTTGTTATATCAATGAAAAGAACTATCCATCTATCCGTTTGTGTGAACGTCTGGGATTTGAAAAGCAGGGAATCCGAGGCTGTAGTACACTTAATTCTGAATACATTCAGTATGTTTTTGAAAAATAATATTCGCGAAAATAGATCAAGCAAAAAATCTGAGTAAAATAAAAAAGAACTTGACATTGGAAAAATGTGGTGGTATGATAAGTCACATGAAGCAAAGGTGCTGCGGGACAGAATCCCATAGCACCTTTTTTCGTCCTTTATGCGCATAAAGTGTACTTAAAAATAAAGGAGGAGATTATGATGACAGAATTACAGGAATTACTCGACGCCGTCAACGGTGAGATCTATGGGGTATGGTTTTTGATTGGCGCTGCATTGGTATTTTGGATGCAGGCAGGCTTTGCGATGGTGGAGGCAGGCTTTACCAGAGCAAAAAATACAGGAAACATTATCATGAAAAATCTAATGGATTTCTGCATTGGTACATGTACGTTTATTATAATCGGGTTCGGGCTGCTGCTTGGAGAGGATTTGATGGGATTAATCGGTAAGCCCGGCTTTGATATTTTCACAAGCTATGCGGATTTTGACTGGTCAAACTTTGTGTTTAACTTAGTTTTTTGTGCGACGACAGCGACGATTGTTTCGGGTGCGATGGCAGAGCGGACAAAGTTTTTATCTTACTGTGTGTACTCCGGGGTGATTTCCGCACTGATTTATCCGATCGAGGCGCACTGGATCTGGGGCGGCGGCTGGCTTGCGCAGTGGGGCTTTCATGATTTTGCTGGCTCCTGTGCGATACATATGGTGGGCGGAATCAGCGCGCTGATTGGCGCCAAAATCCTCGGACCGCGCATCGGGAAATTTACGGAGGATAAGCAGGGCAGGATTACCAAGGTGAACGCATTTCCCGGGCATAATCTCACAATTGGCGCACTCGGCGTGTTTATCCTGTGGCTTGGCTGGTATGGGTTTAACGGCGCGGCGGCAACGAGCTTGTCAGAGCTTGGCTCAGTCTTTGTGACGACAACGATCTCCCCTGCAATTGCGACCGTGGTCTGCATGATTTTCACTTGGGTAAAATACGGCAAGCCTGATGTGTCCATGTGCCTGAATGCGTCGCTTGCCGGGCTGGTGGCAATTACCGCAGGGTGTGATGTGACAGATGCCCTTGGCGCGATCGTGATTGGCGCGGTTGCCGGTTTGCTGGTGGTATTTGGCGTCTGGCTTCTGGATTACAAGCTTCATATTGATGACCCCGTGGGCGCAGTGGCGGTGCACTGTCTGAATGGGATTTGGGGGACTGTTGCAGTCGGCTTCTTTGCGACGGACACAGCGCCTGCCTACGCGAGAGGCTATGGCGACGGCGTGACATTTGGTGCAAATCAGATCTGCGGAACGGGGCTTTTTTACGGGGGCGGCTTCAAGCTGCTTGGAATCCAGCTTGCGGGAATGGCGTGTGTGATTTTGTGGACAGTAGTGACGATCACAATCACCTTTTTGGCGATCAAAGCCATCTTTGGGCTGCGTGTCACAGAGGAGGAGGAAATTGTCGGGCTGGATGCCACAGAGCATGGACTTCCGTCGGCATATGCAGGCTTCTCCATGATGGATATTTCAAACAGCATGATTATGGAAGAAAATGAGAATACGCAGCTTGGTTCAGACTGCTATGAGGAGGCGTCTGAGGTGCAGAAAAATGCTGCGGTCAAGGTTTCACAGCTTCCGACGGCGTCCGCGACAGGGATTTACAAAGTTGTCATCATTGCAAAACTTGCAAGATATGATGTGCTGCGCAAGGCGATGAACGCAATCGGCGTGACGGGCATGACCGTGACACAAGTTATGGGGTGCGGCATTCAGAAGGGCGCCGGCGAGAAATACCGCGGTGCAGAGATTGACGCGACCCTGCTACCAAAGGTGAAAGTCGAGGTAGTGGTGTCCGCAATTCCTGTGGAAAAGGTGATAGCGTCTGCCAAGAAGGCACTCTATACAGGGCACATCGGTGATGGAAAGATTTTTGTATACAATGTGGATAAGGTAGTGAAAATTCGCACAGGGGAGGAGGATTTGGCGGCGCTTGCAGATGTTGAATAAAATAAGAACCCGAGGGTAAAACTTCGGGTTCTTGCAATATCATATATAAATTCATATAATTGATTCAATGGATAAATTTTTGATATTTGATAATTTCAGAATGCTTTGGTAATAGTTTTCCTGTAGATCGATGATCTCATTGGTTCCAGTGCGTATGACAGGCTTTGAGAAATTGCCAGGATTGATAAAGATGACATTCCCCTCCATGCCATTGCTGAGCGTGACATGATGATTGAGATAGGAGTTTGACACATTCTCAAGGAATGTGAGAATATATTTCATCTCATATTTTTGGATTCCATCATCCTCGAAATATTTGATGACAGAAAACGGACACATCGCTGCGCGGTATACGCGCTCGCTTGTCATGGCATCAAAGATGTCCGCGATGGTGACAATCTTGGAAAATTTGTCAATATCCTCGCCTGTGAGTCCGTAGGGATAACCGCTTCCGTCACATTTCTCATGATGCATCAGTGCTGCATTTTTGACTGGTTCGGGAATACTGTTGTACCGTCCCAGCAGATGAAAGCCTTCCGTAGTGTGGGTCTTGACGATCTCAAATTCGTCTTGGGTGAGTTTGCCAGGTTTTCGCAGGATGCCGGCAGGAAGGATAAATTTGCCTACATCGTGGAACAGTCCGCACGCGGTCGCCATCATCTGATCTGCCTCCGAAAAGTGGAGCCAGCGTGCGAGTACATTGGAGATGAGTGCCACATCAATGCAGTGATTGTATACAGAATCCTCAGTATTGTGCATATTCAGCAGCATGTCAAATACGCTGATGCTCTGTCTGTCCTGCGACAGCAGTGCAAGTGTTTCCTTCAGTAGTTCGTTGGCGCGGAACGGTTCATTGCGGTATAGTGAATTCATGAGATTATTCTGGTAGTGTTCAGCGCACCGAGCAAAATGATGCGAAAAAATCTGGTACTGCCTGCTCATGTCTGGGTTGTCATGCATGTCAGATTCCAGCGCTGTATTACTGTACAATGCTGTGATAGAGGCGTCCTGTTTCTTGTCGATTGCCGCATTTGTCATCGGCATGGACATATCAACGACAAGATTATCCTCAATATGTGCATAATAGATGGAATATCCTTCCAATCGTGATATAATATTCTCAGTGAGGATTATGCCTTTGGGAACGACGGGTTTATGGTCATAAGACAATATATCTTCAGCCGTTACCATACCAGGCGTAAGCGCTGTGATGGGGATTTTTCTCATAAAGCCCAGTCCTCTCTTTATTTAGTAAGTTTTAGTAGTACAGAAACATAGTTCCATTGTATCGTTTTTGAAAGGAAATGTCAAACAAAAGGAGAGATTTATATGAAAAAATACGCTGGTATTCACAAATTATCTGATAACAAATTTT
>CAJUII010000012.1:0-3496 GCA_910586405.1 uncultured Lachnospiraceae bacterium
TTTCCTTTCAGCATCCTGATTATGAGGATAAGGAATTGAAAGTAGTGGATTCTGATAATAATACACACATTGTATATTCTTCTGTCACAACAAACCATTTGCTGACTATTTTGCTGATGCGCAAAGTGATTGATTTCCTTTATTTTTTGCGGACAAGATATACAGGTAAAAGACTGGTATTAGAGCAATTGGATATGGAGAGCGTGAAAAAACTACAAAAATCAGAACTTGTTGAATTGACACAAGCTTTGGACCGGTTTGAAAGTATGGATTCTTGGAGAGATATATGCATAGACCCATTTTTTTATTATAAGAGTTATCAGCCGGTATCAAAAAAGAAAAATTACTTTGCGAATATGGGATTTGGAGAAAAGGATATTGATAAATTTAGATGTGGTCAGCACTCACAGATTAGGTGTTTTGGCTATCGGGAAGGCGAAAAATTTCACATACTAATGGTGGAGAGAGATCATAGTGTGAGCGATACTGGCTGAGACAGGGTTTTGGATAAATTGTGCAATCCGAATGACACATTCAAATAAAGTTCACTTAAAATTCATTGAATTTATGCGCGTTATCTGCTACAATAGTCATTGGTTTGTACAGTGCTGGCTGAATAGATGGACAAAAATGCACTGTGAAAAGAGGTATTTGTAGCGATGACAGTCATTTTAGAAGGCATGAAAAGCATATTGATGTGCCAAAAGTAAGGAATCTGGCTGCACAGTTATGAAAAGATTATTTAGATTGGAGCCGCACATGAGTATTATAGAAAAAGTATTTGGTACACATAGTGAACGCGAATTAAAAAGAATTGAACCCATTGTAAAAAAGATTGAGAGCTATCGCGATGAGATGGGAAAGCTCTCCGATGAGGGGCTTCGCGAAAAGACTGCGGAGTTCAAAAAGAGAGTGGCGGAGGGCACGAGCCTCGATGACATTCTCCCGGAGGCATACGCCGTTGTCCGCGAGGGTGCAAAGCGTGTATTGAATCAGGAGCATTACAGAGTACAGTTAATCGGTGGTATCGTTCTGCATCAGGGACGAATCGCAGAGATGAGAACTGGTGAAGGAAAGACACAGACTGCGCTTTTGCCCGCCTATCTGAATGCATTGGAGGGAAAAGGTGTACATGTTGTCACAGTCAACGACTATCTGGCAAAGCGAGATGCCGAGTGGATGGGACAGGTGCATGAGTTTCTCGGACTCAAAGTCGGTGTCGTGTTAAACGACATGAAGCCAGATGAGAGGCGTGAGGCGTACAATTGTGACATCACCTATGTCACCAACAATGAACTTGGATTTGATTACCTCCGCGACAATATGGTCATTTATAAAGAACAGTTGGTGCTCAGAGACCTGCATTTTGCCATCATCGACGAGGTGGACTCTGTACTGATCGACGAGGCGAGAACACCGCTGATCATATCAGGGCAGAGCAGCAAATCCACAAAGCTCTACGAAGTGTGTGACATTCTCGCCAGACAGATGAAGCGCGGCGAGGATGTGCCTGAGATGACCAAGATGGATTTCGTCATGGGTGTGGAGCAGGAGGAGACAGGGGACTTTATCGTCAATGAGAAGGATAAGGTTGTGAACCTCACGGCAGCAGGCGTCGAGCGCGTGGAAAAGTTTTTCCAGATTGAAAACCTTGCAGACCCCGAAAACCTTGAAATACAGCACAATATCATCTTAGCGCTGCGGGCGCACAATCTCATGTTCCGCGATCAGGATTATGTGGTAAAAGACGATCAGGTACTGATTGTAGATGAGTTTACAGGACGTATCATGCCGGGGCGCCGTTACTCCGACGGCTTGCATCAGGCGATCGAGGCCAAAGAACATGTCAAAGTAAAGCGTGAGAGCAAGACGCTTGCAACCATTACCTTCCAGAACTTCTTCAACAAGTTTGACAAGAAGTGCGGCATGACAGGTACAGCGCTCACTGAGGAGAAAGAGTTCCGCGATATCTATGGCATGGACGTTGTCGTTGTGCCCACAAACCGCCCGGTCATTCGTATCGACAATCAGGACAGTGTATACAAGACCAAGAAGGAGAAGCTGCACGCGATCGTGGATGCTGTGGGGAAGGCGCATGAGACAGGGCAGCCTGTATTGGTGGGTACGATCACGATCGAGGCGAGTGAGGAGTTGAGCAAAATGCTCACAAGGCGCGGTATTCCCCACAAGGTACTGAACGCGAAATTTCACGAGTTGGAGGCGGAGATCGTGGCGGACGCTGGACAGCATGGCGCTGTCACCATTGCGACAAACATGGCAGGACGTGGTACAGACATCAAGCTCGACGAGGAGTCGAGAGCTGCCGGCGGGTTGATGATCATCGGTACAGAGCGGCATGAGTCGAGACGTATTGACAATCAGCTTCGAGGCCGTGCAGGGCGTCAGGGAGATCCCGGTATGTCCCGGTTTTATATCTCCCTTGAAGATGATCTGATGCGTCTGTTTGGCTCTGAGCGTCTGATCAATATGTTCAATACGCTGGGGATTCCAGAGGGGCAGGAGATTGAGCACAAGATGCTCACGAGCGCCATTGAAAACGCGCAGAAAAAGATTGAGAGCAACAACTTTGGCATTCGTAAGAATCTGCTGGAATATGATCAGGTTATGAATGAACAGCGCGAGATCATCTATGAGGAGCGCCGCCGTGTGCTCGACGGAGAGAGTATGCGGGATGCCATCTACAAGATGATCACAGATATCGTTGAGAGCTCGGTGGACACTGCGATCAATGATGATTTAGAGCCGGAAGAGTGGGATTTGAATGAACTCAATACACTGCTGCTTCCGATCGTGCCGATTCATCCCATTGTCTTAGAGCGCGTCTCGAAGCAGACGAAGAACGGATTAAAGCACCAGTTAAAGGAGGAGGCAGTCAAGCTCTATGAGAGCAAGGAGGCAGAGTTCCCTGAACCGGAGAATATCCGTGAGATCGAGCGCGTCATTCTGCTCAAGGTGATTGACCGCAAGTGGATGGATCACATTGATGACATGGACCAGCTTCGTCAGGGTGTCGGCTTGCAGGCATACGGTCAGCGCGACCCGCTCGTAGAGTATAAAATGAACGGATATGAGATGTTTGATGCCATGACAGCCAACATCAAACAGGATACAGTGCGGATGCTGCTGCACGTCAAGGTAGAGCAGAAGGTAGAGCGTGAAGAGGTTGCCAAGGTTACAGGAACGAACAAAGATGAGACGTTGCAGAAGGGACCTAAGATGCGCGCGGAGGCAAAGGTCTATCCAAATGATCCGTGTCCATGCGGCAGCGGCAAGAAGTACAAGCAGTGCTGTGGCAGGAAAGCATAAAACGAAGTTATTCTAATGACTTTGCGCCATTGGACGCAAAGCCAAGAATAACTAATCGTTTTAAGAAGAATGGCAGAGCTATTCTTCTTGTTGATAGAGTATATTATTAGTTTATAAGGTGGTGAACGCAATGGTAGAACTCGACCAGATGAAACAGGAGTTACAGACC
>CAJUII010000012.1:3506-37753 GCA_910586405.1 uncultured Lachnospiraceae bacterium
CAGACCTACGAAAGTCCATTAGCGGAAGTGAGGGATTCACTTTGACCTCGCAAATAAAGAGAGGCGTATAGAAGAGCTAGAGCGGGAGATGGAGGCGCCCGGCTTCTGGGACGACCCCGACCGCTCTAATCGGCAGATGAAGGAACTAAAACAGCTCAAGGACACGGTGGCGCAGTGCAATGGTCTCAAATCGCAGTATGAGGATATTGAGACACTGATTGAGATGGGCTACGAGGCGGAAGATGCGGAGATGATACCGGAGATTCGCGAAGAGCTGGATCGTTTCATCGAGGCATTTGAGACACTTCGCATCAGCACGCTCTTGTCAGAGGAATATGACAAGTGCAATGCCATTTTAAAGCTCAATGCGGGAGCCGGCGGCACGGAGAGCTGTGACTGGGCAGGAATGCTCTACCGCATGTACACGAGATGGGCAGAGCGCAGAGGATTTTCCATTGATGTGCTGGATTTCCTTGACGGAGACGAGGCGGGCATCAAGTCCATTACGTTTCAGGTAAACGGCGAGAATGCCTATGGATATCTCAAGTCGGAGAAGGGCGTGCACAGGCTTGTGCGCATCTCTCCGTTCAATGCGCAGGGCAAGCGGCAGACTTCTTTCGTGTCACTGGATGTCATGCCGGATATCGAGGAAGATTTGGACGTGGAGATCAACGAGGATGACTTGCGGATTGACACATACCGAAGCAGCGGCGCAGGAGGCCAGCATATCAACAAGACCTCCTCCGCAATCCGTATCACGCACATTCCGACTGGAACCGTTGTCCAGTGTCAGAATGAGCGCTCACAGTTCCAGAATAAAGATAAGGCGATGCAGATGTTAAAGGCAAAACTGTTTTTGCTCAAACAGGAGGCAAATGCAGAAAAGCTTTCGGATATCCGCGGGGAGGTAAAGGAGATCGGCTGGGGCAATCAGATTCGTTCCTATGTGATGCAGCCCTATACGATGGTCAAAGATCACAGAACCAACTTTGAGTCCGGCAACGTTGATGCAGTCATGGACGGTGGTCTGGACGGATTTATCAATGCCTATCTGAAATGGAAGAGCAGCGGTACGGCACAGTAAACAGACGCAGGAGAAACTTTTTTATGAAAAGAGTATGCAAACAGTGCGGAAAAGAATTTGAACTGTCAGAAGGTGAGATTCGTTTTTACGAAAAGAAAGGACTCGAGCTGCCCAAACGCTGTCAGCAGTGCAGGGAGCAAAAAACGGGCAATCGTCCTAAGCGTACTGTGGCAGCCGCTGCGGTGGTGCTTCTGTTTCTCGTTTCTTTTTTGGGAAAATATATTGCGCCAGACGTTTTTGACTCAGCACAGAGCGCAGAAAGTACAATACAGCAATCCATAGAGAATGGATTGCGCGAGACAGTCGAAGCTGAAACTGTACAGATTGCAGAAAACGCAGAAAATGTTGAAGATGCTGAAAAACCAGCCGAACAGTCAGACGCACAAGTTTCAGAACAGCAGACACCGCAGAGCGCAGAGTTTGAAGGCGCGTATGAGACAGCGTCAGAACGCACATACGAATTTCGGAAACACCGTTATCTTACCGAGCATTTCGAGAAGCACGGCGACGAGTTTCCCTACGATACGGAGGAAGCCTATCTGCAAGGCGCCAACAACGTGATTAACAACCCCGATGCACTCCATAAGCTTGAGGAAGAAGATGGGGACGATGTCTATTTTGTCGAGGATACAAATGAATTTGTGGTCGTCTCTACAGATGGTTATATCCGAACGTATTTTATTGCAGACATTGATTATTTTAACAGACAATAAACAAAAGCCAGACTCTATCATATAGCAGGAGTCTGGCTTTTGTTATATTCTGTTTGCCTTCTTGCGCGTCTTTTCCGCATACATTGATATATGCGAGCATTCTGTTCATGTACTCAAGCTTTTCCTTCTCGTACAGGTTCCGCATGGCAGAGATCAGGACATTGAGTACTTTGAATAAATACTGCTTTTCGAATCACAAAATATCCAATTGTATACTGCCTGAAATGGAGCGGCATAAACAGATAGTCCATTCCGCTCTCTTGTGAGGAATCAAACGTGGGGAACAGGCTGTTGATTGAGTGTGTTTTGCTGGTGGTCCCCTCTTTCATGTCATAGGCAAATTCTACAGACATGGACTCAGGATAGCCGGAAACATGGAATTTCTCATCGTCGATCAGATTTTGGTTGTAGTAGTTTAAGTCCCTGCAAAAATCATTCAGGTCAGGTAGTTTATAGATATTGTATTCTCCGATATTATAGTCAGCATCCTCCAATGTATTATAGGATTGCTTATAGTATACCATAGATTCAGGCAAACACACAATAGTAAGAACATACTCTAAACAGATCCAACTGTTTTATTTCGCACAGACATCAAATCCAGATAAAAGTTTGTTTCTGCCATACTCATATAAGGAAGCACCCAGATCAGTGTGATGCCGCAGGTGAAGATGCTGAGCAGGAATGAAGGGACAAAGCTTAGATACAGCATAAATAACCTGAATTTGTTGCCGGTCATGACCTCAAAGCTTTTTTTCAGGATTGCAGATGCGCTCAGGTCAGGAAAGTCAAGAACCATGAAAAATGCCGGAAAAAAAGGCAGTGTTAATACTGTGGAAACGACCGTGCAGATCAGCATGATCAAGTAAAATTTCATGGAAGCACTGTAAAATACATTGTATGTCTCGATCAGCTCATGGTTGTCAAGGGCAAACTCACCTCTTGAAAGCTGGAAAAGAGGAATGGAGTTGATTATGTCACTGTACTGAATGGAAGCGATGTCAAGCGGAATCATGCAGATTGAATTGATGATGGCGATGACAGCACTAATTTTTAAGATCTTGGCGGTGTTTTGCTGAAAGCCACAGAACAGATCTGCGATCGCCGCTGGCATATTACAGGCAGTTTTTAGATAGATGAGCGAAGCGCCCACAGTCAGCACAGAGACAGCCACCTGCACAAGGAATGTCATAATATAATTGAGGATATATCCCGTCGTGGTGTGTGCAGGAATGAGTGCGCTGATTAGGTTTACAGACATAAAGGTGATGAGCAGTTTTAGCAGGATAGAGCCAGCTAGGATTCCCATGTGCTGACCTGTCTGTACTCTTGCCAGATATTTTAGCTCATAGTTGCTTTTATATTGTGCTTGTTGCATAGTCGTTAAGTCCTTTCTACATAGATTACTCTCGTTCATGATATAGAGATGATTGTATCATGTTTAATGCAAGAAAACAATGAATTCCATATGAAATGTTCTTGAATCGTGCTGTATTTTATCATATAATTGTAATATCGCTGTTTTAGGGGATCTATATACAGCAATATTAGGATTAAGAGGGTAAAAGGACAGCAATGGACATTATAGCAAAGTTAAAGGATGAATTAAATGTTGAAAAATGGCAGGTGGAAGCTGCCGTGAAACTGATAGATGAAGGAAATACGATTCCATTCATCTCCCGATACCGCAAGGAGGTCACAGGATCGCTCAATGATGAGGTATTGAGAAATTTAAACGAAAGATTAGGGTATCTCAGAAATCTGGAGGAGAAAAAAGAACAGGTGCTTGGCAGCATCGAGGAGCAGGGCAAACTCACAGAGGAACTCAAGGAAAAAATCCTTGCCGCCGAGACGATGGTCGCGGTGGATGATCTATATCTTCCGTACAGACCCAAGAGAAAGACGCGTGCCAGCGTTGCCAAAGAAAAGGGACTTGACGGGCTTGCCGCGGTCATTCTGGCGCAGGAGACGGACAAATCCTTGTTTGAGGAGGCAGCAGGTTATGTGAGCGAGGAGAAGGGTGTCCACAATGTCAAAGAAGCCTTGCAGGGGGCTATGGATATCATTGCGGAGATGATCTCCGACGAGGCAGAGTACAGAGCTTACATCCGTCAGGCGACTTTTGAGGAAGGTAAGATTATCAGTGCCGCAAAGGACGCAAAGACACAGAGCGTCTATGAGATGTACTATGATTTTGAGGAGGCAGTGAGCAAAGTCGCAGGACACAGAGTCCTTGCGCTCAACAGAGGCGAAAATGAGAAAATACTGACCGTCAAGATCGAGGCGCCCACTGAGCGCATTCTGCGTTTTCTTGAGAAAAAAATCATCACGAAGGAAAATGAAAATACAACGCCAGCATTGCAGGAGACCATCACAGACAGCTATAACAGACTGATCGCGCCGGCGATTGAGCGCGATCTCAGAAATGAGCTGACAGAGAAGGCGGAGGACGGGGCAATCTCCGTGTTTGGCAAGAATTTAGAGCAGCTGCTCATGCAGCCCCCCATCGCCGGAAAGGTGGTGCTTGGCTGGGACCCGGCATTCAGGACAGGTTGTAAGCTTGCCGTGGTAGATGCGACCGGAAAAGTGCTCGACACCAAGGTGATCTATCCGACAGCGCCGCAGAACAAGGTTGAGGAGGCAAAAAAGGAATTAAAGAGACTGATCAGCAAATATAATGTCAGCCTGATCTCTGTGGGAAACGGCACCGCCTCGCGCGAGTCCGAGCAGGTGATTGTGGAGCTGATTAAGGAACTGGATACACCAGTACAGTATGTGATCGTGAGTGAGGCGGGTGCCTCTGTCTACTCTGCGAGCAAGCTTGCGACTGAGGAGTTTCCGAACTTCGATGTCGGGCAGAGGAGTGCAGCATCGATCGCGAGACGCTTACAGGACCCGCTGGCGGAACTTGTCAAGATTGATCCGAAGTCCATCGGTGTAGGACAGTATCAGCATGACATGAACCAGAAAAAACTCAGTGAAGCACTCAATGGTGTGGTGGAAGATTCCGTGAATAAGGTCGGTGTGGATTTGAATACCGCTTCTGCGTCCTTGCTGGAATACATCTCCGGCATCAACAAGACAATTGCCAAAAATATTGTGGATTACAGGGAGACAAACGGGCGGTTCACCAACAGGAAACAGCTTTTAAAGGTGGCAAAGCTTGGCCCGAAGGCATTTGAACAGTGCGCAGGATTTATGCGCATTCCTGACGGTGACAATCCACTCGATGCCACCAGCGTACATCCCGAGTCCTATGATGCAGCGCTCAAGCTTCTCGAGAAGCTGAACATTTCCATGGAGGATTTAAAGGAAATCCAGAAGAAAGCAGCATCTGCAAAGAACGTAAAATCAACGAAGCAGGTAAACGGCAAGAATAAATCAAACAAAAAACAGCAGATGGTCATCAAAAATACCAACACAGCTATGGGAAAAGCGCTTGCAGCAGCCATGGGCGGCGTGGCGCTTGACGCCGCTGAGAAAGCTGATGCAAAGGAAGCACCCGCACAGCCAGTGAGCGGATTGGAAAAGCGTGTCAGGGATAAGAAGAAAATGGCAGAGGAACTCGGCATTGGCGAGATCACCTTGACCGATATCTTAAAAGAACTTGAAAAGCCTGCAAGGGACCCGCGCGAAAATATGCCAAAGCCCATTCTGAGAAGTGATGTCCTTGAGATGAAAGACCTAAAGCCTGAAATGATCTTGAAGGGAACTGTCCGAAATGTCATCGATTTTGGCGTGTTTGTCGATATCGGAGTCCATCAGGATGGATTGGTGCATATTTCCCAGATTACCAGCAAATTCATTAAACACCCGCTCGAGGCAGTGAGCGTTGGCGATATCGTGGATGTCAAAGTACTTGATGTCGATCTGGCAAAGAAACGAATCTCCCTGACGATGCGGCTCGATCAGAACAGCAAAAAATGATTGAAACTGACAATAGAAAAAGCGTGGCGGATGATTCGAGAAGATGAAAAATAGCGCATATATATCAGTCCATGATCAGTGATCGTTACAGAGCTGATTATGGGCTGATTTTCGTTATTTTATGCATAATTTTTGAATACGTGCATAAATTGTATTATGGCAATTTTTCTATAATGATTTTATTGTTGTGATCAAGGACAAGCATAGATAGCGTCATTTTTTAATTTTTGATAAGTTCCATATTTTTGAGGAAACAAGTCTTGTTGAAAGATGTTTATTTATGCAGAGATCAAAAGATGTGTTAAGTAAATTTTAATAAATTATTTGTAATATATACGATTTTTTTATAAAATTTTTACATTGCGAAAATAACCGAAATATTTTACGTGCACTATTCACAAAACGAAATATAATTTATCGTCAATATTTCCCATTGAAAATAAAATGCACAATTGATATCATTAAATCAAGGAAAAGTTATAGCATTTTTAATCATTAGTTAATTGAATATTTATTTAAATTAAAACAGTGTGGAGACTGTTTTATTTATGGAAGGGATTGGTATCGTTTCCAATGTTTGAAATTGCTCGAAAAAGGATTATATTCGATATGGCAATTCTGTGCAATTTGTTGCAAAATATAATAAAAAGTAAATAGGATTCAGCAACAACGTTAAGTTTTCATTTTTACCAAAATAGTTTATTATAATCCTGCACAAAGGATTTTAATAATAGAAAATTACAAACTACATATTTAGCAAGGAGAGGTAGAAAATATGAAAAAGCGTGTATTAGCATTAGTAATGTCAACAGCAATGATTGCATCTGTGTTGACAGCATGTGGCGGAAAGAATGATGCGCCGGCACAGGACACAAACACAAACACAAACACAAACAATGACGCACCGGCAGCAGACGCAGCAAACAATGATGCACCGGCGGCAGACGCGGCAGACGCAGCAGGCGATGATGCAACAGCAGACACGTCCAATGTTGATTATGGCACAGGCGAGATCACAATCTGGGTTGCGGAGAATGTTCAGACATTCACACAGAATCAGATCAAGGCTTTCCAGGAGGCAAATCCTCAGTATGCTGGCTATACAGTGACTGTTGAGCCTGTAGGTGAAGGCGAGGCGGCAACAAACATGATCACTGACGTTGAGGGTGGCGCTGATATCTATGGATTTGCGCAGGACCAGTTGGCACGTCTGGTATCATCAGGTGCGATTATGCCAGTTACAGGTGATTATGCAACTTGGGTTGCAGAGCAGAATGATGCGGGTGCAGCAGCAGCGGCTGTCGTAGGCGGCACTACATATGCTTTCCCAATTACGTCAGATAACGGATACTTTATGTATTATGACAAGAGCGTTGTGACAGATCCTACTTCTCTGGATCAGATCGTAAAGGACTGCGAAGCAGCAGGCAAGGGCTTCTATATGGAGATCAACTCTGGATGGTATCAGCCAGCATTCTTCTTCGGCGCAGGATGTACATTGACTTATGATGCAGATGATGCAGGAAACTTCACAGCATGCAATACGGACTATGCTTCTGATAAGGGACTTGCAGCTTTGAAGGCAATCATTAATCTTCACAAGTCTCCTGCATTTGTAAATGGTTCTGCGGCAAACAATGCGACAAATTTTGCAGCAATTGTTGATGGTACATGGGATGCTGAAGCGATTAAGGGTGTACTTGGCGACAATTATGCTTGTGCAAAGCTTCCGAAGTTCACAGTGGACGGAACAGATTATCAGCTTGGCGGATTCGGCGGATTTAAGCTCTTGGGTGTGAAGCCTCAGACAGACGCAAACAAGATGCAGGTATGTATGGCGATGGCTCAGTTCCTTTCAAGTGAGGAGACACAGCTTGCACGTTACAAGGCAGTTTCATGGGGCCCTTCTAATGTAGCAGCTCAGCAGAGCAGCGATGTTCAGGCAGACGAGGCGCTTTCTGCACTTGCAGAGCAGCTTGCAGAGACCATTCCTCAGGGACAGTATCCAAATGATTACTGGACACTTGCAACAGCACTTGGCGATTCTGTTATTGCTGGTGAGTATGACAATGCTTCAGATGATGAGCTGATGGCAGTACTTCAGGAGTTCCAGTCTACATGCCAGTCATATGCACAGTAAGTATTCCTGCTAGAATAAGTTAAGACACATATGAAGAATATACAAAAATAAATGAACGGGGGGAAGTACCTCTTCTCCCCGGTTTTATTCTCATTACAGTGCTGACACTCTTATATCCAGATAAACACAGTACATCGTGTATTGGCAGAACGGGGAACGGAATAGAGATTTATCTGTGTATCAGTGTGTCAGCGCGGGAGAATAGAGTAAAGAAATTTAATTGATCAAAAGTATATGGTCTGAAGGGGGACAGCAAATGAGTAAAGAAAATCAGCCTTCTGGCAATAAAATAGCTGGCTTTTTTAAAGCGTTTGGCGCAGATTTGGCAGATATTGGTACGACTTTTGTAGAAGGAAATTGGATGACAAAGGTATCGTTTCTGATTATGGGCTTCGGTCCTTTGCTTCGCAAGCAGTTTGTAAGGGGAATTGCATTATTATTAACTGAAATCGTATTTATTTATTATATGGTGTCTTTTGGCGCTGGGTATTTAAAGGACATTACAACACTCGGTACACAGGGAAGGGGCTTCAATCCTGATGGAACGGTATCATATGGTGATAACAGCTTCTTTATTCTGCTGTATAGTATCCTGAGTATTATTATTGTATTTGCATTTCTTTTGGTATGGCGGATCAATGTGCGCCAGAATAAGAATGCAGAGAAGCTTCTTGCAGAGGGGAAGAAACTTCCGACCGTAAAACAGGATTTACTTTCTCTTTTGGATGAGCATTTTGATAAGACATTATTGGCGCTGCCATTTATGGGGGTATTCATTTTTATTGTACTGCCTATTATATTCATGGTTTGTGTAGCATTTACAAACTATGATGCGCAGCATCAGGCACCGGCACAGCTTTTTACATGGGTTGGGCTGGATAACTTTAAAAATCTGTTCTCTATGGGCTCGACAGGGTTCGGCAGCACGTTCCTGACAGTATTGGCATGGACGATTGTCTGGGCATTCTTTGCAACGTTTTTGAACTATTTCCTGGGCATGGTGGTAGCGATGCTGATTAACAAGAAAGGAATTAAGTTCAAAAAACTCTGGAGAACCATCTTGGTAATGACGATCGCTGTACCACAGTTTGTATCACTTTTGTATATTGGTAAGATGTTTGCGGCTGATGGATTGGTAAATGGATATCTGATGAGATGGGGATGGATTGATCAGGCAATTCCATTCTGGACAGATCCGACGATTGCAAAAGTATTGATTATCATTCTGAACTGCTGGGTTGGTATTCCATACATTATGTTGATCTGTACAGGTCTCTTGATGAATATTCCTGCGGATTTATATGAGAGTGCGCGTATTGACGGCGCAAATGCATTCCAAATGTTCCGCAAAATTACACTTCCTTATATGTTGTTCGTTACAGGTCCATTCCTGTTGACACAGTTTACTGGCAACCTGAATAACTTTAACATCATTTATCTTTTGAGCGGTGGTGGTCCTAAGTCAATGAAGCTGACTGGCGGCGCTGGACACACAGATTTGCTGGTAACATGGTTATATAAGCTGACATTGACGAATACAGACTACAAGATGGCGGCTGTTCTCGGTATTATGGTATTCTTGGTAACTGCGGTAATTTCATTGGTGGTATACAATATCTTGCCATCAGTTAAGGATGAGGAGGGATTCCAATAATGTCAAAACGAGCGAAGATTGGTAATACAATTACATATATTATATTAATTTTAATCAGCATTGTTTGGTTGTTTCCATTTGTATGTTTAATTTTGCAGAGTTTCCGTTCATACATCACAGAGCCGGGCGGACAGGTAAATTACTTGCTGCCAAAGACGTTCTCGCTGGATTCTTACAAGTTCCTTTTCAGCGAGGAGTGCCAGTTCTTTAAATGGTATGGCAATACATTGATTATTGCGGTATGCGTGACAATTATGCAGACAATCTTTGTGCTGATGGTAAGTTATGCGCTTTCAAGAATGCGTTTTAAGGGCAGAGAGCTTTTGATGCGGTTCTGGTTGATTCTGGGAATGTTCCCCGGATTCCTTACGATGATTTGTCTGTACTTCCTGTTAAAGCAGTTTGGTCTGACACAGGCAGGTGCGATACCCGGTTTGATCTTGATTGGATTTGCCAGCTCTGGTATGGGTTACTATGTATGTAAGGGATATTTTGATACGATTCCAAAGTCACTTGATGAGGCTGCTCGAATCGACGGTGCAAACAGATTTCAGGTATTTACGATTATGCTGATACCACTGTCAAAACCGATTATCATTTACACAGCGTTGGTTGCATTTATGGCACCATGGTGTGATTATATCTTTGCTTCCTACATTGCTTTTGGTTATTCAGACAGCTACAACGTGGCGGTTGCTATGTACCGCTGGGTTATGACAAACGACTATCAGGGCTATTTCACAAGATTCTGTGCAGGTGGTCTTTTGGTAGCAGTACCGATTACAATTCTGTTCATGTGCTTGCAGAAGTACTATGTAGAAGGTGTAACTGGCGGTGCTGTAAAGGGTTAAGGAAACCGATAAGAAAGATAAATAGACAGTATCAATACGACTCCTGTTATGGTTATAGCAGGGGTCGTGTTGCTTTCAAGCGGCTTTGCTGTCAGAGAACAGCATAAATAAAGTGTATGATGAAAAGTGAGGGATTGGTATGAACAAGAAAAATAAAATGCGTTTTGGGGCTGTGGCATTGTCAGTTTTGATGGCAGCACAGCTTAGTGCCTGCGGCAGTGCGGGTGATACAGGAAATCAGCCGGCAGGCGCTGTGCCTGTGGAGGAAAATACTTCTGCGGAGACAGCGGAAATAAAGAACACTGCATCGGAAACAACTGAAACAAAGGAAGCTGCACCGGAAACAACAGATTCTAGTGATTCGGCGGAAGCGCCCTCGGAGGAGGTTTCTGCGGAGGAAAGCAAGGAAATTGTCGGTGCAATCTCGTATGACTATGAACAGGAATTAGACATCATAGATGATAATTATAGAAATTACTATGAGATATTTGTCTATTCATTCTATGATTCTGATGGGGATGGAATCGGCGATCTGAATGGTGTGACGCAAAAGCTGGATTACATTAAAGATATGGGATTCAATGGAATCTGGCTGATGCCGATTATGCAGTCCACGACGTACCACAAATATGATGTGGTAGATTATTGCTCCATTGATAAGGAGTACGGCACGATGGAGGATTTCGAGAAGCTGGTGGAAGCATGTCATGAGAGGGACATCAATGTAGTGATTGATTTTGTCATTAACCATTCCTCCTCACAACATCAATGGTTTGTGGAGGCGTGTGATTATCTGAGAGCGCTTCCAGAGGATGAGGAGCCGGATGCGGACGAGTGTCCTTACGTAGAGTACTATCATTTTGACAGGGAGAAGGTGAATGGAACGTACTATCCTGTCAGTGGAACAGACTGGTATTATGAAGGCGGATTTTGGTCTGAGATGCCAGACTTAAATCTGGCAAATGAATCGCTCAGAGAGGAGCTTGAGGAAGTTTCTACCTTTTGGATTGATTTGGGCGTAGACGGTTTTCGGATGGATGCAGCGCTGCATTTTGAGGAGAATGATGTAGATTTTAACACGGAAGCGCTCGATTGGCTGTACAGCTATTGTACAGATTTGAATCCAGATTTTTATATGGTGTCGGAGGTTTGGGCAAACAAGGCGACGATTGCGGATTATTATGCGAGCGGCACGCCCAGCATGTTTAATTTTGACGCGGCTGATTCAGAGGGAAAGATTCTCAAGACGGCGCGCGGTACATACAAGGTTGCAAATTTTGTGGAGAACATGGCCGGATATCTGACAGACTACGCGGAGGAGAATCCAGATTTTATTGATGCGCCATTTATCGCCAATCATGACATGGGACGCGTTGCCAATGGACTCAAGAAAGACGCAAACGATATGAAGATGGCGTGTGGTCTTCTGATGATGATGAACGGCAGCCCATTTGTATACTATGGCGAGGAGATTGGCATGTCAAGCTCAGGGAAGAAGGACGAGAACAAGAGATTGCCTATGATCTGGTCAGACACAGATACGACGGGGATGACAAACGGTCCTGTGGATGCGGACAAGGATATTGTATCGGCTTTTGCAGGAGTCGAGCAGCAGTTAAAAGACCCGTATTCGATATTGAATTATTATAAGAGGGCCGTGCGGCTTCGAAATGAAAATCCTGAGATTGCACGGGGAGAGATTGAGATTGTCACGGAGCTGACAGAGGGGAATCAGGCTGTGATCACAAAGACATATGAGGACAACACGATTG
This sequence comes from uncultured Lachnospiraceae bacterium, assembly GCA_910586405.1. Classification (GTDB taxonomy): domain Bacteria; phylum Bacillota; class Clostridia; order Lachnospirales; family Lachnospiraceae; genus COE1. Next base: position 15,648 of record CAJUII010000012.1, read on the forward strand.
GGATTGTGTATAATACGTCGGATGAGACACTGACTGTGGGTATGGCGGATACGGTGCTTGCTGATATGGCAATACGCGGTTATCTGACACTGAACGGAGAAGTGGTGGCACTTGAGAGCGGTGCGCTTTCAATGCCAGCACAGTCAATCTGTATCTTGAAATAACAGGAAAATAAAGAAACAACGCCATGATACGCTCCCTTTAGGTAGATAAGTGAAATCATAGAAGCTTGTCACTTAGGAGGGAGCATATTTATATTGAAAAGAAACAGATAAAGCAATCTTGTATTTTTGAGAAGATTATATTATACTCAATATATCAAGTATTTGCGAATGTATTTGAAGTTATTGGGGTGAGTAAGAGCATGAGACTTTATATCATACGTCATGGGGAGACAGATTGGAATGTAAAGAGGCGTTTTCAGGGGAGGAGTGATATTCCGCTGAATGAGGAAGGGCGCAGATTGGCACGCATTACGGCGGAGGCGCTCAGGGAGGTGCCTTTTACAAAAATCTATACCAGCCCGTTAAAGAGGGCATATGAGACGGCATTGATCATAAAGGGAGATCGGGAGCTTCCCGTGATGGAGGAACATAGAATTATAGAAATCAGCTTTGGAGAGTATGAGGGACTTTGCTGTGGAAAGGAGAATTATAATATTCCAGACCCAGAATTTATGAATTTCTTTGACAAGCCTGAAGCGTACAGGCCGCCGAAGGGAGCTGAGGGAATTGATGAATTAAAGGCAAGGACTGCTGATTTTTTACAGGAAATTGTATATAATAAAGATATGGCAGATGATACAATATTAGTGTCAACGCATGGGGCAGCACTCCGGGGACTTTTATCCAACATTCAACATATTGGGATTGAGGACTTTTGGGAGGGCGGCGTGCATAAGAATTGTGCAGTGACCATTGTGGACGTGAAGGATGGTCAGATGGTCATTACAGAAGAAGGAAAGACATATTATTAATAGTACAAATCATACAACGAAAGAAGGCGTCACGATTTTGGAAAACGAATATAGCAAAGTGAAAGTGAACAATGAGATCGATTTCTGTTCAGTTACGGAGCCAGAGGTAAAGGCGATGCTGGAAAAGGCATTTATGAAGGCGCGAGTCTCCTATTTTCTCAGATGGGAGAAGCCGGGGCTTTTGTCCAAAATATTTGGCGGAGGAAAGGTGAGAGTTGTATTCTGTATTAATTCAGCCCAGTTAGAAACAGCAGATGGCGTTTTGGAGACGCTTGGAGAACTTGAGGGAGACATAAAGATTATAAAGACAAAGTCCTATAACAATATTGGCTTTTAATGAAAGAGGAGTGGCTAATCCACTCCTTTTGTCATTGATCATGGTCATCGTATTGGTCGTCAGATGGTTCAGCGTCCTCATATGCATCATCGGAAGTTTCCGCATCATACGTATTGTCTGAATATGCATTATAATAAGAACTGTCCGAAGATATAGAATCGGTATAAGGTTCGTCTGCAAATTCTTCATAGTATTCTTCATCGGAATACGATTTTTTCTTGTTGTTCTGGTAGTGCTTGGTATTGGATTTTGGTCTTCTCTCGTTGTCCTCGTAGTACGCATCATCGTCATACTGCTCGTTGTCCTCGTAGTACTCGTCTTCGTCATACTGCCCATTGTCCTCGTAGTACGCATCATCGTCATACGGTCCATCTTCGCTGTCCTCATACTGCGTGTATTCATCATATGATCCATCTTCGTTGTCCTCGTAATATTCGTCTTTATCATATGGTCCATCCTCGTTGTCCTCGTAGTACTCGTATTCATCATACGGTCCGTCTTCTTGCTCCTCATAATACGTATCATCGTCATACTGCCCATCTTCGTTGTCCTCATAATACTCGTCTTCTGCATAGTCATCGAAGGTACGGTTGTCGTTGCGGAACATACTGTACACAGAGTAGGCGATCAGTGCGATGACACCTAAGATGGCACATGCCAGAATCACGACAATAGGAGTGCCAAGAAGACTGGAGGTGTCATCGGAGCCGTCCTCCAGATCTGTAGCATCTTCGAGCTCTGTTTCGTCCGTTGTGTCATTGACAATAGGCTCAGTGGGAGGCAGCGCATTGTCAGGAGTTTCCTCAAGAGCAGTGGATTCTGTGACAGGTGATTCGTTGTCGGGTTGTTCCGTACCTGTCAGCGGTGTTGAGGACACGTAATCAGCCAGGATATATCCCACTGTTCCAGCGTACTTTATTTGATACCAGTTGTCCGCAGTTTTTCCTGTGACCGTAATTTCCTGACCATACTTTAATGTGCCTATTTTACTGTGTTTTGTCGAGGGACCGCTGCGGACATTCAGACCGTTTTGGGTTGCAGCATAAACCGTACTCTGCATAGGTGTGACTTCGACACTGCTTTGGTCGGACGGTTTGGGATTGGTCGGTTGCTGTGTCGGTGGTGTGGGTTGCGCAGGCGGAGCCGATGTGTCGGATGGATTTTGAACAGGGGGCGGCGCGGGCTGGTTTTCCGTGGAGGGATTCTGTACAGGCTGGCTCTCGACAGGCGGGGGGGCTACAGGCTGGCTTTCGGCAGGCGCACTTGGCGGCGTGCTTTCAGCGGGGGGAGTTTGTACAGGCTGGCTTTCGGCAGGCGCACTTGGCGGCGTGCTTTCAGCGGGCGCGCTCTCTGCTGGGACGCTCTCAACAGGTGCACTTGACGGCGGCGTGCTTTCAGCGGGGAGGTTTTCGCCAGGGGTGCCTTGCGGGGGTGTATCCTGCGTGGGGGAGCTTGCGGTCTGGGCGCTCTCTTCCGCTGCGTATACGAACTGTGGGGGCAGTGGGGTGAGGAGTATTGTAATCGTGACCAACATTATTATTTTTTGCAATACAGTGTTATTCTTGAATATTTTATTCATGTAGGGAATCCTCCTTGCATTCTGGTATTTGGCTTCGTCTGTCATTTCCAGATTTTACAAATTTTTCAACATATAGTTTATAGTATATCATGCCCTGAGAAAAGATTATATATAAAAATTAAATAAAAATTGTGGACATTTAGCTTGACATTTGGATGGAGATTTAATACTATAATTAAATGAATATAATAACTGGATGTCTTGTCCGTGTTACTGGGCAGGGCGCTATCGGGAATCTGCTGAGAGGGCGTGTCCTGACATGTATTTAGACAAAGGCAGTACTGCGTTTATTCGCCCTTTGCTGTAGCGATTACAGTGAAGGGTTTTTCTTATAGTTCTAAATAGATGCCATCAGAAAGGAGAACATTATGAGCAAAGAGTTGGCAAAGACTTATGACCCACATGGTCTGGAAGACAGGATTTACCAAAAATGGCTTGACAAGAAATATTTTCATGCGGAGGTTGACACGAGTAAGAAACCGTTTACGATCGTGATTCCGCCGCCCAATATTACAGGGCAGCTTCACATGGGGCATGCGCTGGATAACACGATGCAGGATATCTTGATTCGTTTTAAGCGGATGCAGGGGTACAATGCACTCTGGCAGCCGGGTACTGACCATGCCAGCATTGCCACGGAGGTCAAGATCATTGAGAAGTTAAAGGAGGAAGGAATCGACAAGCATGACCTTGGTCGGGAGAAATTCCTCGAGCGCGCGTGGGATTGGAAAAAGGAATACGGCGGGCGCATTATCAGTCAGCTCAAGAAGCTGGGATCTTCATGTGACTGGGACAGAGAGCGCTTTACAATGGATGAGGGGTGTAATCAGGCGGTCACAGAAGTTTTTTGTAAAATGCATGAAAAGGGCTGCATCTATAAAGGCGCCAGGATGATCAACTGGTGTCCGGTGTGTAATACATCAATCTCTGACGCTGAGGTTGAGTACGAAGAACAAGCAGGGCATTTGTGGCACATCAAGTATCCAGTGCTCAATGAGGATGGCTCGGAATCTGGTGAATATTTGACCTTTGCGACGACAAGACCGGAAACCATGCTCGGTGATACAGCGGTTGCGATTCATCCAGAAGATGAGCGGTATGCCCACTTGAAAGGAAGAAAGCTGCTGCTGCCACTGATGAACCGCGAGATTCCTGTCGTTGAGGACACGTATGTTGACATGGAATTTGGTACAGGCGTCGTGAAGATTACGCCGGGGCATGACCCAAATGACTTTGAGGTCGGCAAAAGACATAATCTGCCCATAATCAATATTATGAATGACGATGCGACCATCAATGAAAATGGCGGTGCGTATGCGGGCATGGAGCGCTATGCGGCGAGAAAAGCCATTGTGGAGGAGCTTGACAGGATGGGGCTTCTCGTGAAGGTGGAGGATTACAGTCACAATGTAGGCACACATGACCGATGCAAGACGACGATAGAGCCGCTTGTGAAGCAACAGTGGTTTGTCAAGATGGACGAGCTGATCAAACCCGCAGTGGAGGCTGTAAAGAATGGTGATATCAAACTGATTCCAGAGAGAATGGACAAAATCTACTATAATTGGACAGATAATATCAAGGACTGGTGTATTTCCAGACAGCTCTGGTGGGGGCACCGCATACCGGCATATTATTGCAATGAATGCGGTGAGATTGTTGTCGCAAAGGCGGTGCCGGAGCGCTGCCCTAAGTGTGGATGCAGTCATTTCACACAGGACCCGGATACATTGGATACATGGTTTTCATCGGCGCTCTGGCCGTTCTCGACACTGGGGTGGCCGGAGAAGACAGCGGATTTGGAGTATTTTTATCCGACGGATGTGCTGGTGACAGGATATGATATCATCTTTTTCTGGGTAATCCGTATGATTTTCTCTGGATATGAGCACATGAATGAAAAGCCGTTTCGGACAGTGCTCTTTCATGGTTTGGTGCGTGATGCGCAGGGCAGGAAGATGTCAAAATCGCTCGGCAATGGCATCGATCCGCTGGAGGTGATAGAGCAATATGGCGCAGATGCGCTTCGCATGACGCTGATCACAGGAAATGCACCGGGCAATGATATGCGGTTTTACTATGAGCGGGTGGAGGCGAACCGGAATTTTGCCAATAAGATCTGGAACGCGTCGCGCTTTATCATGATGAATATGGAGGGCAAGGAAGTGACAGCGCCGTCAGCGCTGGAGCCTGTGGACCGCTGGATTGTCTCTAAGCTTAACAGTCTGGTGAGAGAGGTCACAGACAATATGGAAAACTTTGAGCTTGGCATCGCGGTTCAGAAGATTTATGACTTTATCTGGGATGAGTTTTGTGACTGGTATATCGAGATGGTCAAGCCCAGATTATATAATTCAGATGATGCAGAGTCACAGAACGCAGCGCTCTGGACCTTAAAAACTGTGCTGATCGATGCGCTCAAGCTGCTGCATCCATACATGCCGTTTATCACGGAGGAGATCTTCTGCACACTCCAGTCAGAGGAGGCGTCCATCATGATCTCGAAGTGGCCTGTGTACGACGAGGCGCGCAATTACGCAAAGGATGAGAAGGATATAGAGATTCTCAAAGAGGCTGTTCGCGGGATCAGGAATGTAAGGACGGAGATGAATGTTGCGCCTTCCAAAAAAGCGCACGTGTTTGTGGTATCTGAGAAGGAAGATATCAGAGAGACGTTCACCGAGGGAAAACTGTTCTTTGCCTCTCTTGCCTATGCAGCTGAGGTCACGATACAGGAAAATAAATGCGGGATTGCTGAGGATGCGGTTTCTGTGGTGATACCAAATGCCACAATCTATATTCCCTTCGCAGAGCTGGTGGACTTAAAACAGGAGATCGAGCGTCTGGAGAAGGAGGCAAAGCGTCTGGATGGCGAGCTTTCGCGTGTAAATGGTATGCTCAACAATGAGAAATTTATGTCGAAGGCGCCGGCGTCAAAAATTGCTGAGGAGAAAGAAAAATTAGCAAAATATGTACAAATGAAGGAACAAGTTACAGAACGGCTTGCGCAATTAAGGTAAATAGTGGTACAATAAAGACATAAAGGGGCGGATTATGCCTTTTCGGAGGTGAGCAAGATGGTTAATGTCAAATCTTATGTCAGAATAGCGGACGATAAAACAGAAGCGTGGCTTTACTTGTGTGCGCCCGAGGAAGGCACAAAGTATGAAAAGCCGGAGATTATCAGATACCTTCAGCTAAACGGGGTAGTGGCAGGTATCAATGAGTCGCATATTGCGGCGATGTGTAAGAAACAGATCTATGAGCGCGAGGTGAAGATTGCAACCAGTGAAAAAGGGGACCCGGGAAGCGCAGGGCGGTTTGAGTTTTTCTTCAGCACAGAGAAACCAAAGCCTGAGATTCGGAAGGATGGTACAGTAGATTACAGAAGTATGTCTCTTGTACAGAATGTAGAGGAAGGACAACTGCTTGCAATCTACCATCCGGCAGTACAGGGCACTTCGGGAAGAGATGTCACCGGTGCAGTGGAGAAGGTCAATACATATAAGGAATTGAGACCGCTAAGCGGTAAGGGGATCAGCAATGAGGGCGACCCCAATAAATACTATGCGTCAAAGTCTGGCAAGATTGAGTATGATGGTGATAACAAGCTGTCCGTGGTAGAAGTCTATGAGATTCAGGGCGGCTGCGATTATGCCAACAATGCACTGGTCGATTTTAACGGAGATGTCATTATTCATGGAAATGTTGAGGCTGGTGTTACAGTGCGGGCTGGCAAGAGCCTCACGGTGGAGGGCGTTGTCGAGTCGGCAAACATTTCAGCGGGCGGTACGGTATGTCTCAAGCGCGGAATGCAGGGAGCCGGCAAAGGTGCAATCGTCGCGGGCGGAGATATTTTTACAGAATTTATAGAGTATGCGACGGTCAGCGCTGGAGGAAATGTACAGTCCAACGTTATCCTAAACTCCAAGGTGACTGCGGGAGAGCAAATCACACTTACTGGAAAAAAAGGTCTGATTGCCGGGGGCTATGTACATGCGATGATGGGAGTGAACTGCCAGAACGCGGGAAACATGTCTGAGATCAAGACTGGAATCCATGTGGGTGTAATGCCAGAGATCATGGAACAGCGCATTGCAATGAATGAGGAGTACACAAAATTGAATCAAGAGCTCGATGAAGTGGCAGCAAGGATGGCAAAAATACTGCGTGTCAGACAGCAGACGGGAGAGCTGAGTGAACAGTTACAGGCACATCTAAATGAACTGAAAACGAAAAAGAGCGAGATCTATATCCGGTGTATCAGAACCAAAAAACAGGTTGATGATCTGGAAAGCACGATTTTGAAGTCGAGAGAGGCGAAAATCCGAATCAGCGGAAATATTCATAAAGGTACAGTGATCAGTATTGATGATAATAAGATGATCATTAACCGAGACACAAGCTTTATGGAATATTCTGCGCAGAATGGCGTGATTGTTGGAACCGTGGTGGTTATCTAAGTGTTTTAAAATATAATAGAAAAAGGGTTCGCGGTAAAAGGCGGACCTTTTTTATGCACACGGACGCGGAGAGGAAATAAGCAGCAAAAGCTGCTCGCGTCCGGCGCACAAGAAATATTCAGGAGATCAAAATGAGAGAGCAGATTGCGCAGAGTTATGCAGAAGCAGAGCATTTGTTGGAAGAAATACCAAGGTTTACGCAAAAGAATCCTTTAGAGGACACGAGAGGATTTTATGAATATATACAAAATTGTGAGCATGACAGATATAGTGAGAAGCGCTTGGGTCATATTATCCATGTGGCAGGAACAAATGGAAAAGGGTCTGTGTGTGCGTTTATAGAGAGCATATGCAGGGTGAGCGGTTACAGGACAGCGATGTTTACGTCGCCGCATCTGGTGACGACCAGGGAGCGGTTTTGTATTGAGGGCAGTGTGATTTCCGAGGAAATGTTTGTGGAGGCATTTAACTGGCTGGCTGTCCAGATCGAGCAGTACCGCAAGGTCAAGCCAACGTATTGTCCGACGTATTTTGAACGGCTGTTTTTTATGGGAATCTATGTATTTGCAAGGGCAGAGATTGAGATCACAATACTGGAGACAGGGCTTGGGGGGCGTCTGGATACCACCAATGTAGTCCACAGTCCATCGGTGAGTGTGATCACCGAGATTGGATTGGATCATATGGCTTATCTGGGGGATACAATTGAGAAAATCGCTTCAGAGAAGGCTGGGATTCTCAAGGCAGGAGTGCCTGTCGTATTTTCTGACAGAAAAAGGGAAGCTTCTAATGTAATCTGTAAAAAAGCACAAGAACTTGGCTGCACTTGTTATAACGTGTCGGATAATGACTACAAAATCAATGAAATTCAGAAAAAATTCATTGATTTTTCTGTTGCCAGTCGTTATTATGGTTATGGTAGATTGATTGCGTGCACGACAGCGGTCTATCAGGCAGAGAATGCAGCAGTAGCCATTCGGAGTGTTGAGGTGTTGAAGCATGAACACAGAATGGATAAGATTACAGCGGCATCCATCAGGGAGGGAATCAAAGCAATGCACTGGTCATGCCGCATGGAAGAAATTCTCCCGAACGTGTTTGTCGATGGAGCGCACAATGAGGATGGGATTGAAGCGTTCGTACAGTCTTTGAATCTGGCGCATACTGGAACGTGCGTGCTTATTTTTTCTGCCGTTCATGACAAGCAGTATGAAACGATGATCAGGATGCTCTGCGGTCTTACGATGGTGACGGACTTTGTAGTGACACAGATTCCAGGAGAACGGGGAGCGGATTTGGAGGCGCTTAGGCTGCTGTTTGACAAATATATGGATAAAAGAACACAAAAGATACATACCTGTGAAAAGATCGAGGATGCACTTGCTTTGGGTCTGTCAGTTCGGAGGGATATGGGCAGGATATATATTGTCGGGTCACTGTATCTGGCGGGCATCGTGGAAAGCATTATGGAGGATTATGATGATAGATTTTGAGGAAGAATTGAAAAAATTTCATCCGAGCCTTGAGGTTGAGGATGTCGAGGATGCGATATATAATCAGGATGTGACAGACCTTGCGGATGTGCTGGTCAAGCTGGTAAAAGAATCGAAGGAAGAGTAGGGGAACTTGAGATGTTTTGCTTTAATTGTGGATGTCTGTTGTCAGAGAAGGATTTTTGTACTGGGTGCGGCGCGGATGTAGGGCTGTATAAAAAGATCCAATACGCTGCGAACCGTTTTTATAATGATGCGTTGGAAAAGGCGAGGGTTAGAGATCTGTCAGGAGCAGTTGCAAGCCTGCGGCAATGTCTTAAGCTGAACAAGTATCATACAGAGGCCAGAAACCTGCTAGGACTTGTGTATTTTGAGCGGGGCGAAGTAGTGGCGGCGCTGAGCGAGTGGGTGATGAGTAAAAATATCAGGAGCGAAAAAAATATCGCGAATGATTACATAGATATGATACAGAATAATCCGGGAAGGCTGGATGCATATAACCAGACCATCAAGAAATATAATATGGCATTAAATTATTGTCAGCAGGACAGTCTTGATCTGGCTGTGATACAATTGAAAAAAGTTATTTCGATGAATTCGAGGTTTGTGCAGGCAAGACAACTGTTGGCGTTGTTATACCTCAAAAATCACGAGTTGGAAAAGGCTAAAAAGGAGCTCGACAAGGCTCTCAGTATAGATGCAAACAATACAATGACGCTCCGCTATCTCAAGGAGGTGGAGGAACAAACGCCTGCCGAGGAGGAGCGCACACGAAAAAAGAAGGAAGCGATCGTCTATCAAAGCGGCAACGAAACTGTGATACAGCCTGTCAATAAAAAAGACAGGTCGAGCTTACAGACAGTAGTCAATATGCTGATCGGTATACTGATCGGCGTGGGAATCGCAAGGTTTTTGATACTTCCGGCGATGATACAGAAGGCGCAGGATGAGGTTAATGTGAAGTACAAGGAGGTCAGCGAGCTGCTTGACGCAAAGACTGTGGAAGTCTCTGAATTGACTGCGCAGATACAAGAGTTGACTCAGGAGAAAGATTCGCTGACCAACAGTTTGACGGAGGCACAGGCGAATAAGGTACAGATACAGGCAAACACAGATTTGATAGAAGCTGTGTTGATGCACATGAATAAGACGGGGGATGAGATGGCGGTTGCGGATGCGTTAGAGAAAATCAGCGATGAGTATCTGCAAAATGAAGCCACGGAGAGTTTTAAGTCACTGTATGCTGCCTTGAAGGGCAGTATAGGAAGGGTGGTTGCAAGAAAGTGCTACGATGTAGGCTATGCAGCATTCCGGGCGGAGGAGTACGAGACCGCGATCAAACAGCTTGAGCGGGCATATGATTATGATCCCACTAACGGCGAAGCGCTGTATAATCTTGGCAATTCTTATAACAAGACAGGAAATCTCGACAAGGCAGTGGAAATTTACGAGCAAGTGATTGAGCTGTTCCCAGGGACTGCGAAGGCGAGAAAATCACAGGGATACATCAAAGAAATTAAAGGTGAGTAGTACACAAAAGAAGACATGCTGTAAGGGCATGTCTTTTTTATGCACACGGGCGTCCAAAGGAACAGTGTCAGCAGAAGCTGACGGACGCCCGGCGCGGGAGTAGGGGAAAGGGTTTTCCCCTACTTGATTGCACACAGTTAGGGAAGATTTCGATCAAAAGGAGTGAAGGAGGCATATCAATGGAAAAGAAAATGGAAGAGTATGCGATCATTGATGATTATCTGTGTATTAGAATGCCTGGAGAAGTGGACCATCATGGCGCTGCCAGCATCAGGGAATGCGCGGATAGACTGATCTTGGATGACAAGGTAAAAAATATTGTATTTGATTTCGAGAATACCACTTTTATGGACAGTTCCGGGCTCGGGATCATCATTGGAAGGTACAGGAAGATTTCCTGTTTTGGCGGAAAAGTCTATGCGATTAATACGAGTGAGCGCATCGGAAGGCTTTTGAAGGCGTCGGGCATGTCAGCTATTATAGAAATACTGACATGAGGTCCGTAAAAATCATCAATTATATGGGAGAAAAAGAATGGGAGAGATAAAGATGGAAAATGAGCATATAACAAAGCATGGCAAACAGTATACAGAAAATGATTTTTGTATAGAGTTTGACGCCATATCAGAAAATGAAGGGCTTGCAAGAGTGGTCATCGCTGCGTTTATCGCGAGAGTAGACCCTACGCTCGATGAGGTAGAGGATGTGAAAACAGCAGTGTCAGAGGCAGTCACAAATGCCATCATACACGGTTATGGGGAACAGGGAGGGCGTGTAGTCATGCGTGCACATCTCACGGCAACAAATGAGTTGTCGGTAGATATCATTGATCAGGGCGTGGGCATCGCCGACGTAGAGCAGGCAATGCAGCCGCTATATACTTCTGCGGCGGCAAATGAACGGTCTGGTATGGGGTTTTCTTTCATGGAGGCATTTATGGATCGACTGGAGGTCGAGAGCAGCATCGGAGAGGGTACGATTGTACATATGTGGAAAAGCTTTGGCGTTGCCGAGCAAGATCTAGTACCCATTTTGCAGGCGGCAGTGTGGAATAGCAGCGGCAGGGTGTGAGCGATGGAGGAGAGAGAACTTTTTATCAGGGCACAGAGAGGAGAAAGGGATGCGATAGAGTTACTATTTGAGAGGAATACAGGACTGATACACCATGTGGCCAAACGCTTTGTGGGCAGAGGCAGCATCGAGACGGAAGATTTGTTCCAGATTGGCGCAATGGGGCTTGTGAAGGCGATCGAAAAGTTTGATCTGGACTATGGCGTATGCTTTTCTACATATGCTGTCCCTGTCATTATGGGAGAGATCCGAAGATTTCTGAGAGATGATGGAATCATCAAAATCAGCAGGAGTATTAAGGAAAATGGCAGAAGACTTAAGTGGATTCGGGAGGCATTTGTGCAGCGGGAAGGCAGAGATCCAACCATCTCGGAGCTGGCTAAGGAATCAGGCATCGCAGTGGAGGATATTGTCACAGCGCTTGATGCCGGGCGTGAGGTGGAGTCCATCTACAAGACTGTGTATGAGTCGGACGGAAGCGAGGTACTTCTGGTGGACATGCTGGGCAAGGAGGGTGAGAGCGACGAGATTGTCAACAGACTCTTGTTGGACAAGCTGTTAAGCGAACTGGATGACCGGGAAAAAAATCTGATTCAGCTGCGATATTTTGAGAACAAGACCCAGATGCAGGTCGCTGGAAAGCTGGGAATGAGCCAGGTACAGGTAAGCCGCATGGAGAAAAAGGTACTGCTTCGCCTGCGCCAGGCGGCAGCGGTGTAAATTTTTGGAAAGAAATGTGTTTTGTCATCTGCCGGCTATAAAGTTTGGTCCGAAGAATGCCGATATTAGAAGTAACTGGTAATATATATTAAATGTATATGAATATACAAATAAAGAAAGGCTGGTATGAAAATGAATGGGATCAATCAAAATTCACTGTTCAACAATATAGGACTTTTTTCAAATCAAACGGCAAATAAGGATGGGGCAGCCTTTATAGGAAATCTTGCAGGTGTCAACAGAAGGGCACAGGGCAGGAGGGCAGCATCAGACAACAAACAGACCAATACGGACAAGGATACATATGAGTACAGCGGGCAGGCGCGTGAGGTGAACGCGGGATACAGCAGACCGAAGAAAACAGAGTCAACAGAGTACAAACCACTTGACGCGAACGGCATACAGGAAGGTATTGAGCTCAGCGATGCCGCGAAGAATCTGCTGACAGAGCTTCGAGAGAAATATGGCAATATGGACATTTCTGTGGCGAAGTGGTCCACAGACGAGGAGCAGGATTACTATGCAGAGAAGTCCGATAAGGAGTACAGTGTGTTGATCAATCCAGAGCTCCTGGAGAAGATGGCGACAGACCCGGCAGCCAGAGAGAAGTATGAGAAGGTTCTCGGCGGCGCTGGCGACCAGTTTGACACCTTGAAGGAAGAGCTTGGTGAGGATGCGGATAAGATCAAGGGATTCAGCATCACCATGGATAAGGATGGAAATGTATCCTATGCAGTGAAGCTCTTAAAGGATATGGAGGCGAACAGCAAGGCGCAGAAGGAGCGAATCAGCGAGAGACGCGCTGAGCGGAAGAAAGAGGAGGAGCAGCGTCAGGAGAGGGTAGTTCAAAAGAAGATAGAGACCGAGAAGGTTGAGGCATCCTCGATTGAGGAGCTGGTGGCAGCGATCAAGAAGAAGCTGCATCCAGAGCAGGCTGAGACCGAGCAGCAGGTAAGTCCTGAGGAAGAACTGTAAATAATCAGATAACAGGAAAAGGCAGGTGATAACACCTGTCTTTTTATTGCCTTTTTATATAGAGATGATATAATATAATACATGGATTGCAAAAACAGGAGGACAAAATGAAGTGAAGATAATAATTGCAGGTGAAGGTAAGGTAGGTGCGATGCTGACAAGGCAGCTCTCGGCGGAGGGGTATGATCTGACGCTGATTGACGCGGACTTAAAAGTCCTCGAATCGACAGAGGAACGATATGATATCATGGGTGTACAGGGGAATTGTGCCTCCATGAAGACATTGGAGCAGGCGGGTGTCAAAGATGCGGATTTACTGATTGCAGTGACAGACGCGGATGAGGTCAATCTGATCTGCTGTATGACAGCCCACGGAATGAATCCCAATCTACATACGATTGCCCGTATCAGAAATCCAGAGTACACGGAACAGATATATAAGATGCGGAGCCTTTTTGCGTTGTCGATGATGATTAACCCAGAGAGACAGGCTGCGATAGAGATCGAGCGCCTGCTGAAATATCCGGGATTTTTGAAGCGTGATACCTTTGCAAAGGGCAGGGTGGAGATTGTTGAGCTGCGTGTGGAGGCAGGGCATAAGCTGTGCAACACGGCGTTAAATGATTTATACAGTATTGTAAAGTGTAAGATTCTGGTGTGTACGGTTATCAGAAATGGCAAAGCAGCGATGCCCGGCGGTGATTTTGTCCTGCGCGAAGGGGACAGAATTTTCGTGACAGCACCGACCAATGTGCTTACAATACTTCTCAAAAATCTTGGCATTATCACGCACAAAGCCAAGCGTGTCATCCTGTGCGGGGGAGGGCGCGTGAGCTTTTATCTGGCTCAGTTACTATTAAAAAACGGTATCGGTGTGCAGATTGTAGAACAAAATTATGACAAGTGTGTCCAGCTTGCAGACATGCTTCCCAAAGCTTCCATCATTCACGGGGATGCTACAAAGGAGTTTTTGCTGGACAATGAGGGCATTTCGGACTGTGACGCGTTGGTGACGCTCACGGGTGTGGATGAGATGAATATTATTATTTCCTTGTATGGCAGCAGCTGTAAGGTTCCGCAGATTATTACAAAGCTTGGGCGTCTCGAAAATAACACGATATTAGATGCACTGCCTTTGGGAAGTATCATTAGTCCGAAGGAGCTGAGCTGTAATAACATTGTACAGTATGTGCGGGCGATGCAGAATCAGACAGGGGCAGCGCTGACAGTGTACACGATTGCAGACGGACAGGCCGAGGCAGTCGAATTTATGGTAGATCAGTATACCCTTCACTGTGGTGAGCCGTTAAAACAGCTTAAAATCAAGAAAAATGTGCTCGTAGTATGTATTATGCACGGTGCACAGTTAGAGATACCCAATGGTGAATCCAGCTTTGAACGCGGGGATACGGTGATTGTCGTGACTGGCTCTGACAGGGTGATTTATAAGCTGAATGACATATTTGAATAAATAATTGAGGGATAAAAGGGATAAGAACGATTATGAATTATAAGATGATGGGCAGATTTATAGGGCGTATTCTGCTGGTAGAGGCGGTTTTTATGATTCCGGCATTGCTGATCAGTCTGTTCAAACAAGAAGATCGGGCGCGTGTAGGTTTTTTGGCTAGTTTGGGTATCACAATACTGTTGTCCGTGTTGCTGCTAGTGCTTTGCAGAGGCAGCAAGCGAAGCTTTAAGGCAAGAGAAGGGCTTGTCTGTGTCAGCGGCAGTTGGATTGTGATGAGTCTTTTGGGGGCACTGCCATTTTATATATCAAGAGAGATTCCGTCCTTTCTGGATGCGCTGTTTGAGACAGTCTCCGGGTTTACGACGACAGGTGCGTCAATACTGCCGGAGGTGGAAGTGCTCTCCATGAGTATTTTGTATTGGAGGAGCTTCACACACTGGCTGGGTGGTATGGGAGTGCTGGTCTTTGTGTTGGCAGTCGGTATGTTGGGGGAGAGCAGTAAAGGGTTTACAATGCATCTTTTGCGCGCGGAGAGCCCAGGGCCACAGGTAGGCAAGCTTGTGCCAAAGATGAAAAAGACGGCGGAGATTTTGTATCTGATTTATATATTGCTCACTGTGTTGAATATCGTGTTTTTGCTCTTTGGCGGCATGCCGTTGTTTGATGCGGTCTGTACTGCATTTGGAACTGCCGGAACTGGCGGATTCGGTATTAAAAATGACAGTATTGCAGGGTATAGTCCTTATATCCAGAATGTTTGTACGGTATTTATGTTGTTGTTCGGTGTCAATTTTAGCTGTTACTATATGCTTCTGCTGCGACAGTTTTACAGTGTGTTCAAGGATGAGGAGCTGCGGCTGTATCTGGGGGTTATCCTTGGAAGTATTGTGCTGATCACATTGAATCTTAAGGGCTTTTATGATACGTTCGAGGAGACACTGCGCCATGTGGCGTTTCAGGTTGCAAGCATTGTGACGACGACAGGATTTGCCACGACGGATTTTGATCTGTGGCCCACTTTCTCAAAAGCGATCATACTGGGATTGATGGTGATTGGCGCGAGTGCGGGCAGCACTGGGGGCGGCTTTAAGTGCGCGCGAGTGCTGATCGTTGTCAAGGGACTTCGGAGAAATCTGCGGCGTGCGATATCACCGCAGAAAGTTCAGGTGGTCCGAATCAATGATCATATGGTTGATGAAAAGGTATTGGAGAATACTAATGCGTATTTGTCCGCCTATGTTATCATACTATTTATCAGTTTTCTGCTTGTATCGATTGACCGATTTTCGATCACGACCAACCTCACAGCGGTGCTCTCCTGCTTTAACAATATCGGACCAGGGCTTGAGGCGGTGGGACCTACCTGCAATTTCGGAGACTTCAGCGGACTGTCAAAGATCGTTCTGACCGTGGATATGCTTGCAGGCAGGCTTGAGATCTTTCCAATTTTGATTCTGTTTTCGAGAAGCACATGGGGGCGCCTAAAAGGATAGAAAGGGTTTCGGATGATTCTGCTCGTCAAAGATAAATGCAGGCAAATGGTTTGTCGTGCCCTCCTTCCATACAAGGTGCTCCGGTGGAACATGGAGTGAGAAGCCGCTTTTGCTCTTGATGCGTGTCACATAGTCTGTGATCGAGGTCAAGGGCGTATCAAAAGCCATACCGTAGATACAGCCATTGCCTGTTCTGCCGACATGGTGGATATCGGAACCGGCAGTCATGGTGATCTGGTGTTCTTTTGCATAGCGGTATGCCATGCGGTTCTGCTCATGCGGATTGCCGCAGTTTGCGACCTCAAAGGCATCACACTGATAGGGGTGTACGTATATTTCGGACAGGTAGCTCCGTTCCCGGAAGGGGTGCGCCTGCACGACAAGACCGCCGTCTGCTTTGATTTTCTTATAGTGGGTGATGTGGTCCCATGTCATCATGTCGGGGTGGCTTTTGAGCCAGTGTTTATCGAGTCCGTAAATGAGAAATTCATCACCGTCAAAACAGCATTCCCATGCGAAAAACACTTTGAGTCCCTGACGGTCGCCCTCAGCTTTGGCGTCCTCATAGCCGCTGCAAAAGATGTCCACACGCTCCTCCCATGGGAGATTTTCGGGAACACAGCAGTTGCCGTTAAAGAAGTGGTCTGTGACAATGATACCGTCATAGCCAAGATTTTTGTAAAATGAAATATATTCAGAGCCTGCACTGCGGGCACATGCGCTGGCGGCAGTGGTGTGCAGGTGCGTTTCATAGATGTAGGACATCGTTTTTCGTGCCTCCTTTGTGGAATGTATTGGTAATAGGATTTCATTGGTTATTATAGCACAAATATCATAGAAAAGGAATCAGGAAATAATGGAACAGAACCAGATACCGCTGCTGGAGGCGGTCACAGATTTTATTGCCACAAAGCCTGCGTATTTCAGGATACCGGGGCATCGGCTCGGGCGGGGAATCAGTCCGCGCTGGACGGACAGTGTTGGAACAAAACTGTTTGCCTATGATGTGACAGAGACGCCGCTCACCGATGATCTGCACAGCCCTGAGGGGGCGATTGATCAGGCGCAAAAGCTGCTCGCTGCACTCTATGGCGCAGATCAAAGTTTTTTTCTCGTAAATGGAAGCACTTGCGGAAATGAGGCGATGATTTTGAGCGCGGCATTGGAGGGTGAGAAGATTTTGGTTGCGAGAAATGCGCACAAATCAGCGATGATGGGGCTAATCCTGTCCGGGGCGGTGCCAGTGTATGTAATGCCGGAGGTTCTGCCAGAATGGGGAATACAGGGGGAACTCACAGCGGCAGATGTCCAGAGCGCATTTGAGCAGAATCCTGACTGCAAGGCGTTGTTTCTGGTGAGCCCGAGTTATTATGGTGTGTGCTCTGATCTCGTTGGAATTGCGGAGGTTTGTCATGCGTATAATGCGTTGTTGCTGGTCGATGAGGCGCATGGAGGACATCTGTATTTTCATGACGGACTGCCGGCAGGGGCGCTTGCGTCGGGCGCAGATCTCTGTGTTCAGAGTATGCATAAAGTGACTGGGGCGCTCACGCAGAGTTCGGTGCTGCACTGTAAAGAGCATGGCGTGCGCAGTGAGGTGTTTGACCGAATTGCGCAAAATCTTCATCTGGTGCAGAGCACGAGCCCAAGTTATCTGCTGATGACCTCTCTTGACTGCGCAAGGTATGAGCTTGCGATGCACGGGAGCGAGATGATGGAGAAGGCGCTTTCGCTTGCGTCGTATGCGCGCGAAAGGATTCAGAAAATTGCGGGTTTTCGCTGTATGGAGGGAGAACGTCTTGACAGGACGCGGCTGGTACTCTCTGCGTGTGAGTTAGGGCTGACAGGGTATATGCTTGAAAAACTTTTGTATGAAAAGTATGCAGTCAATATGGAGCTGGCGGATGATAAAAATGTGCTTGCCATTGTCACCTATGCAAACGAGCGGGAGGATTTGGATAGGCTGGTGGCTGCGTGTGCAGATATCAGCCAAGGATATGCGATGCAGAAAGTTGTGCACAGAAAAAAGGAATCCCTGTCATTTCCACCGATTCCACAGCAGGTTCTGACGCCGCGGGAAGCTTATTTCTCTAAAACAAAAAAAATCAGTTGGCAGCAGGCAGCAGGGCAGATTTCAGGACAGATGATTGCGCCGTATCCGCCTGGGATTCCAGCAATTTATCCTGGAGAGCGACTCAGCCAGGAGGTGTGGGACTATATTGAGTGCTTTCGGAGAGACGGGAGGCATCTGCATGGGGCAGACAGGAATGGAAAACTGGAGTTTGTGAATATTGTGGAGAGATAAAATTTAAAAAACAAAAAAAACAAGAATATAATTTTCATGTATAAAAATAACATAGATACAGATAATGACCATGTATAAGAAGTTTATTCGAAAGGCATGGTTATTTTTGTGGCAAATGTAGTATTGTATTTAATGGCAAAGCAGAATGTGGCATTGACCAAGGCTGATGTGGAATTGAGCGATGTCGCAAGTGTTTACTGTGAGGACGAGACGGTCAGCGCAAAGGCGGGGGCACTCAAAGTACACCGATTCAGACATGATGGGGAGCCGAGAGCGGTTATCAGTGTGTTAAAGATTATCGAGCAGATTACTAAGCTGTGTCCGGGCATCAGAGTGGAGAGCATTGGAGAGACGGACATTATCATACAAAAAGCTTCGCTGGAGCATGACAAGCCAGAACAAAAATATAGTCCGTGGGCGTACATCAAGATTGCGATTGTGGCACTGATTTGTTTTTTTGGCTCTGCCTTTACCATTATGGCATTCCACAACGATGTCGGGCTGGCGGATGTGCTGAGCCGGATTTACGAGCTGGTGATGGGGGTGGAATCAGATGGATACACAGCGATTGAGATTTCGTACTCCATCGGGCTGGCGCTGGGAATCATCGTATTTTACAATCATGTCGGCGGCAGGCGGCTGACTTCGGACCCGACGCCGCTTGAGGTGGAGATGAGAAACTATGAGCGGGATGTCAATCAGGCAATTGTGGAGATGGCAGACAGGAAAAAACTGGAAGAGGATGTGGAGTAGATGGCGTGGAAACTGATATTGCTGTGGATAATGGGCATCAGTTCAGGCCTTATGGTCTCCGCAGGAGTATTTACCGTACTTTTTGTGGTGGGGCTGGTGCCGCGGTTTGCAGGGCGGACGGACACGGCTTGGTGCGAAATTTTTTATGAAGAGTGTCTGATTTTTGGTGCGGTGCTGGCGGATGTGCTCAGTGTTTTTCCGATCAAGGGATCTCTTGGAAGCAGTCCGAATCTGCTGCTCACTGGACTGCTGGTATTGATTGGCGTGTTTGCGGGCATTTTTGTGGGGTGCCTGTCCATTGCACTCTCTGAGGTGCTTGACGGTATCCCGATATTTGCAAGACGCATACGGCTCAAAATGGGGGTCAGTATCGCGGTGCTGATGGTGGCAGTCGGAAAAATCGCAGGGTCGATTGTCTATTTTGTCAATGGATTTTTTGAAGGGATATAGGGAGGAGAACACGGATGGCATCAGAACAGAAAAAGGAAGCATATCAAGAGTATGTGAAGCAAACTTCACCAAAGACCAATCTGCCGTTACAGATGGGGAAAGCGTTTATCATGGGAGGTCTGATTTGCTGTGTGGGGCAGTTTATCGTCAATATGGCTATAAATCAGTTTGGGATTGAGAAAGATACCGCGGCAGCGTGGTGTTCCATGTTCTTAATTCTCCTGAGCGCGGTACTGACAGGTTTTAATCTGTATGGAAAATTAGTGAAATGGGGCGGTGCGGGCGCGCTTGTGCCCATCACAGGATTTGCAAATTCCGTCGTGGCGTCGGCGATCGAATACAAGACGGAAGGGCAGGTGTACGGGATAGGATGTAAGATTTTCACGATTGCAGGACCAGTAATATTGTATGGTATTTTTACAAGCTGGGGATTGGGACTGATCTACTGGATTGGGAAAATGATGGGGATTTCATGAAGCAGGGGAAGATTTGCCTTCCCCTGCTTCATTTTTTAACGGAAGCTCTTGATCCAGTTGATCAGAGAGTCGTGATATACATTATCGGTGACATCCTTGCGCATCTGGTCGGTGACGGGACCATTTTTCTCCATGATGGCGAGGATTGCTTCCTGAAGTCCGGCTATTTTTCCTTTTTCAAAATCTTCTGAAACGGCAGTTTGTGCAGGTGCCGCTGTCGCAGGCGCAGGAGCTGCTGCTTTGTTTGCAGTCGTCTCTGGCGAGGAGGAAGTGTCAGCCGCAGGTGCTTTCTCTGTGGTTGCGGTCTGCGGAGCACTTGTGCTGTTTTGCGGTGCAGGTTCGACTGGTGCAACCGTCTTAGCTGCATCCTCCACATGAAGCTCGACAGGTGTCACACTGGAGAGCTTGTCAGCAGTCTGGTCGGTGACGGGCAGCCAGATCTCACCGGAGTTTGCTTTCACATTGACGCAGATATTGCCGTTGTCCACACGAATCTTCTGACCGGAGAGTGCGCCGACGTATTCAGCGGCATTTCTGGCTGGCACGGTCATTGTGAAGTCGCTGTCATCATTATTGACGGTGACAACGACACTCTCTCCCTCAAAGTTTCGTGAAAAAGCATACTGGCGGTTCATGAGTTTGAGTTCCCTGTAATCGCCGTAGGACAGTGCCTTGGACTGTTGTCTGGTGCGTCCCAGTGCGGCGATGAGCGCTGTGAAGGAGTTGTCAGTCAGCGCGTTCTTATAATCTTCGAGATTCAGTGCAGGCCGCAAGGAAGCGTCGGAGAACTTTTCTTTCTTGCCCTCAATGCCAAACTCTGAGCCATAATATAATGAAGGAATACCCGGCAGTGTATACATGAGGATATGCACTGGTGTAAAGTGGGCTTTGTTGTTGAGTTTGGTGTAGATGCGCTCTACATCATGGTTGTCCACAAAGTTGTAGAGCTTGAAGCCGTTCGGGTTGCTGCTGCCCATCTCGTACAGGCGCTTTACGGTGTGTGCGATCTCAAAGAAATTGTGGTCATTATTTCCGGAATACAGTGCCTTGTGAAGCTGGTAATTTGTGACAGAGTGCAGAGTGCCTTCGTTGACCCAGCGCGAGTAGTCACCATGGATAACTTCCCCCATCAGCCAGAAGTCTGGCTTGACTTCGTTTGCGACATGGCGCAGCGCCTTCATGAAATCAAAATCAAGCACGTCCGCTGCGTCAAGACGGATGCCGTCCACGTCAAACTCGCTGACCCAGAAGCGGACAACATCACAGATATAGTCCTTCACGGCAGGGTTGCGCTGATTGAGTTTGACGAGCAGGTTATAACCGCCCCAGTTCTCATAGCAGAAGCCGTCGTTGTACTCATTGTTGCCGCCAAAGTTCACGTTGCAGTACCAGTCTCTGTACTGCGAGCCTTCGCGTTTTTCTTTGATGTCTTTAAATGCAAAGAAATCACGTCCCGTGTGGTTGAACACGCCGTCAAAAATCACTTTGATGTCTTTTTTATGGCATTCTGCCACGAAATTTTTCAGATCTTGATTGTCGCCAAGGCGGCTGTCGAGCTTTTTGTAGTCTGTCGTCTCATAGCCATGTCCGACAGATTCAAACAATGGTCCGATATAGATGGCGTTACAGCCAATGCTTTTGATGTGGTCAATCCAAGGCAGCAGTGTATTTAACCGATGCTCTGGCTCCCCATAAGCGTTTTCCTTGGGCGCCCCTGTCAGTCCCAAAGGATAGATGTGATAAAAGATAGCTTCATCGTACCAAGCCATTTTTAGATCCCCCTTTATATCTCGTATTTTTAAATATAGTGATAACTGCGGTCGGTATTTTGGGCAGTTATGCGTTTTGACACTTTAGTATATCATATAAAGGAAGATTGGTCAAAAATTTAATCACAAAAAAGTGGACGGTTGGTTTTTCTTGAAATAGAAATCTGTATAGGCTATACTATATTTAAAGAAGGAGAGCAGAATGGAAGATACAAAAATACAATGGCACGCGGCGTTTGTGTCAG
>CAJUII010000012.1:37853-48620 GCA_910586405.1 uncultured Lachnospiraceae bacterium
TATCACATTTCAATGCAGGAAGCGGAGGATTATGAGGCAGATTTGTGGGAGAGCTAAATGGATATCGCGTCTGATTTTAATAGTCGAAAGAGGTATATCAAATCACTGTGTAATGAAAAAGGACTGTAAGCCACAGTCCTTTTTCATTCGAAATCTTTCCTATTTTCTAGTCAATTTCTGCTGTTTTATCCCGAACTTCGCTGTGAAGCTGCTGTAAGGATTTCACGTCCGCATTTCCGTTTTTCTTGATATACAGAATACCCTTCGCGGTGGCTCTTGCCCCGGCAAGGGTGGTCATATAGGGAATCCGCGCCTTGATTGCAGCTTTTCTGAGATAGCTGTCATCATGGACACTGTCCTTGCCGACAGGAGAGTTCACGATGAGATCAATCTTGCCGTTGGTGATCAGGTCAAGGACATGCGGGCGGCCTTCGTGGAGCTTTTTGACAGGTTCTGCCTCGATGCCTGCCTCGGAGATAGCTTTGTATGTTCCGCTGGTAGCGATAATCTCAAAGTCTGCTTCTTTAAAGAGCTGCGCAATCTCGACAACTTCAGGCTTATCCTTGCTGTTGACGGAGATTAAGACGGTTCCGCTAAGCGGTAACTGGGTCTGCGTCGCCTCCTGCGCCTTGTAGAATGCTTCTCCGTAGTAGGGTGAGAGCCCTAAAACTTCGCCGGTCGAGCGCATTTCCGGTCCGAGGACAGGGTCCACTTCCGGGAACATGTTGAACGGAAATACAGCCTCCTTGACGCCATAGTACGGAATGTCCTTCTCCTTTAACGTGGGAACTGGTGAAGGGCGCGAGGTAATCTCGGCGGTGATGATATCTGTCGCAAGCGGCACCATGCGGATATTGCATACCTTGGAGACAAGCGGCACGGTGCGCGACGCGCGCGGGTTGGCTTCAAGCACATATACTTTGCCTTTCTCGATGGCGTACTGCATGTTCATCAAACCTTTGACATGCATCTCCTCAGCGATTTTCTTGGTATATTCTTTGATGGTCGCCACGTTCTCCGCTGAGATGTGTACCGACGGGATAATGCACGCAGAGTCGCCGGAGTGGACGCCCGCAAGCTCAATGTGCTCCATGACGGCTGGGACAAAAGCATGTGTGCCATCGCTGATGGCGTCTGCCTCACACTCGAGTGCATGGTTCAGGAAGCGGTCGATCAAAATCGGTCTGTCAGGGGTCACGCCGACAGCAGCGTTCATGTAGCCTGCCATGCTCTCATCATCGTAGACAACTTCCATGCCGCGGCCGCCAAGCACATAGGAGGGGCGTACCATGACAGGATAGCCGATCTTGCCGGCGATTGCCAGTGCCTCCTCGACAGTCGTTGCCATACCTGCTTCGGGCATTGGAATACCTAATTTATCCATCATGGAGCGGAACAGATCGCGGTCCTCTGCCAGATCAATGACAGAGGGCGGTGTACCAAGGATTTTTACGCCGTTTTGCTCGAGCTCTGAGGCGAGGTTTAACGGCGTCTGACCGCCAAACTGCGCGATGACGCCGAGCGGCTTCTCCTTGTGATAGATGCTGAGCACATCCTCTAGCGTCAGCGGCTCAAAGTAGAGCTTGTCGGAGGTATCATAGTCTGTTGAGACTGTCTCAGGATTGCAATTGACAATAATGGTCTCGAAACCAAGCTCCTTTAGGGCAAGAGAGGCGTGAACGCAGCAGTAATCGAACTCGATGCCCTGTCCAATACGGTTTGGTCCGCCGCCCAGAATCATAATCTTTGGCTTGTCTGTGTGCACAGGATTCTTGTCCGATGCATTGTAGGTAGAATAGTAGTACGCGCTGTCGGGTGTGCCGCTGACATGGACGCCCTCCCACGCTTCCTCCACGCCAAGTTCAAGCCGCCTGTTGCGGATAAGTTCTTCCGGGATTGCCAAGATCTGACTCAGATATTTGTCGGAAAAACCATTTTTCTTTGCGGAAATCAGTGCTTCGTCGGAAGGAAGCGCCCCCTTGGACTGCGCGAGTGCTTCCTCCTCCTCGACAAGCTCCTGCATCTGTTTTACAAAGTAGTGTTTTACTTTGGTAATGTCAAAGATCTCGTCCACAGTGGCGCCTTTGCGCAGCGCTTCATACATGATAAAATGGCGGTCACTGGAGGGATGTGCCAGCATGAGCAGCAGTTCCTCTTTTGATTTTGCGTCATAATCCTTCGCGTGTCCCAGCCCGTATCTGCCAGTTTCAAGACTTCGGATTGCTTTCTGAAACGCTTCTTTGTAGGTTTTGCCGATGCTCATGACCTCACCGACAGCGCGCATCTGTGTGCCGAGCTTGTCCTCAACACCCTTGAATTTCTCAAATGCCCAGCGCGCGAATTTGATTACAATATAGTCGCCGCCGGGTACATACTGATCGAGCGTGCCATATTTGCCGCACTCGATTTCCTTTAGCGTCAGTCCTGCGGCGAGCATGGCGGAGACGAGTGCGATCGGGAAGCCCGTCGCCTTGGAGGCGAGTGCGGAGGAACGGGAGGTTCTGGGATTGATTTCGATCACGACAATGCGGTCTGTGACAGGGTCATGGGCAAACTGTACGTTGGTGCCGCCGATGACTTTGACAGAGTCCACGATGCGGTAAGCCTGCTCTTGCAGCCTTTTTTGCAGCTCCTCGGAAATAGTGAGCATGGGGGCAGAGCAGAAAGAATCACCGGTGTGTGTACCCAATGGGTCAATGTTTTCAATAAAGCATACAGTAATCATGTTCCCCTCTGCATCCCGCACAATTTCCAGCTCTAGCTCTTCCCAGCCCAGAATAGACTCTTCCACAAGCACCTGACCGACGAGACTTGCCTGTAGGCCGCGCGCGCAGACAGTCTTTAATTCCTCTTTGTTGTATACAAGTCCGCCGCCTGCACCGCCCATGGTGTAGGCAGGGCGCAGCACGACAGGATATCCAAGCTTGTCCGCGATGGCAAGCGCTTCCTCGACACTGTAAGAAACCTCGCTTCTTGCCATCTCAACACCGATGGCATCCATGGACTTTTTGAATTCGATGCGGTCCTCGCCGCGCTCGATGGCATCGACCTGCACGCCGATCACCTGCACGTGGTATTTGTCGAGAATGCCCTCCTTAGCAAGCTCAGAGCATAAATTCAAACCAGACTGACCGCCGAGATTGGGAAGGAGTGCATCGGGGCGTTCTTTTGCGATGATCTGTTCCAGACGGTGCACATTTAAGGGTTCAATGTAGGTCACATCTGCGATTTCGGGGTCTGTCATGATCGTTGCGGGATTTGAGTTTACCAGAACGATCTCATATCCAAGTTTGCGAAGCGCCTTGCATGCCTGTGTTCCAGAGTAGTCAAACTCACATGCCTGCCCGATAATGATCGGACCGGAGCCGATGATCAGAACTTTGTTGATATCATTTCTTTTTGGCATATATATCTCCTTTATTTCCTATTTTCATAAAAAATGAATAAAAATGAGTTTACACGAGTGCATATCCAGCTTCAAAGGCTGCCTTGTTGAGCTCAATGGTTTTTGGCGGTACAGTGTTCTCAATGACTTCGAGCCACTGCTTTTTGTCAAAGTCCATACGTTTTGCGGCAACGCCGATGATGATGGTGTTGAATATTTTTGCATTTCCAAGCTTTTTGGCTTCCGCCATCGCATCGACAGCGACAACATTGTGTTCTTTTTTCAGCGTTTCAATGATATTTTCTGGATACTGTGCGGCGCCAGTCACAACGGTGATCGGGTCAATCCGCTGGTCGTTGACGATGATAACGCCGTCCTTTTTTAGAAAATGAGCGTAGCGCAGCGCTTCTAGCCGCTCAAAGGCGATCAGCACATCCGCCTGTCCTTCCTCCACGATGGGCTCTGCCACAGCATCACCATAGCGGACGAAGGTGACAACACTTCCGCCGCGCTGTGCCATGCCGTGCACCTCAGAGAGCTTGACATCATAGCCCGCTTTCGTGATGATGCCGCCAAGAATGCGGCTTGTGAGCAATGTACCCTGACCGCCTACACCGACAATCATAATATTTTTTGTAGTCATAAAAAATCCTCCTATTCTACGCGCTCAATAGCTTCGAATTTGCAGCGTTTCATACATAAGCCACAGCCGTTGCACATGGTGTCGTCGATTTTGACAGTTCCGTCCTCGTTCTGAGTGAGAGCAGGGCAGCCGGGAATGAGGCACATGCCGCATTTCTTACATTTTTCAGGAAGAGCGATGCATTTTGCCTTGGTAGCCTGTGACTTTAGGAGGGCACAGGGAGCGCAGACAATCAGGACAGACACTTCGTCGCGGGCAACTTCACGCTTGACAAGCGTTTCGAGCGCTTCGATATCAAAGGCGTCAACTTCATATACGTGTTCTACGCCGAGGGCTTTACATAAGTGATAGAGACTGATGGCTTTCGTTTCCTTGCCGTTTAGCATTTTTCCAGTCGCGGCGTGGTCTTGATGGCCTGTCATGCCGGTGGTGGAATTGTCGAGAATCAGCACAGTGCCGGTCGATTGATTGTAAACCATATTCATCAGTGAATTGACACCCGTGTGCAGGAAGGTGGAGTCGCCGATCAGTGCAACCCAGTTCTTGATATAGTCCTTTCCCTTTGCTTTTTCCATGCCGTGCAAAGTTGAGATAGAGGCGCCCATACATACCGTGGTGTCAATAATATTCAATGGAGAAACCGCTCCGAGCGTATAGCAGCCAATATCGCCGGCACCGTGAATGCCGAGTTTTTTCAAAACGGAGAAGGTGCTGCGGTGCGGGCAGCCGGGACAGAGGATTGGCGGACGCGCTGGCACCTGTGCAGGTGCGGCTGTCTCAATCTCCATACCAAGAACGCGCTCGCGAATCATGTTGGCGCTGTACTCGCCTTGAAGGGTGAACAGCTCCTTGCCGATACAGTCGATACCCCATGATTTGACCTGCTCTTCGATCAGGGGTTCAAGCTCCTCAAAGATATAGAGCTTTTCTACTTTGGAGGCAAAATCTTCAATTAATTTTCTGGGAAGAGGATGCACGAGTCCAAGCTTTAGCACGCTGGCATTTGGCATCGCCTCCACGACATATGTATAAGGAATGCCGCTGGTGATAAAGCCGACAGCAGTATCCTTGTAGATTGCTTTATTGATTGCAAAATCACAGGCGTCCTCCGCCATCTGTTTTAAGCGGTTCTCCACATGAACGTGACGTCCTTTGGCATTGGCTGGCATCATGACATTCTTGGCAGCGCAGCGCTCGTAGGGCTTATCGGGAATTTCTTGGCGCGGTTCAAGGGTGACAGGGCCCTGTGAGTGGGCAAGCCTTGTGGTGGTGCGTATCATAACAGGTGTATCGTATTTTTCACTGTACTCAAACGCAAGCTTTGTGAAATCTTTGGCTTCCTGTGAGTCGGAGGGCTCTAACACTGGAACCTGTGCGACACGTGCCACACAGCGGGAGTCCTGTTCATTTTGAGAGGAGTACAGACCGGGGTCATCTGCCGCTGCGAGGACCAGTCCGCCGTTTGCGCCGATGTAGGACACGGTGTAGAGGGGGTCGCTTGCCACATTGACACCGACCATTTTCATAGATGCCATAGCGCGCACGCCGCTGATGGAGGCGCCGATGGCAACCTCCATGGCAACTTTCTCGTTCGGAGCCCACTCTGCGTAGATTTCCGGGTATTTTACGATATTTTCACTAATTTCGGTGCTGGGCGTTCCGGGGTACGCGCTGGAGACCTTGACGCCAGCTTCATAAGCACCGCGGGCAATCGCTTCATTGCCCAGCATGATTTTGGTTTCGCTCATTTGTTGATTCCTTTCTTTTCATTGTATAATATTATAGTCAACACACTAATAACTATGATAGTGAAAAAATTAAGTTCCGTCAATTTATTTTGCAAAATTTACAAAAACTTCTGTAATGAAATGTTGGCAAATAACAGCACATCTGTATTGCAGGAAAGGGAAAAGTAGTTATTGTTCACAGGTCAGGAATGCGCTGAACTGCGCATTCCGTAAAAAACGTACAGCATGAAGGGCAAAAATCCATTTGCGAAGCAAATTTTGAACGGATTTTTGCCTGTTACTGGAACGGAGTGAACAGTAACACAAAGTAAGAATGACACCATAAAGATGTTAAAATAGGGTTTACTTCGATGCTTTAAAATGGCATAATGTGTATGGATAAGCTGCACGGCGGCAATATATAAAAAGTATGAAAAAGGAGAACAACGATGCCGATTACGGACATATTAGAGAGAAACTGCAAATTATACGGAAATGACATTTGTCTTGTGGAAATCAACCCGGAAATCAAGGAGACGCGGCGGGTTACATGGAAAGAATATGAGCTGATGGAGCCAAACCCGGTGACACATTACCGTCGGGAAATCACATGGAGTGTGTTTAATGAGAAGGCGAACCGCTTTGCCAATTTGCTGCTTGAGAGGGGAATCAAAAAAGGGGACAAGGTGGCAATTCTTTTGATGAACTGCTTAGAGTGGCTTCCGATTTATTTTGGTGTCCTAAAGACAGGAGCGCTTGCGGTGCCGCTCAATTTCCGCTATGCGCCGGAGGAGATTGAATACTGCCTGAATCTGGCGGAGGCAGATGTTCTTGTGTTTGGACCGGAATTTATCGGGCGCGTGGAGGAAATCGCAGAGAGTATCAGCAAGAAACGCTTGTTATTTTTTGTCGGGGACAGTTGTCCAAGCTTTGCGGAGGATTACAACAGCCTCACGGCGAACTGCTCCAGCCAGACACCGATGATCGCACTCACCGACGCCGATTATGCCGCGATTTATTTTTCGTCGGGCACGACAGGATTCCCCAAGGCAATCTTACATAATCATGAAAGCCTGATGCATTCGTGCAAGGTGGAGCAGAATCATCATGGGCAGACCAAACAGGATATTTTTCTGTGCATTCCGCCGCTGTATCACACTGGTGCCAAGATGCACTGGTTTGGCAGTTTTCTGGAGGGCGGAAAAGCAGTGTTATTAAAGGGAACGAAGCCGGAGTTTATCTTAGATGCTGTCTCGAAAGAAAAATGTACGATTGTGTGGCTTCTGGTGCCGTGGGCGCAGGATATTCTCGATGCGGTTGATCGGGGCGATGTCAGGCTGGAGGAGTATGAACTTTCACAGTGGCGATTGATGCACATCGGTGCACAGCCTGTTCCGCAGAGTTTGATACAGCGCTGGAAAAAGATCTTCCCGCACCACCAGTACGACACGAATTATGGACTGAGTGAGTCCATCGGACCGGGCTGCGTGCATCTTGGCGTCGAGAATATTCATAAGGTCGGGGCGATCGGCAAAGCGGGTTATGGCTGGCAGGTGAAGATTGTCGGCGAGGATGGCAGGCAGGTGCCGCGCGGCGAGGTTGGAGAACTCGCAGTGAAGGGACCCGGTGTCATGACCTGTTACTATAACGATGAGCAGGCGACAAACGAGGTGCTGCGCGATGGCTGGCTGTACACAGGCGATATGGCACAGGAAGATGAGGACGGTTTTATCTTTCTGGTGGACCGTAAGAAGGATGTTGTCATCAGCGGCGGTGAGAATATTTATCCTGTCCAGATCGAGGATTTTCTCCGCACAAACAATAAGATTAAGGATGTGGCGGTAATCGGAATCCCGGACAAGCGTCTCGGAGAGATAACGGCTGCTATCATAGAAATCAAGGAAGGCATGGACTGTACGGAGGAGGAAATCAATGCATTTTGCACGAAGCTGCCGAAATACAAGCGTCCGCGCAAAATTATCTTTGCAGACATACCAAGAAATCCGACGGGCAAGATTGAGAAGCCGAAGCTCAGAAAGGTTTACGGCGGCGAGAGTCTCGTGGCAGCACAGAACAAGTCATAAAAACAGATGTTATTGGAGAATATGAGATGGATTTATTTGAGTATATGAGCAATACCGCCAAGGAGAAGGAATCTCCCTTGGCGGCAAGACTCCGCCCTGCGACTTTGGAGGAGGTTGTGGGGCAGTCACATATTATCGGGAAGGATAAGCTTCTGTACAGGGCAATCAAGGCAGATAAGATCAGCTCGGTTATTTTTTATGGTCCGCCCGGAACAGGCAAGACAACGCTGGCGAAGGTGATCGCCAATACGACAAGCGCTGAATTTACGCAGATCAACGCGACAGTTGCCGGCAAGAAGGATATGGAGGCGGTTATCAGCAAGGCAAAAGAAACGCTTGCTATGTATGGGAAACGCACGATATTATTTATTGATGAGATTCACCGCTTTAACAAAGGCCAGCAGGATTATTTACTGCCGTTTGTGGAGGATGGGACCATTCTATTCATCGGCGCCACGACAGAGAATCCATATTTTGAAGTGAATGGGGCGCTGATCTCGCGGTCGATTGTCTTTGAATTAAGACCGCTGGAGAAGCAGGACATCAAGGAGTTAATCCGGCGGGCAGTGTATGACAGCGAGAAAGGCATGGGCAGCTATGATGCCGAGATTGATGAGGAGGCGCTGGAATTTCTGGCGGAGCTTTCAGGCGGCGATGCAAGACACGCGCTGAATGCCGTGGAGCTTGGCGTCATGACAACAGACAGGGGCGCAGACGGCAAGATTCATATTACAGTGGAGGTGGCGCAGGAGTGCATTCAAAAAAGACGTGTGTTATATGACAAGAATGGTGATAACCACTACGATACAATATCTGCATTTATCAAAAGTATGCGTGGTTCCGACCCAGATGCGGCCGTGTACTATCTGGCAAAGATGCTCTATGCGGGCGAAGATGCGGCGTTTATTGCAAGGCGTATTATGATTTGTGCGGCGGAGGACGTGGGCAATGCGGACCCGATGGCGCTCAACGTGGCGGTGAGTGCGTCTCTTGCGGTGGAGCGCGTCGGTCTGCCGGAAGCACAGATCATTCTTGCACAGGCAGTTTCCTACGTGGCGTGTGCACCCAAGAGCAACGCGGCGTGCGTGGCAATTTTTGCAGCGAAGGAGGAGGTTCAAAAAACGGGGAACCTGCCCATTCCGACGCATTTGCAGGATGCGCATTACAAAGGCGCGGCGAAGCTGGGACACGGGACAGGATATAAATATGCACATGACTATAAAAATCATTATGTAGAACAGCAGTATCTTCCGTATGAATTGACGGGAAAGACGTTCTATGAGCCGTCGTGGAACGGCTATGAGGCGAAGATCAGAGAACATATGAAGCGGCTGAAAGAGGAGGCGCTTTAGATCAGCTCCTCCATTAAATATTTGTAGATTTGTTCATTTTTCTGATACCAGTTCTCACAGATGGTCTCTGCCATATCCTCCGCGGGAACAGAAATCTTGATATTGACCAGTTCGATTTCTTTTTCGCGGGCGATCAGTTCTGCCTCGTACTCACCGGAAGTCGCTTTGTAGTATTTGGCGGTGATGGAGGCTTCGTTTTTGATTTCAAGGTGTTTTTCGGATAAAAAGGTGTCAATGTCACCGATGATGGCATCACCGATTCGGTTTCCAAAGTAAGAAAGTGTATTGCGTCCTTCCTCGGTAATGGAAAAGAAGGTACGGTTCATCGAGGCGTCTGTATTGATCAGCTCCGCGTCCTGAAGGTCCGAGATGACTTGCTGTAGGGTGAGGAAATTTGTGTATTCTTTTTCGAGGATAAATCCGCTGATCTGAGAGTAGGTGAGTTTGAACTTCACCTTGTCGAGCATATAGAGCACAATTAATTTATAGAGCGTTAAGGGGTCTTGGGTCATATTGTTGTCACGCCTTTCTTACAGGGGCAGATATCAAGCCCTGAATGTTATGAAATTTTATGTCTGCCAGCATCTCGACTGCCATGTGCCGCGCCGCTTCATCTCCTGATGAAGTGTATTGAGGACAAGCCTCTTGTTCAGGCTCCACAGAGGCGCAAGGAGCAGGTCTTTGGGTCCATCACCTGTTACGCGGTGTATCACCATATCCGGGGGCAGCACCTCCAGGCAGGAGATGATGATATCAATATACGCCATCATGTCAAGAATTTCAAAGGTTTTTTTCTCGTATAATTCGACTAAATCCGTGTTTTTTAAAATGTGTAACAATTGTAATTTAATCCCTGTGACGTTGATTCTGGCAAGAAATCGGCAGGTTTCAAGCATCATGGGCTTCGTCTCGCCAGGAAGACCGATAATGACATGTGTTATCACTGGAATGGAGATTTTTTGCAGTTGTTTGACGGCATCTTCAAAGACGCTGAGCGGATAGCCGCGGCGTATAAGGGTGGCAGTGTGTTCATGAATCGTCTGTAGCCCGAGTTCTATCCAGATAAATTTGTCGGTATATTCTCTGTTTAGGCGGTCAAGCAGCGCGAGGATATCGCTGCCGAGACAGTCTGGTCTGGTTGCGATGGAGATGCCAACGACCGTGGAGTTTTCAAGCGCTTCCCGATAAAGTGCCTCAAGTGTTGGAACCGGCGCATAGGTGTTTGTATAGGACTGAAAGTATGCGATGAAGCGTTCGCCAACCTTTTTGTTGCGAAAGTACTGTTTACCCTGTTCGAGCTGGCGTGCAATGGAGGTGTCTTTGGCGGCAAAGTCGCCGCTTCCGCCTGCACTGCAAAAAATGCAGCCCCGGACACCGCATGACCCGTCCCGGTTTGGGCAGGTCATGTTGGCGTCAAGGGCAATCTTGTAGATCTTCTCGCCATATTTTCGTTTGAGTTCGTAGTCGAGTGTGTGATAAGGTTTGTCGTTCCAACGCATGTTTATTTGACAATATGCGACTTGACCGCCTCTGCGACAAGCTCTGCGACTTTCGGGTTAAAGGCTTCTGGCATGAT
>CAJUII010000012.1:48720-52687 GCA_910586405.1 uncultured Lachnospiraceae bacterium
GAGCCTGTCTCGTGGTTTGGATTGGTGATCTTTGCCATTTTTTCCTGCATCCAGTTGAGGCCCTCGGTGGAGGTGGAGACGATGCCAACCTTATCGCACAGAATCACGTTTGTAAAGCCGTAGGTCAGCAGCAGCTTTGTGATGGCGACACCTGCGCTGCCAGCTCCGTTGACAACGACTTTGCAGGCTTCTTTGTGTTTGCCGACAACTTTGAGGGCGTTGATGATGCCTGCGAGGACAACGATGGCGGTGCCATGCTGGTCATCGTGAAAGACTGGTATATCCAGAGCCGCCTTTAGACGCTCCTCGATCTCAAAGCAGCGCGGCGCACTGATATCCTCGAGGTTGATGCCGCCATATGCTGGCGCAAGCCATGTGACGGCTTTGATGATTTCCTCTGTATCCTGCGTGTCCAGGCAGATGGGCACTGCATTCACGCCGCCAAATTCCTTGAAAAGCACCGCTTTGCCCTCCATGACGGGCATTGCGGCATAAGGACCGATATTGCCAAGGCCGAGCACCGCACTTCCGTCAGACACCACGGCGACGGTGTTTGCTTTCATCGTGTACTGGTAGGCGGCTTCCTTGTCCTTAGCAATCACTTTGCAAGGCTCTGCAACGCCTGGGGTGTAGGCGAGTGAGAGCGCCTCCCTTGACTTGACAGGGGTTTTTGAGATGGTTTCGATTTTGCCGTTCCACTCCTTGTGGAGCGCCAATGCTTTTTCTTGTGTGGTCATTTCAGCTGACATATATAAATTCTCCTTTTAAAATCTGTATTTTCAGAACCTTCTTATACTTTATAATAAATCTTTCAAAATCGCAATAAATTCTTCTTTCTATTTTGTGAAAAATGAGTTATAATGTTACTGTTCAGACAGGAATTAGCATTGACTGCTAAGGACAGCTTACATGTAAAAATCCTTTGCGCTGCGACAACTGCATGGAATTTGCTTGTTGCTGGAACAGCAACGCGATAGAATAAAATCAACAAGTACTTAGAACATAATAAAATCTTTGGACTACATCTGTTTCATGACAGCATTTCATAATGTTTTCCGTATAAAAATATTGATATTGACGAAATCGGTGCGCTATATTACATTTTTGCGCGGCTGCGCAGGGATGTGATGGACCTGATACAAAAGAGGTAATAGATGAGGTTTGTGATAGATGAGATCGAGATTCAGATGTGCGTAACCTACGTGACTGGGAGAACGACAGTTGGTACGATCAAGGGAGTGTGGCATGATGCACAGGCGCCGTTGATCGGTCAGCACTATCATATTGAGCTGAGTATCTATTCGCCTGTTGATGTTGACATATCAGGTTTGTGGCGTTCGAAAAGGCGATGCCCGCTAGTGCATTTTGATGGTCAGGATGTACTTTTTCACGGAATCTGTGAAGATATTGATGAGACAGTTTATTATGTGCGTTTTGATTTGGACTGGCTTGAGATGATTGAGATTAAGGAGCTTGCTGTGTTATATACAAAAGGGGAATTCATGTCATTTTCGGCAAGATATTATTTCATAGAAATATATCCTTATACGATATGATAGAGATAGGGAAAGACGATCGCAAATTATGCTGTCATTGGAAATGAACCTATTTTTGCATTGCGGGTAAGCAGGATTAAGTGGCATATATAAAGGAAGCTATTGATGGAGTATAATAAATTAGTAAGAGACAGAATACCAGAGATCATTGCAGCTCAGGGTGAAAAATCTATGATTCGCGTGATGGATGACAAAGAATATCGTATCAGCTTAGAGAAAAAATTAGATGAAGAAGTTGCAGAATATCATGCGAGCAAAGAACTAGAAGAGCTTGCAGATATATTGGAAGTAGTCTATGCGCTGTGCAGCGCACAAGGACATTCTGTCGATGAATTGATGAGGATTTATGAGAAGAAGCATATTGAGCGCGGCGGCTTTTCAAAGAGGATTTTTTTGCTGAGAAAAGAATGAACGCAGACTCAATAGGCAATGTGAACGCTTTTCCGATAAGGGAGATAATGTTTTAAAAAGATAATATATAATGAAGAAAGGTAAAAAACTGGTATATTTTATGAGGGAAAAATACGAATCACTGGCACTTGCTGAGTTGAGAGCAATTGCAAAGTCACGCGGCATGAAGCGCATAAGCGGGCTGAAAAAGGCAGAGTTGGTCGAACTGATGCTCGAGGAAGATGAGAAGGACAAGGAGGCGGGAAAGGATGTGGAGCCAAAGCCTGTGCTCCGCGGCATGAAAGAGCCCTCCTTTGCTCCTGCGGCAAACAAGAATGAGCGTAGGAATAAGCCAGCAATGCAGCAGAATTCTGAAGGGCAGCGTGCTGATAACAGTGAGTTCCCTGCAAAGGAACAGCGTGCTGAGAATATCGAACGTCCAGTCAAAGAGCAGCGGCAGCACGCAGAAGGCATGGCGGAGCGTCCAGCCAAAGAATCAAGATCACACACAGAAGGCATGACGGAACGAGCGACAGAACGCCCAGCCAAAGAATCAAGATCACACACAGAAGGCATGACGGAACGAGCGACAGAACGCCCGGCAAGGGAACAGACGGAGGGCAGAACCTCGGAGGAGAAATTTCCATCAGAGCTTGACAGCGGTCTTACGGCAAGGGGAATCTTGGAGGTTATGCCGGATGGATTTGGATTTATCCGAAGTGACAACTTTCTTCCCGGTGAGAATGATGTGTATGTGGCGCCCAGCCAGATTCGGCGGTTCGGTCTGCGCACAGGTGATATAATAGAAGGGAACACGCGCATCAAGACGATGAACGAGAAGTTCAGCGCGCTACTGTATCTAAAGAAGGTGAATGGATTTCCGCCTGAGCTTGCCACGAGAAGGCGCAATTTTGAGGATATGACGCCTATTTTCCCAGATCAGCGCATCCGGCTAGAGACACCGGGGGCGAGTGTGGCAATGCGCATCATGGATTTGATGAGTCCAGTCGGCAAGGGAC
Source organism: uncultured Lachnospiraceae bacterium (assembly GCA_910586405.1). Classification (GTDB taxonomy): domain Bacteria; phylum Bacillota; class Clostridia; order Lachnospirales; family Lachnospiraceae; genus COE1. Next base: position 51,686 of record CAJUII010000012.1, read on the forward strand.
AGCGCGGTATGATCGTGTCGCCGCCAAAGGCAGGCAAGACCACGTTGTTAAAGGAAGTGGCAAAGTCCATTCTCAGAAATGCACCCGATATGCACATGATTATCTTGCTGATTGACGAGCGGCCAGAGGAGGTGACAGACATCAAGGAGGCGATACAGGGTCCCAATGTAGAAGTGATCTACTCGACCTTTGATGAACTGCCAGAGCACCACAAACGGGTTGCCGAGATGGTCATTGAGCGCGCCAAGCGGCTAGTGGAGCATCGTAAGGATGTGTGTATCCTGCTCGACAGCATCACCAGACTGACACGTGCCTACAACCTCACCGTTCCGCCAAGCGGACGCACGCTCTCCGGTGGACTCGATCCGGCAGCGCTGCATATGCCAAAGCGGTTTTTTGGTGCAGCGAGAAATATGCGGGAGGGTGGAAGCCTAACCATCCTTGCAACGGCGCTCGTGGAGACAGGCTCCAAGATGGATGATGTAGTGTACGAGGAATTTAAGGGAACAGGAAATATGGAGATGGTGCTTGACAGAAAGCTTTCTGAAAAGAGGGTATTTCCAGCAATTGATATCCCAAAATCCGGCACGAGACGCGAAGATTTGCTGCTGACCGCGGATGAACTTGAGGCGATCAATGTGATGCGCAAGGCGCTTAACGGGCTTAAGTCCGATGAGGCAGTCGATAAAATCCTAGATATGTTCTATCGTACCAAAAATAACATGGAATTTGTGGAAACTGTAAAAAAGATGAAAATTATATAGAAAATACTTGCGTAACACAAAAAGCTATGCTATACTAAAAAAGCTGTTTATAAAGACAAGTTAAAAAGAAAATTGAATTAATTATAGAGAGGTGAAAACAATGAGAGAAGGAATCCATCCAAATTACCATCAGGCAACGGTTACTTGCAACTGCGGGAACACATTTGTGACAGGATCTACAAAGCCTGAAATCCATGTGGAAGTTTGTTCAAAATGCCATTCATTCTACACAGGACAG
>CAJUII010000012.1:52697-55920 GCA_910586405.1 uncultured Lachnospiraceae bacterium
TGGACGTATTGATAAGTTCAATAAGAAGTACGGCGTAGAAAGCAAATAAGTAGCACAAAAAGGTTGAGGTAAAGACTATCTCAACCTTTCTTATTATGCACACGGGCACACCAAGGAAGCATGTCAGCAGAAGCTGACGGGTGCCCGGCGCGCGAGTAGGGGAGAAGGTCATTCCCCTACTCGATTGCACACTTGTATATATTATTTTAAAGGGGAATGCTATGGCGAGAAAGAGACAAATACAGTATTCCGGCATAGGAGGGCAGGCTGTCTTAGAGGGCGTAATGATGAAGAACAACACAAAGTACGCCGTGGCAGTGCGCAAGCCGGATGGGGAAATCGATGTACAGGTTGAAGAATATAATGGAGTCTGTGGTGACAAGTCATTCGCAAAGCTTCCGTTGATTCGGGGAGTTATTGCCTTTGTTGACTCTCTGATACTCGGTATGAGAGTGACGATGCACTCGGCGTCCTTTTATGAGGATGAGGAAGGGGCTTCGAGCGAGACCGCAGAGAAGGCATCTGGGAGCAAAACAGAAGATATCATGATGGGATTTACTGTAGTGCTGTCCGTCATTATTGCGGTGGCACTGTTTATGCTGCTGCCTTTTTGGATTTCGGATTTATTGGGGAAGTATATACGAAACGCCAGCCTTGTTGCGATCTTGGAGGGGATTTTCCGCATTTTGATATTTGTGGGATACATTGTTGCAATCTCACTGATGAAAGATATCCGCCGTCTGTATATGTATCACGGTGCGGAACATAAATGTATCAACTGTATCGAGCGAGGGAGACCGCTTCGGGTCAAGGATGTCATGCGCAGTTCCAGACAGCATAAGCGCTGCGGTACCAGTTTTCTGTTGTTTGTTGTGCTTGTCAGCGTGATTGTGTTCTTTTTTATCCGAGTGGACAACATGGCGTTAAAGCTGGCATTGCGGTTACTGCTAGTTCCTGTGATCGCCGGAATTTCTTATGAGCTGATCAGAATTGCGGGAAGGTGTGACAATCTGTTGGTTCGTATATTATCGGCACCGGGGATGTGGATGCAGCGGCTGACGACTAAAGAGCCGGACGAGGAAATGGTAAAAGTTGCCATCGCCTCTGTGGAAGCGGTGTTTGATTGGAAAGCGTATCTGATTGAGAAGTTCGGCTATACCAATGAGGCTTTGGCGGACGAGGACGACGATGAGCGCTTTGAGGATGAGGACTTATGACCTACAGAGCGCTTTATGAATATGGAAGACAGAGACTGGCGGAGGCAGGAGTCGGAGAGGCGGCGTTGGACGCCAGGCTTTTGCTTGAATATGTCTGCCATTCGGACAGGAATGAATTAATCTTGTATGCTGACCGCGAACGGAGCAGCATGGAGGAACAGTTTTATAAGCTGGTGATCGATAAAAGGGCATCAAGGATACCCTTGCAGCATATCACGGGAGAACAGGAGTTTATGGGACTTCCCTTTCAGGTGAATGAACATGTGCTGATTCCACGGCAGGACACAGAGCTTCTTGTGGAGGAGGCGATGCGTCATCTGGGCGACGGAATGCGTATATTAGATCTCTGTACTGGCTCTGGATGTATCCTGCTGAGTCTGCTGAAATACAGTAACGAGTGTGAGGGTATCGGCATTGACATTTCAGCGGAGGCGCTAGAGAAGGCGCAGGAAAATGCACAGAGACTTGATATCGATGCAGTGTTCCTGGCGGGAGATCTGTTTGAGCCGCTGGCGGATTTTGTGTCAGAGCGTACATCGGACAGGCTTTTTGACATGATTGTGTCCAATCCGCCCTACATTGAGACTGCGGTGATTGATACACTGATGCCTGAGGTGCGCGAACATGAGCCATTTGGTGCGCTTGACGGCGGGGAGGATGGTTTGCAGTTCTACAGAAGGATTGTTGCGCAGGCGCCCGCACATCTGCGCAGAGGGGCAGTGCTGTTGTTTGAAATCGGTTGTGGGCAGGGCGAGGCAGTGATTCAGCTCATGCAGGAGGCTGGCTTTGCCGAAGTGAAGGTTTTGCAGGACTATGCAGGGCTGGACAGGGTCGTTTATGGAATAAAGAGTGGTTCAGTCGAAACGAAGCATTAGAATCATTATATAAGATAAAATAAGATAGGAGGATTTATATGTTTGATAAACTGGAAGATTTGCTCCATCGTTTTGAGGAAATCTTAAATGAGCTCAACGAGCCGACCGTCACAGAGGATCAGAAGCGCTTTCGTGCGCTGATGAAGGAACAGAGTGATTTGACGCCGCTTGTGGAGGCATACAAGGAGTATAAGAAATGTAATGAGACCGTGGAGGATTCATTGTCACTGCTCGATTCGGAGAATGACGAGGAAATGAAGGAGATGCTCAAGGAGGAGCTGAGTGATGCCAAGAAGCGTATTGAGGAGCTTGAGACGCAGATGAAGATACTGCTCTTGCCCAAAGACCCAAATGACGACAAGAATGTCATCGTGGAAATCCGTGCAGGCGCGGGCGGCGATGAGGCGGCGCTCTTTGCGGCGGAAATTTACCGTATGTATGTGCATTTTGCGGAGGGCAGACGCTGGAAGGTGGAGCTGGTGGAGTGTGAGGAGATTGGCATCGGCGGTATGAAGAGCGTCACCTTTATGATATCGGGACAGGGCGCATATTCCGTCATGAAATATGAGTCGGGCGTACACCGCGTGCAGCGTGTGCCAGAGACGGAATCCGGCGGGCGGATTCATACCTCCACAATCAGCGTGGCAGTGATGCCGGAGGTTGACGACGATATTGACATCGTGATCGAGGACAAGGATATCCGCATCGACGTGATGCGTGCGTCAGGAAATGGCGGACAGTGCGTCAACACGACAGACTCGGCGGTGCGTCTGACACACTATCCGACAGGGATTGTGGTGTACAGCCAGACAGAGAAGTCGCAGTTGCAGAACAAGGCGAAGGCATTTGCCTTGTTGAAGGCGAAGCTGTATGATATCGAGCAGCAGCAGCGCCACGACGCGGAGGCGGAGATGCGCAGGAGCCAGATTGGCACAGGCGACCGCTCTGAAAAGATTCGGACGTACAATTTCCCGCAGGGGCGCGTGACAGATCACCGCATTAATTTGACGATTTATAAGTTGGATAAAGTGATGAACGGGGATATTCAGGAGATCATTGACGCGTGTATTGCCGCTGACCAGGCTATCCGCTTAAGCCGCTTAAATCAGGAGGGCTGAAACCCTTGATTTT
>CAJUII010000013.1:0-12917 GCA_910586405.1 uncultured Lachnospiraceae bacterium
CCTGATTTGTACGCCTGCTGAAGCAGGCAGATGGGAGTTAGTGTGAGAAGTACTAAGTCTCACATCGAGAAATGTCTGAAATACGGCATTTCTCATCCCGATTTGAGTCGCGGCAGAGCAGCGACATGGAGAGTAGCAGGCGGTTCTGACTGACAGAGGAACCGTCATTTGACAAAATGAAACAATTTATTTCAATGAGGAGTGATATACATGGGAATCAATGGGATAGGACCAGCAGGGTATCCGCTGGCAGGATATAGGACAGGAACATCACAGCACAAAGCAGCGCAGAAAAGCTTTGCAAACGAGCTTGGCAATGCCGCTATGGCACAACAGAAGGAATACATGGTTTTTCTGAAATCGGAAGATATGCTGTATTCCGGCGGAAACGGCACAGGATTGTCCTATTATATTCAATATGCAGAAAACTCAACAGAAGAAGATCCCACCGTTATCGCAAAGGGTGTGGACGAGAATGGGGAGGAGTTTGAGCAGACTATCCATATCAACAGGATCAATCCGCGCTGTGCGACGATTGTGGAGATGCATGCACTGGAGGCGCATCTGGGTGTGGACAAGAACGGCGGACTGACTTCACTCCCGCCGGAAACGGGAAATATGGGGCTGCACGATACAGCGGACTTCATGGATATGTTTCAGCAGCAGATCTATGATATGAAGCTGTTAAAACAGTCTGGTCTGGCAGCATATTATCAATACAGTATGCGGATGTTTGAAGAATTTATGGCGCGCGGGGAGTAAAAGACAGGAAACAGCACTTTACGCTTCTGAAAACACAAGGTATAATAGAATCAATCATTGGAGGTGGGATTCGATGTATACCATAAACATCAGGCCAATTCGCGTAGGCGGTCTGCTGCTGCCGTCAAATGTGCTGATGGCGCCGCTTGCGGGATATACTTGCTATCCGTTTCGAATGCTGGCGTATGAGCTTGGCGCAGGTTTGTGCTTCACAGAGATGTGCAGTGCCAACGCGCTCAAATACGAGGACAGGGCGACAAACCGCCTCCTCATCACGACACCGGCTGAGCCAGTCAAGGCAGTTCAATTACTTGGCGGCAATCCGGCAGTGATGGAGCGGATGGCAAAAAGTCCGTTTTTGGAGGCGTTTGATATCATTGACATTAATATGGGCTGTCCTGTGCCAAATGTGTTTAAGAGTGGTGAGGGAAGTGCGCTGATGCAGGATGCCAAGCGGGCGGCGGCGATCATACGCGGCTGCAAACGGAGTGGCAAAGTGGTCACGGTGAAATGCCGCGTGGGCATTCGGGAAAATGAGCTGTTTGCCGCTGAGTTTGCCCGCGTGTGCGAGGATGCGGGCGCGGACATGATTACCATTCATGGCAGGAGCCGCAGCATGATGTACGACGGGGCGCCGCACATGGAGGAGATTGCGCATGCAAAGGCGGCAGTGTCGATCCCTGTCATTGCAAACGGCGGGATTTTTTCTGTGGAGGATGCCGGGCGCATGATGGCGTACACGGGTGCGGACGGGATTATGGTTGCGCGCTATGGACTGGAGAACCCTTTTATTTTCGCAGAATTGACTGGAAAGCCCTGCGAAAAGCCGGCATTGACACTCTTGTCAGAGCAGATGGCGCTGACCGCGCAGCATTATGATGAAACCTTTACGTTGCGCTATATGAAAAAGCTTGCCTCTTATATGATGAAGAAACGAAAAGGGACGAAGCAGTACAAGGAACGATTGTATCGAAGCGGATGTCTGGACGAGCTACGGGAAGTGATGGCACTGATTTTTGCGGACAATCCAGCGTGATGAAGGTCTGATCAGTTTGCGAATTGGAACAAATTTATTACAAAAAGAGCAAAAGGTAGAAGCGAGTGAGGAACAAGGGTGGAATATATGCAGGAGTTTTATGCGGCCGCGAATGGTGTGCTGATACGATACACAGGGCGCGAGGAGGAAATAGAGGTTCCTGAGGGGATTTGCACAGTTGGCGAAGGCGCGTTCAAGGGCTGTGTGTCTCTCAAAAAAGTTGTGCTGCCGCCAGGACTGCAACGCATTATGGGGGATGCCTTTAAGGGCTGCCGCAGACTGGAGGAGGTTGTGATTCCTGACGGAGTGACATATATTGGACGCTATGCATTTCACCGCTGCCATGCGCTGAAACATGCGATTCTGCCGCCCTCGGTGGAGGAGCTGGGGGAGTGTGCTTTTTTGTACTGTGACAGCATGAGAGAGGTGCAGATACCGGGCGTAAAAAGGCTTGGCATGGAGGCGCTTGCAAATGAAATCGCGCTTCAAAAGCTGGTGATTTCGCGGGAATTGGACGAGCGCTGCATCTGTGATGTCTTTACGGGCTGCGGGCAGGTCAGGGAAATCGCTTATGCCGATGGCGAAACATTCCATATGCCGAATCTGGTGGATGTGGCGGTAGGCTCGTTCAAGGTGCCGCCGTTGATTGCGCGGGTCGTGCGGGACATCCTTGAGCGCATGATGGAGCTGGAGGGCAGGACACTTGTCCGCTTTCGTGTCAATATTAAGCATATAGAGGTGCCAGAGGGCGTTGAGGTGCTCGGCAAAAGCAGTTTTTATGATATGCGTGGGATTGTCGATATCAGGCTTGCTCGGACACTCAAAAAAATCGAGAGCCGTGCCTTCCGCAATTGTATCGGATTGGAACAGGTGATTTTGGGCGGAAACGAAATAGAAATTGACGAGGATGCCTTTCGCGATTGTACCTCCTTAAAGGCTGTCAGAACGAGTGACGGGACGGTGTACACATTCGAGGGACTTCATCGTCTATACAGGATATGTAGTGAGGCTTCTCTCAGCCAGGAAGCGTGCGCTGCTTTAGAGAAAGGGGAAGCTGCGGCAAGGGTGTGTGTGCCGTTTGGAGAGGTTCCGGCGCCTGTCCGCACGATACACCGTCAGGTGTTTGGCAATTTCCGGCTCAGCGGAACGATTCTGTTGCAGTATTTGGGTGCGGAGTCAAGGGTTGTGGTCCCGGAGGGGGTTACTGCGATTGCAGAGGAAGCTTTTGCGGGCATCGAGACGATCAACAAAGTGATTCTGCCCGAAAGTCTGCGCGAGATCGGCGCCGAAGCGTTTCGCGGCTGTCTGTTAATGCAGACAATCAACCTGCCCGAAGGACTTCGCAGCATTGGTGCGGGTGCATTTTCAGACTGTGTGAAGCTTTTGCGGGTTGAGCTGCCAAAGCAGGTGAATGTTTTGGAGAATAGGATGTTCCGCGGCTGCCGTGCTTTGCAGGAGGTGCATTTTCCAGAGGGGCTTCGCGAGATTGGTGAGAGTGCCTTCTATGGATGCACAGGTTTGAAAATGATGCAACTGCCCGAAAGTCTGACATCTATTGGAAAGCTGGCATTTTATCGTGCCGGTTTGCGGGAGGTGCGGATTCCGGCAGAAACGGCGGTAGTGGAAAGTCTGGCTTTTGCAAAGAGTCTTGTGCAAAAGGTGTGGATTTCCGGCGGCGGTGACACAGGAAAGCAATATGGTGTGGGGATATTTCGCGACTGCATGAAATTAAAGCTGCTGGTGCTTGAGAAAGGCGTGTGCCATATTCCAGATGAGTTTGCATACGGGTGCGCGGCACTTGGGCGTGTCGTGCTGCCCAAATCCCTTCAATCTGTGGGGAGACATGCATTTGAAGGGGTGACGCAGTGGAAATGTCAGATGTACAGTGCGAGTGCTGCTGGATTGCGAACGGCTTATGACAATGAATGGCGCGAACAGCATTTTAAAGAAGTGGTTTCAGCAGGAAATATACAGGAAGACGCGATACTATGGGACGGACAAGAATTTGAGGGTGACGTATGGATTCCAGAAAATGTGTGCATCATCGCCGGTGGTGCCTTTTATGGAAATACGAACATTACAGCAGTGCATCTTCCAGCGGGAGTACAGTCCGTTGGCGCGGCGGCGTTCAAGGGCTGCAAATCACTTCAGCGCGTGGAGTTTCCCGCGCATATCAAGGAGCTGGAAGCGGAAGTTTTTTCTGGCTGCACAGCGTTGGAGGAGGTTTTCTGTGGCTGTTCGGGGCTGGAGCTTCCACAGTGGCATATGATTGGTGAGCGCGCATTTTACCGTTGCGAAAGGCTGAGCCGAATCCAATTGGCGGCGGTGCAGTCTATTGGCAAGGAAGCATTGTGCAATTGTACCGCGCTTGTCGAAGGCGCAGTGAATCCGACACTGACTGCGGGCGAGCGCGCGTTTGCAGATACTTCACTGGGCGTAAAGCTGGAAAACGGATTGCATGTTGTGGGCAACCTGGTAGTTTCCGGCGAGACCTGTGTCGGGGACATTTGTCTGCCTGACAACATTGAAGGGATTGCGCCCTACGCATTTGCAGGAAATCGTGCGATCCGCAAGGTGGTCTGCCAAGAGCGAGTGCGTTGGATTGGAGAAGGCGCCTTCTTTGGGTGCAGTGGTCTTGAATGCGCTGTGCTGCCCGATGGACAGCAGCGGTGTAGCAATCAGGAATCAGATGCGCCTGAAAAACGGATAGTGAAAATAGAAGCTTCTGCCTTTGAGAAATGCAGTTCCTTAAAAGAAATTACATGCGCTGCGCACGAGATTGGGGAAGCGGCCTTCGCCGGATGCAGTTCTCTTGTCAGGGCAGTGCTCACAGAAGTTTTTGCTTTGAACAAACGCCTTTTTGCGGGCTGTACTGATTTGGTGTCTTGCCGCTGTGAAAAGGCAAGGACGATACTGTCATATTGCTTTAGCGGCTGCAAGCAGTTACAGGATTTTGATTTTGCACAGATTGGTCAGATTGGCGAGTATGCCTTTGTCGGTTGTGAATGTCTGAAATACGCGGCATTTCAAGATGAGCTATGTCTGAAAGCACACGCGTTTGAGGATTGCAGTGGACTGGAAAAAATCTGTCTGACTGGGCAGCAGGGAAGTGTTTTGCTCAAAGAGTATGCACTCTCGGGCTGTACAGCACTGCGGCGGATTGTGTTTCGGGGAAAGGAATGGGTGTTTGACCGTTATCGCGATATTCTTTCAGAGGAGCTGCCAGAGATGGTACGGCTTTTATTTCACAGTGCATTTAGCTGCTTTACCGTGGAGCAGGAGGAGAACTTGATTCGATATCGCGGCGCTGCCAGTGTGGTACGGATTCCACCGGGAATACGGCGGATTGCAGCGGAGGTGTTCCGCGATGCGATGATGCTTGAGCAGGTGGAGATTCCAGAGAGTGTGACGTACATCGGCGCAAGAGCATTTCATGGAACCTCGTGGATTGCCAGGAAACGCAGGGAAGCCAGTATGGTCATCGTGCGGCATATGCTGCTCGACGGAGCAGCATGTGCGGGGGAGGTTGTGATTCCAGATAATATTCGTCTGGTGTGCGGCTGGGCATTTGCAAACGGACTGGATATTACGAGTATTCGTTTTCCGGCGACAGGGGAGTGTCAGCGCTATGTACAGGTGGAGGAGTACGCATTTCGCAACTGTATTAATCTGCGTGAAATGACGCTGCCGGACGGCGGGATTGTTCATTTTACAGGCTTGGCAGACCGCGAAAGGACATTGCCGACACTTGCAAAGCAGGCGGTGATGGACAGTCTGAATTGCTTTAAGACGGACGAGAATGGCGTGCTTAGGGAGTGTACTGGGAATATTTCCAGACTTAGGCTTGCGCGCGGCATCACAGAAATTGGAGAGGGTACTTTTCAGGATGCAAATCTGCTGATGACAATTACCTTTTCAGAGACGGTGACTGCGATTGGCGCGCGCGCTTTTGCAGGCTGCAAGTGGCTGTGTGAGGTCAGACAGGCGAACAGTGTGACGCGCATCGGTGCACATGCTTTTTCCGGCTGTGGGATGCTGCGCTGCGTGGCATTGTCTGAACGTTTAGAGCACATTGGTGCACATGCTTTTGAAAACTGTACTTCGTTGGAGGAGATATGGATTCCAGAAGGCGTGGAGGAGATCCCGGAGCGGGCATTTTACCGCTGTCACAGCCTGAAAAGGGTGAATCTGCCATCCACGGTAAAAAGGATAGGAAAGGAAGCGTTTGCATTTTGCGGCGCTGTCTCAGAAATGCAAGTGCCGGAGGGCGTTCAGGTGTCGGAGCGTGCGTTTTGTGAAGGGAGGTAGGAGACGAAGCAATGTATTACCGCAAATTAGGAAATACAGGTCTTGAGGTATCCGAAATCAGCTTTGGTACAATTCCGATTTTGCAGGGAAGTATCCCTGTTCTGCCAGCGTATTTCAATCTGGATGACGATGAGGCGCTTGCAGTGATGATGCACGCCTATCAACTGGGCTGCAATCTGTATGATACGGCAATAGTGCCAGAATACGGGGATGCGGAGATCAAGCTGGGGAAATTCGCGGCGCGCGTGGGGCGGGAAAACATTATTATCTCAGACAAGGCACGCTTCTTTGGTGGCAGTGAGATCTATCAGGCAGTGGAAACATCCTGTGAAAATCTTGGCATGACGCCCGATTTGTACTTTGTTCATCAGGTGGACGCAAGCCACGAGGACGAAGTGTTTGGCAGGGGCGGTGCGCTGGATGCGCTCGCGGAGCTGAAAGCCGAGGGAAAAATCCGGTTTGTGGGAATTGCGACGCATTATTATGAGATATTGCTGCGGGGCGCGCAGGATCAGCGTGTCGATGTGTTGCAGGGCAGCGGCAATCTGCTTGAGCGCGGGATGCTCGACCGCATTCGGCAGGAGACACTTTTTCGTGGAAAAGGATTTCTGGTCAACAAGGTGTATGCGGCAGGACTTCTCCCCGCGCGGTTTCCAGTGCAGACATTGATTGGCTTTGCGCTGGACTATCCGGTGTCGAGCGTCCTGGTCGGGCTGGGCACCAAAGAGCAGGTGGATGCCGCGATGGGCTGGGATGCCAGAACGCAAACGCCTGTGCTTCCTACCTTTGAGGAGGTGCTTACGGTGCTGGAGAAGGAGTATTTCCCGATTCCATGTGACCGATGCCAGCGGTGCGTGTGCCCGCATGGGACGGAGATTCATACCTTGTTTCGCCAGTACCAGTATTTTCATTTGGGAAAGGAGTACTGGGCATTAAAGAAATTGGGGCTTGGCATTGCAGAGAGTGCACGGCATTGCAGAGAGTGCACAGCGATGCCCTGCATGGATGCGTGTCCGCGAAGACTGCGCATCTCGCAGGAGATGCAGAAGCTAGAGCAGCTTGTTTCAGAGTACGCGAAGGATTAGTGTTCAAGCAGGTGTTCATTTTGCTGGCTTTTGCAGGTATTTGACCGCCTCCGCGAACAGTTTCTCCGAGAGCTCCTCCTGCGCGTAAGCTGCTTTGTTGAGCGCTCCAATCAGGCGCTCCAGCGCAGCATCTTCCAAGTTTAAAACGCCGTTTCGGACGAGCAAAGCCGCCTGTTCTTCGAAATTTTTGGCGCCGGAGAGCTCTTTTGAGTTATGCCTGCGGACTGTCTGCCGATACCGCATCAGCAGCCGTTCGCTGCGGTTTGCGCGGTGATAGCGAACATGCCAGATACACTTTAGTAGAAGAAGGCGTGCTGGCAGAAGCATGAACAGCAAAACCAGACAGATCGCAAACCCAAAGGTGGAAGTTTGTATTGCGTCGGTGATAGCAGCCGCTGCGCCAACTTTCATTTCTGCGGTTCTCGGTGCTTCTTCATTCTGAAATAGTCTCAAAAACATATCCCAGATTCCGCTGCGGTTTTCGTCCTCTTCTGTCTGAAAGGGCGTCATCTCCACCGCGCACCAACCCAAATTTTCATCATATACCTCCACCCACGCATGAGCATTTCCGTCCGACACGTCGTAGGAGATGACAGATTGCTGAGGTGGTAGAATTTCTGAGGAGGTATTTGCAGGACCAATACCTGTTCGGTCATAGTAGTGTGCCGCGTCAAGATCTGTCAGTGTGCCATCCTCCGCAACTTCTATGGCATCGACGGCATAGCCTTCTACATAGCGTGCAGGAATCCCCATATGGCGCAGAATCAGCACGGCAGCGCTCGCATAGTGTGCACAGTAGCCCTTCTGCTTTTCTGTCAGAAAATAGTTCACAAAATCCTTGCGCCTCGGTGTGATGCCAGGGCTTAACGTATAAGGGAAATTCTGCTGGAAGTAGTCACGAAGCTGGCGGATGATTTCCTGTGTGGAGCCAGAGAGTCCGATCTCTCTGCAAAAGTTGGCAACGACAGCCTGATTTTCTGCTGGAATGTCCAGCCAGATATCATTCTTAAGCGGGGACGGCTTTTTGATGAGCCGATCTGCGAGCAGCGGGTAAAAGGTATAGTCCAGAGTCCTTCCAGGATGCAGGATTTTGTCCGTATCTGTGGAATAATAGGGCAGATACACACTGGACGGCGCCGCGACATTTTGAATTTTTATCACACCGCGCGCATGGTCATAAACGGAGGCAAAATAGCCCATTTGCAGCAGTGCGGCAGTCTCATCACGCCATGCGTCCGCACGCAGTGTGTCATCCAGGATACTCCAGCTGTTTTTATATGGAAGATACTGGGCGCCCACAAACGTTTTTAGATAAATCCGGTCATACGTGTAGGGGACAAACTTCAGTGTCAGGTCTGTCTCATAATCCAGACGCACAGAGTTGACGCCGCCAAGCCGTCCATTGACAAGCCCGCCGGTCGTCGGATAAAAGTTGATGAGTCCCATCACGCCGAGCAGATAAAAATTCTCCATAGTATCCATAGTGCGGAGCTTGAAAGCGCTTTTGCTGTGTGCTGTGATATAGGAATTTCGGGGCAGTGCCAGTTCTGCAATGCCGCATACGACACCGCACAGCAGCAGTATGCCAAGCAGCGTTCCCGCAGCGGCACGGCCGCAGAAGGGGTCCCAAAAGCGGTGTTTTTTGGCTGCCTTATACATGGCTTTGCGGTAAGCTTTTTGGTTGGAAGGCGGCATCTGATACCGATTTTGTCGGAAAATATAGACCGCAAGGATACCTGTTGCGTACAGGATGACATAGCCTGCCGAGGGTTCATGTTCCAGATAAATCGGCACAAGCAGAAAAAATACGGACGAAAAGAGGATGGGCAGGCAGTGCATTTTGTGTGAGATCAGCCCGTTCGCAAGGCTGCATCCAATCAGCGCGAAGTAGCACATGGCAACAGAGATGGCGAGGGAATGATTCTCGACCTGCTCTGCGTAGCTGATCTGTGCGTTCGTCTCAAAAAAGGATGTCGCGGCGGTGGAAATATCATTCAGAATGCCATAGAACCCACTGCTGATATAGGTTTGAAGCCCCTGGCCGGCGTACACCACAAAACCGAAAAGCAGTATGTAGCCCACATTTTCCCACCTTGAAGAAAGATATAAGGATGCGCAGTACAGCGAGACCAACAGCGCGGCAGCAAGAAAGCCTTCTTTTTCGTATGCAATGTCAAAAGCCGACAGCATACCCCCAAGACTTCCGGTAACAATCGCAAACAGGAAAAAGGTGCGCACAAAAAAGTCCGACCATCGTTTTTCCTGCTGCATACAAAAATTATCAGACAAAAAATCGTTGGATAGATAGATTCCCTCAGACAATGCGATAGGTGCGGTTTCTCTGCTGGATTTCTTGCGCATTCTGTCAAACATTTATACAAACCTCCAACTGTATCATTTCTTCTTTTTTCGTCAGGCACAGATAACTCTCCAGCTGCGGATAGCAATTTCGCATATACTGTTGTAGCATCTGGCTGCTGTGAGATTGCAGGTCTGTGCGGAAAATCGTGCAGAATGCCGCGTCGAGCGCTGCCTCGCTGTCGCAGGGATAGCTGGCAAAGGAAAAGTAGCAGTTCTCCCAGATTAACAGCCGCAAGGAGGTCTGTTCTGCGATTAGTCCACGGATTTTGCGGTAGCCCTCTGTCAGAAGCTTTTCTGCGTCTGCCTTTTTCGGAGGAAGTGCAATCAGCACAATTTGCTCGCTGCCTGCAAGCGTGGTCCGCTCTTTCACAATCAGCTCCTGCTGTCGTGCTGAGAGTTTCCAGTGAATATCCCTGGGGCGGTCGCCTGGCTGATACGTGCGAATGTCTGTGACTTCGCTGTAATCGTTGCCCTTTAGCTGACACTCGGACAGCTCGGCAGCACCAAAGCGCGCGTTGAGCAGCTCAGACCTTTCGACAGTAAGCTGCTTTGGAAGTACAAAAAGGCTGCATTCTGCGCTGCATGGCGCATGCACTTTAAAAATACCCAGCAAATCAGTGAAGATCAATTCCTGACAGGAGAAGACAATCTGTCCCAATTCTGTGACCGTGACTTTCATTTGAAACTGTTTCTTTTTGCTGGGAGGAATTGACAGCAGCAGCGTCTGCTGGTCAGAGGTACCATAAAATGTATTTCCGACAGTAAATATCCAGGCAGCGCGCAGCGTGCAGAGCAGACTTGGATTATCAATTTTAAAAATGACATGAATGTCATCTTTTTGCCGGACGATCGTCTCCTCTGATTGCGCAAAATTAGCATCAGACGCAATAAAAATGGTTCCGCTGACAAAGTCCGCAAGCTTTCTCAGCGCGAGAAAAGAGAGCGGAACAAGCGCAGTGAGTATCATGCCTATGACAATAAAAAGGTATCCGCGCAGGGCGAGGAAGAGTAGTAGGTTTCCGAAATAAACAAAAAGAAATGCGATAAGGTGCAAAGGGGAGATTTTTATTTTCATGCGAAGCCTCCGTGTCGGATGAAAGTATTTATGCACACGGGCGTCCAAAGGAACAATGTCATAAAAGCTGACGGACGCCCGGCGCGCGAGTAGGGGAAAGGGTTTTCCTACTCGATCAACTTGGGACATCGCACGGTATCCGTCAGTCTGCCAACTGCCTCCGTCACAGTGACGCCCTCTGCACGACATCGCGCACTCAGGCGGACGCGGTGGCAGAGCACGTCACAGAGGATGCTCTGCACATCCTTAGCCGTCACAAAATCGCGTCCCGCAAGCATCGCCATTGCGCGCGCCATGCGCAGCAGTGCGATTCCGGCGCGCGGGCTTGCGCCTAGTGCAAAAAGCGAATTGTCCCGCGTTGCTTCCACCAGATTCACGATGTACTCATACATGGAATCATCGACAAAAATATCCGCAGTCTGGTTCTGGATATCTTTCAAATCTTTAAGGGAGAGTACGGGGGTGATGTCGGTGAGGCGTTTCCAGACCTCGCCTTTTAATAGAGCAACTGCATCCTCATGCTTGGGGTAGCCCATGGACAGGCACACTAGAAAACGGTCAAGCTGGGATTCAGGCAATAGCTGTGTGCCTGAGGAACCAGATGGATTTTCTGTCGCAATGACGATAAAAGGGTCTGGAAGGCTGCGCGTTTCGCCCTCGATGCTCACCTGCCGTTCCTCCATGACCTCAAGGAGAGCGGACTGTGTCTTCGGGGAGGTTCTGTTTATTTCGTCTGCGAGCAGCAGGTTACAGAACACAGCGCCCTTCTGAAATTCAAAGGTGCCTTTCTGACTGTGGTACATCGAGAATCCGAGCAGGTCACTTGGCAGGACATCGGGGGTGAACTGCACCCGTCTGTAATCAAGGGAGAGTGTCCGCGCCAACGTCGTCGCGAGGGTGGTCTTTCCAACGCCTGGAATATCCTCCATGAGAATATGCCCGCCGCCAATGATGGCAGCGAGCGCCTTCTGCACGATTCCTTCCTTTCCTTTAATGATGCTGTTTACAGTCAACTGCACCTCCTCCAATAAGGCGCCTGTATTCTTGTGCATAAATATCCCCCAATTTCTTTCTGCGATTTCTAAAATGTCCAACGGCCATACCAATATGATTAGTCTTGCCAGAAAATTCCAATTCATACCAATACTTTACCGCGCGACAGTTCCGCACAATTTTCAGATTAGTTTGGCGTTTTGCAGTTTAGCGATATTATGGATTCTTCTGTGGGGCATAGTGCGGTATGATGATGGACGGCTTGATGAAGGTCAGCTCATGCGGAGATTCTGGATGTTCTGAACGAAAAAGCATCTGGAGCGCAAGCCGTTTGCCGAGCAGTCCAGTCGGGACGTTTGCCGTGATGATGCGTCCTGCGACATCCGCATATTCGCCGGTGTTGTCAAAACCTGTGAGCGCGACAGGATGCGGGATGCGTCGCGGATTGCTGTCAATATAGGACTGCACAAAGTTCGCAACAAAATCGCTCGCGCACACAAACGCGGTCGGCCAGCGCTTGAGCTGATTTAAAAATGTATATAATTCCTTTTCGTAGGAAAAAATATCAATACGTCCTGTCAGACAGTACTCTGAGCGGATGACAAGTCCCTGTTTTTCCATGCAGTTACAGTAGCCGCGATAGCGTTCCAGATTCGTCAGGGCATAGCTGATATCGCCGAGAAAACCAATCTCGGTATGACCGTCTTGGATCAAGGTGTTTGTGATCTCGAACTCTGTGCGGAACCCTTCGATCAGCATCAGATCACCGTTTAGCTCACGGTCTGACAGGGTGGGAACCGTGTCAAGAAATACTTTTGGCACTGAAAGTCCATTGACCATGCCCAGAATCTCCGAATCATAGACATTCAGCACGACGATGCCGTCCACACTGCCGTTTTGGAGAATGGGGGGCAGGCTGAAAGATTTTGTGTATGCGGAGGGAACATAGGTGTAGAGCAGATTGACTTTATAATTGGAAAGTTCCTGCGCCATGCGGTGAATAATATTCGTCCAAAAAAGCGCAGAGTCCGGTCTTGAGACAATCAGGGACACGGTGCGCTGTTCCTCGAGCGGCTGTTCGAGTATCTGATAAGGAAGCTTGGCATATCCCAGTTCTTTGGCTTTCTCAAAAATCAGCTCCCGCAGAGAATCCGACACGCCAGTCTGGTTGTTAAATGCCTTGCTGACGGTGACTCTGGATATATTGAGGGCATCTGCGATATCCTTCATCGTAACTTTTTCCATAAAAATCTCCATTCTTACCAAAATCTGCGAATTTGGGCGTAAGCACAAATTT